>JAEXTA010000011.1 GCA_023453665.1 Bacteroidota bacterium | reverse complement strand
GCACTAAGACTAAAAAGGAACGCTTTGCTACTGAAACCATAATGAACTAATTTAAAGCGAGTAAGTTTAGTTTAATTATGAAACGAATATCTTTCTTTTTTCTAATAACTCTTATCATTCCCGCTTACATTTTTCCCCAATGGAGTAACAACCCTAATCAAAATCTTCAAATCTCAGATTTTGGTTATTGGGTTACAGCTTGTGAAGATGGAATGGGTGGTGCTTTTGTCGGCTGGACTACTGCTAATACAGATTATCCTTCTTCCTGGCTGCAATGGGTTGATAAGTACGGTTATGTTAGGTGGAGCCAACCTTTACATATTGTTGGTAATGGAGAAACTCAAGCAGGATTAAAATTAATAAATGCAGAAACCGGAAAAGTCATAATATTATTCACTGATGGAATCCAGGTTGGATGGGATTCATTGGTTTGGCAGCCAATTTTTCATCCCTACCTGAGAACAAATAAGATTGACACAACAGGATTTTTATTCTGGGGAGAACGTGGGATAACCGTCACTGAAGATACGGCTGTTACTTATGGTATTTACAGTGCAGTTGAAGATGAAGATAATGGTATTTACATAACGTGGAAAAATCTATACCCGCCTTATTACACCGGCTCAGAAGATTCTGCAGTTATTAGAGTTCAGAAAATATCTAATCAGGGTGAAAGATTATGGGGAGAAACAGGAAAATATATATGCACACGGTATGGAGATAATTTTCCTGAAGTTTATATAAACAGAAGAAAACCTGATGGAATATTTCTAAAGTACTTTAAGCAGAATTATGATAATACTTTAGAAAGTATTAATCCTGATATGAGTGTAAGATGGTCTAAGGTAAATCAGTGGTATGGTGATATTATTCCGGATAATAACGGTGGTGGTTTGTGGGCAAGAACAAAGTGGTCAGACAATTTTGATCCTTATATATTAGCTGTAAATAGAATAAATGAGGAAGGAAATTTTATTTGGAATGACAGCAGTATTGTGATTGATAGGTATTTAGACCATCCTCTATCTTTACAAGATTATAAAATATTAAATGATTCTTCTTTAGTTGTTGTATGGCAGAAAAAAAGAGAAGACAACCAGCTAGTTATTAATACATATCTTCAAATACTTGATAAAAATGGAATTCCTGAATTCTCTGATAGTAACTATTCTATAAAAGATACTAATTATAATGTTGTGGGTGGAAATATAATATTAAGTGACTCAACAAATTTTATTATTATATGGATAGAAGGTATCTCAAATGAATCAAAATACTTAGCTCAAAAATTTAATAGGAATGTTGAAAAGTTATGGAATTCAAACGATATAGTTTATTCTTTAATGACCCACGAATCTCGATCAATCATATCTGATGGAAATGATGGTTTCATTGATGCTTTTGGCAAATACTATCCTGAACCACTTGGTGTGTTTATACAGCAAGTAAGCAGAGACGGTAATCTTGGTGAGATCATAACTAGCATAGACAAAAATGAAATAAATAATAATTTGAATTTTAATTTATTCCAAAACTATCCAAACCCATTCAACCCAACAACAAAAATAAAGTTTACAATACCTGCCGTAGAGACACATCGCGATGCGTCTCTACTGACAACATTAAAAGTCTTCGACATACTCGGCAATGAAGTTGCTTCATTAGTAAACGAAACAAAACCAGCCGGTACTTACGAAGTTGAGTTTAATGCTGTGGGTTTAGCGAGTGGAATTTATTTTTACCAGTTAAAAGCAGGTAGCTTTATTTCAACTAAAAAACTTCTACTGTTGAAATAAATCTTTTGCGAACTTTGTGAAAAGCAAAGATGTTTGAGTTTCACTTTGTGCGCTTTGTGGTTTATACTCTTTTTTAACCGCAAAGAGCAGACAGAATACGCAAAGGGCACAAAGACAATCCGCAAAATCTAAAATTTTATTCCTGCCTCATTATCCTTATTTTTACAATATGAATACACCATTAGTAGTTATAGTAGGACGACCGAACGTCGGTAAATCAACTTTATTCAACAGGCTTGTCGGCAAACGCGACGCAATTGTAGATGACGTAAGCGGAGTAACCCGTGACCGCAATTACGGCGAAGTGGAATGGGCTGGAAAAGAATTCCGCCTGATTGATACGGGCGGGTATGTTCCAAATTCACCCGATCTTTTTGAAACCGCAATACGTGAACAGGTAGAGATTGCCGTCGCTGAATCCGACGCAATAATTTTTCTCGTTGATGCAAAAGCCGGACTCAATCCAATGGATGTTGAGATAGCAAGATTGCTTCGAACCTCAAACAAAAAATTTTTCCTTCTTGTAAATAAAGTTGATTCGGAAAAACAAGATAACCTCGCCGCTGAATTTTATTCACTCGGCATAGATAAAGTTTACCAGGTCTCAGCCTTAACAGGAAGAATGACAGGCGATTTTCTCGATGAACTTACTTCTGAATTCGCCCTTAAAAAAGAAGGTGATGAAGATCCGAGATTAAAGATAGCGATAGTCGGCAGACCGAATGTCGGGAAGTCATCATTGACTAACGCTTTGCTTGGTCACGACAGAAGTATTGTAACAGATATTCCCGGTACAACAAGAGACAGTCTTGATTCAATTCTTAAATATTATGGAAGAGAAATTATTCTTGTTGACACCGCCGGATTAAGAAAGAAAAAACGTGTTGAGGAAAGCATCGAATTCTTTTCAACTCTCAGAAGCCTTAAAACAATAGGCGAAAGTGATGTTGTTGTAATTGTTCTTGACGCAATGATGGGAATAGAAAAACAGGATCAGAAAATAATTGATGAAGCCGTCCGCTGGCGAAAAGGAATTATACTCGCTGTAAACAAATGGGATCTTATCGAAAAAGAAACCAACACCGCAAAAGAGTATGAGAAAAATATCAGGGACAAAGCCGGGTCGATAGATTATTTCCCAATCATATTTATCTCAGCATTAACCAAACAGCGTATTTATAAACTGATTGATCTTTGCATTTCTATAAGTGATGAGAGAAAGAAAAAAATCCCTACGAATGAATTGAATGAAACATTACTTCCTGAGATAGAAAGAAATCCGCCCGCATCAACGCACACAGGCAAAGAAGTAAAGATAAAATATATTACACAGGTGGGAGATCATTACCCGGTTTTTCTTTTCTTCACAAATTACCCGAAAGAAATACAGGAACATTACAGAAGATTTTTGGAAAAACTCATTAGAAAGAAATTCGGTTTTAACGGTGTCGCAATTACTCTGAGCTTTAAAGAAAAATGATTCACCCCGCGAGAATAATAGTTATTGGCGGAAGCGCTGCCGGAGCCGCAGCGGCTGCCAAAGCAAAACGGGTAAGCCCTGTTACTGATGTTATTCTCTTTGAAAAATACCCCTATATATCAACCGGCGTTTGTGAAATTCCTTATGTTATTTCAGGTGATATTGAAGACTACCGGAAACTTATTTTTTATGATCCTGAAAAATTTTCATCTGAAAAAGGTGTAAGAGTTTTTGTTAATCATTTAGTTGAATCGATTGATAGACAGAAAAAAAATATTTCTGTTCGTGATCTTCTGTCCGGAGAAACAAAAAGTTATTCTTATGATAAATTAATTATCACGACCGGTTCAAAAAGTATTGAACTGCCGCAATTTGATCCATTCCTGAAAAATGTTTTCTACATCAAATCAATTCCTGATCTTGAAAAATATTTAGAGTACAAAAAAACAAACCAGGTCAAATCAGCCGCAGTTATAGGCGCAGGGTTACTAGGACTTGAAATGGTCGATGCTCTTCGTTCAAAAGGTATTGAAAGGGCACTGTTTGAAAAAAACTCATTGCCTTTTCCTTCTGCAGAGAAAGAAATTCAATTGCTTGTAAATGAATTGCTTAATAAAAAAGATGTGAGTTTTTATTCAAATGCTCTTGATATAAAACCATTCATTGATCAGAACAAAATCAAAAGTATTAAACTCGACGGCAGAATTTTAGAATATGATGTGTACTTCGTAACAGCCGGAGTAAAACCCGATAAATCATTATTTGAAAAATCTAAAATCGAAATCGGCAGATCAGGCGGGGTAAGAGTTGATAACAAACTATGCACAAGTGATTCAAATATTTATGCCGCGGGTGATTGTATTGAAGTGATGAACTATGTAAGCCGAAGGAATGAAGTAATCCCGTTAGCGACATTGTCAAGAGATTACGGTCATATTGCAGGTGCAAATGCTGCAGGCGAAAATATCAGAACGAATCCGGTTGTTAAAAATATTTCAGTAAAAATATTCGATAACTATTTTGCTTCCTGCGGAATTACAACTGAAGAAGCAAAATCACTAAGAATAAGTTTTAAATATGTTGATGCTTCAGTCCCAAACCTTGTAGATATAATGCCCGACTCTGAAAAAGTTTATGGAAAAATATTGTATTCATCAGACAACAAAAAAATTCTCGGCGCGTCGTTCTTTGGCGGAAGGGAATTGTCGGGTTACAGCGATTTGATTTCAGGATTGATCACAGCAGGACAAAATATTGATGTGCTGACCAAAATTAATTACAACTATACGCCGCCGCTTTCACCCTTTAAGAATCTGTTATCAGTTTTAGGAAGAAAATCATCAAACCATTAAAGTAAAA
>JAEXTA010000188.1 GCA_023453665.1 Bacteroidota bacterium | reverse complement strand
CATTTGCAGAAACAAACAGATTACCTTTCGATTTACCCGAAGCTGAGCCGGAACTTGTTGGCGGTTTTCATACCGAGTACAGCAGTATGAAATTCGCAGGATTCTTTTTAGCGGAATACGCTAATATGATAATAGCAAGCGGACTTATCATCACATTATATCTCGGTGGGTATAATTTACCTTTTGTTGATATATCCTCATTTGGTTTACCTTCATGGCTTACTGTTCTGATTCAAGTCGCAACATTTTTTGTGAAAATGGGAATGGTTTTATTTTTCTTTTTATGGGTTCGCTGGAGTTTACCAAGAATGAGATATGACCAATTAATGAATCTCGGCTGGAAAGTTATGTTCCCGCTTTCGCTGTTAAATATTATTTGGGTTGCTTTGTTAATTATGATTTTTAATTTGTAACAAATAGAATTTTTTTTGAATACATTCGATATGTAAATCATATCCGGAGTTTTGATGCCAGTTAAGAAAAGAACTAAAGATTTGAACATTTGGGAAAGAATATACATTCCTGAAATAGTTAAGGGGTTGGCGCTTACATTAAAGACAATGTTTAAGCCAAAGTTCACAATGCAATATCCTGAAGAACGTTTCAATCCGCCTCAATCTTACCGTGGCAGACCAGTTTTGGTCATGGAAAATAACGGTGAAGAAAGATGTGTTGCTTGCGGATTATGTTCAAGGGTTTGCCCGGCATTAGCAATTGAAGTTCAGGCTTCTGAAACGGAAAGAGAAAAAGAACGATATCCTGAACTTTTCGAGATAAATATGTTAAGATGTATTTTTTGCGGTTTTTGTGAAGAAGTATGCCCCGAAGAAGCAATTGTTATGAGTAAAGATTACGAACTTGCTTTCAGCAACCGTGCAGATGCATTATATGGTAAAGATAAATTGTTGGTTCCTGTAAGTCAGGTTCAGGATAGAATAGACTTTTTGAGAAATTATAAATAGTTGATGTTTTAGTTTTTTGTAGTTAATTTCTCCAGCCCTATGACTAAGGTCACTAAAATATTGTTGGTGGTTATACTGATGTCTATTCCGGCAGTGAACCAGACTCATCAGGAATACTGGAACATCGGTTACCCGTCTTATATTCCTTCAAACTCAAGTTTTGACATTTCCATTGTAACGTCTAAAATTTTTAGCGATGCAGAATCACTTGAAATTTATTTTACTGTTGATAATAACATTGAAATAAAATCATCAGAATTAAAATCAGGTTTAGTAAAGAAAAAAATAAGTATTTCTGAAGAAGAATACCCTGGAGTTTATGAAACCGTATTTAAATTAGTAGTTGATTTGAAAGATACTTTGATAAAAAGTGGGGAGTATTTCCAGCTATTAACAACTTTTAAGAATGAGAATAGTTCAAAATCTGAAATTAAAGTCGCCGGTATTTTTAAAAGGGGTGAGGAAATTCTGGCATTTTGCAAAAGTGATGACGAAGAAATTTATCAACAACAAAATGAACCTTATTTTTGTGAGATAAATTTAGATTTTTACAAACCTCAAAAGTATGCCGGGCGCTCTCTTCAGCTAAATAACGGATCGTTCCTTGAATTAAATATCCCTGCTTCAGAAGTTAATTTTCTCACGGTTGAATTCTGGTTGAAAATCAATAACTTTGATTTAGAATTAGTTTCACTTGAATACAAAAACTCCCACAACAAAATTTTTGAATTGAAATATAATCTGTTCGCCATGCTGTACGTGGAAAATCTTTATTCACAGCCGGAATTTACAAAGCCTGTTTATTCGGGTAAAAAACTCTGGAATCGAATAACAATTTTAGTAGATAAAAGTGAAGGTAGGTTCAGAACATTTTGTAACGATATGTTAATAAGTACAGGTAACTTGTTAAAAAGGAACTTAAATGAAGATTTGATTTTAAAGTTCGGCAATCAATCAGAAAATAAAAGTTTTCAAATCGAACAGCTACGGGTTATTGAATCAGTATTAGAACAGAACCAATACGAATTAAATTCTAATTCGAAAATAAATAAGGAAAATATTAGCAATCTGTTATCTGTTACTTTTGATAATAGCGAAGAGCTTACAAATTTATTGCAAAAAAGATTAATTGAATTTGGTGGAATACAATTAGTCAAATCGGATGCACCGGTTTTTACTCCGTCTCCTGAGCTAAATATTGAAGTCTTTCGTAATTCATACGAACTATCCTGGCAATCCGGCGGCGGAAATATAGCTTCAGAATATATTCTGGAAAAATCATCCTCAAATCTTTTTGAGGAATTAGTAAGGATTCAATCAACTGAAGACAAAGAAAAAACTTATTCTTATACTGATGGAATAAATGAATCTGCAGGAATTATTTATTACAGAATCAAACAGATTAATAAGGATGGAAGTGTAGTTTATTCGTCAACTGTAAAAGTAGGTCAGGGAAAAATAGATGATCCTGTTATTGTAGAACAAAATTTTCCTAACCCGTTTAATCCCAAAACAAGTATAATATTAGAAATTACCGAACCAACAGAAGTTGAAATTAATATTTATAGTCTTGAAGGCAGAGAAATAATGACCTTACATAAAGGGTTACTTGAAAAAGGTCAGCACAGATTTAATTTTGATGGCACCGAATTACCTTCAGGGATTTATTTATATAAAGTGCAAACACCATCTTTTTCACAAACAAGAAAAATGATCTTAGCTAAATAGTGTTCGGGACTTTCTTTTCTTTCCATTAAATAATTCTCTTTAATAACTACAGGCATTTTTGATGCTGTCAAAAATTTATTCAAGTGCTACATATGGAATTGATGCTTACATTCTTGAAGTAGAAACACATGTTGAAAAACAAATTCCAAATTTTATAATAGTCGGATTGCCGGATAATGCTGTTAAGGAAAGCAGAGAAAGAGTAACTGCTGCTATAAAAAATTCTGGAATGGAATTCCCGTTAAAAAAAGTTACAATAAATCTCGCACCTGCAGATATCAGAAAAGAAGGCAGTTCATTTGATCTGCCAATTGCAATAGGAATTTTAGCAGCTATTGGGGAAATAAATTCAGAGGAAATAGATAAAACAATCTTTCTTGGGGAATTATCCCTTGACGGAAATTTAAGACCTGTTAAAGGTGTGTTGCCAATTGCTGTTGAGGCTAAAAAAAAATTATTCAAAAGAATTATTGTTCCGATAGAATCAGCTCAAGAGGCAGCAATCGTTGAAGGTTTGGAAGTATATGGAATGAAAAGTCTCAATGAAGTAGTTCAGTTTGTACGCGGTGAAATTGAAAAAGAACGAATCATTGTAAGTACAAAAGAGTTGTTTTCACAAATAAATATTTATAGTCTTGATTTCTCTGATGTAAAAGGTCAGGAAAACGTAAAACGTGCGCTTGAAGTTGCAGCAGCCGGCAGTCATAATATTTTGATGATTGGTCCGCCCGGCTCTGGAAAAACAATGCTGGCCAAAAGGCTTCCGTCAATACTTCCACCGCTCTCATTTGATGAAGCACTTGAGACTACGAAAATACATTCGGTTGCTGGAATACTTGCAAAAGAAAAAGCGCTGGTTACTGAAAGACCATTCAGAAATCCTCATCACACAGTTTCAGATGCAGCCTTAGTGGGTGGTGGTTCTTTTCCCAGACCCGGTGAAGTTTCCTTTGCACATCATGGTGTACTTTTTCTTGATGAGCTTCCTGAGTTCAAAAAGAATGTTCTTGAAGTATTACGTCAACCATTAGAAGACTCCAAAGTCACAGTAAGCCGTTCTAAACTATCTTTAGAATTTCCTGCAAATTTTATGTTAGCCTCAGCAATGAACCCGTGTCCATGTGGATTTTTTACGGATCCGGCAAAAGAGTGTACCTGTTCACCACCGATCATTCAAAAATATATGTCAAAAATTTCAGGACCTTTGTTGGATAGAATAGATATTCACATTGAAGTTCCGGCAGTTAAATACAAAGAACTTTCATCTGAAAGTATTAGTGAAAATTCAGCAAGAATAAGAGAAAGAGTTATTAAAGCAAGAGAGATACAACTGAAGAGATTTAATGAGCTTCCAAACATTTATAATAATGGCGATATGGGAACTAAGGAAGTAAGACAATTTTGCAGGCTTGATAATGCCGGTGCTGAATTACTGAAATTGGCCATGACCAAATTAGGTTTGTCTGCAAGAGCATATGATAGAATATTGAAGGTTAGCAGGACAATTGCAGATTTAGACAATTCAGAGAATATCCATCCTCAGCATATAAGTGAGGCAATACAATACAGAAGTCTTGATCGGGAACTTTGGAAACATTAACGCCTTCAATTATTATCAATAAAAATTTTTTTATTGAATAATTAAAGAAATCATAATATTCTGGCATTATTTTATTTGCATTTTTATTTCAGAACAAATATATTTGTTGCTCGTTTATTAATCCGGGCGGACGCCGGAGTTGGAGAGCCGGGGCGGACTGTAAATCCGTTGGCTGACGCCTTTGGGGGTTCGAATCCCTCGCCGCCCACAGTGTTTTGAAATTTTGGGGAAATATGATCTTGGTACAAGTCATCTTTATTAGTTCTTGTTCAACCCAAATTTCAATTTGAATTTCTGTAATTATTGCGGGAGTAACTCAGTTGGCTAGAGTCACAGCCTTCCAAGCTGTTGGTCGCGGGTTCGAGTCCCGTCTCCCGCTCAAGCAATAAATAACATTATTGCTGACGTAGCTCAGTTGGTAGAGCACATCCTTGGTAAGGATGAGGTCACCGGTTCAATCCCGGTCGTCAGCTCAAACAAATAAGAGATTAGTGCTATGAGAGACATTATAACCCTTGAATGTACAGAGTGTAAAAGAAGAAATTACACCACAACAAAAAATAAAAGACTGCATGCCGGCAGAGTTGAATTTAAGAAATATTGTCGTTGGGATAAAAAACACACAATTCATAAGGAAACTAAGTGATTTTAAGCTACGTCAGTAGCTCAATTGGCTAGAGCAGCGGTCTCCAAAACCGCAGGTTGGGGGTTCGAGTCCCTCCTGACGTGCATACTAAACAGTTGAAAGAACAAATATGAAAGAAAAAATAATAAAGTTCTTTGAAGATATTGTAAAAGAAATGAAGAAAGTTACCTGGCCAACTAAAGCAGAACTTAAAGAATCAACTATGATTGTAATTGTTGTTTGCCTTGTAATTGCCGCTTTTACTTATGTTATCGACATGATAATTAATCAAGTTATTAAAGGTATTTATTAGGCATCAAATCTTATGGATTATAAATGGTATGTAGTTAGAACGTTCTCAGGTCATGAAAACAAAGTAAAAAGTGTTTTAGAATCTGAGATGGCTGAAAATGAGCAGCTTAAAGCTAAAATTCAGGAAATACTCGTACCTACTGAAAAAGTATTCG
This sequence comes from Bacteroidota bacterium, assembly GCA_023453665.1. GTDB lineage: Bacteria > Bacteroidota > Ignavibacteria > Ignavibacteriales > Ignavibacteriaceae. Next base: position 11,995 of record JAEXTA010000188.1, on the reverse strand, counting down.
AGGTCAAAGATGGAAAAAAGAAGAGCAAAACAAAAAATTTCTTCCCCGGATATATATTAGTTCAAGCTGATCTTGATAACCAGGTTAAAGAATTTATCCTAAATACTCAATCGGTTATGGGTTTTTTGGGAACAAGAAACAACCCGAACCCACTTCAACCTGAAGAAGTAAAGAGAATAGTCGGAAGAATCACGCAGGATGAAAGTGGCGAAAGAATAGAAACCATTTTCAGGAATGGTGATATAGTAAAAATAATTGACGGGCCCTTCAATAACTTCAGTGCAACTGTTCAAGAGGTTAATGAAGAGAAAATGAAGATCAAAGTATTAGTCTCGATTTTTGGAAGAAAAACTCCCGTTGAGATCGATTTTGTTCAGGCAGAATTAGAGAAATAATAATAATTTTTATTGAATAGGTAGTATTATGGCAAAGAAAATTAGCGGTTTTATCAAACTCCAGATTCCTGCAGGTAAAGCTAATCCATCACCTCCGGTAGGTCCTGCACTTGGTCAAAAAGGCGTTAATATCATGGAGTTTTGTAAACAGTTTAATGCCCGCACATCTGATAAAGATGGTTTAATAATTCCGGTAGTGATAACTGTTTACTCCGATAAATCATTTACATTTATTACAAAAACTCCACCTGCAGCTGTATTACTGAAAAAAGCGGCAAAAGTTGAAAAAGGCTCCGCTGAATCGAATAGAAATAAAATTGGAAAAGTAACAAAAGCTCAGGTTAAAGAAATTGCTCAAATGAAAATGCCTGACTTGAATGCTTTTGATATAGACCATGCAATGAGCATGGTTGCGGGTACTGCGCGTAGTATGGGACTTACAGTCGAGGATTAATTTTCGAAATCTATTGGTGAAAAAATGCAAAAAACAAAAAGAAATAAAGAAATTGAAAAAACTGTTGATACATCAAAAGAATATTTGATTGTTGATGCAATAAAAATCCTGAAAGATAGCTCAAAGGTAAAATTTGTTGAATCACTTGATTGTTCAATTCGTTTAGGTGTTGATCCTAGACATGCTGACCAAATGGTCAGAGGAACAGTATCACTTCCTAATGGAACTGGAAAAGAAGTAAAAGTTTTGGTGATAGCAAAAGGTGCAAAAGCTCAGGAAGCCCTTGATGCCGGAGCTGATTTTGCAGGTTTTGAAGATTATCTGGAAAAGATTAAAGGCGGTTGGGCTGATGTTGATGTAGTGATTGCTACACCCGATTCAATGGGCGAATTAGGAAAACTTGGAAAAGTTTTAGGCCCAAAAGGACTAATGCCAAATCCTAAAAGTGGAACTGTAACGATGGACGTTGCAAAAGCTGTTAAAGAAGTAAAAGCGGGAAAAATTGAATTCCGTGTTGAAAAAGCAGGTATCGTTCATACTTCTTTAGGCAAATTAAATTTTGATGCTGAAAAATTAGCTGAAAATACACGCGCTTTCTTAAATACTATAGTAAAATTGAAACCCTCATCTGCCAAAGGACAGTATATCAAAAGTTTATACTTGTCGAGCACAATGGGTCCAGGACTTAGAATTTCTAAAGAAGAAGTAGCGCTTTAAAAAGTTTACGCACTCTGTTAATGCTTCTAACAGATTAAAAAACAAAAACTCTGTAAAAGGAGAAAGATGAATAAAACAGAAAAATCTGAAATCATTTCTGAAATAAAAGAGATGATAAATAATGCTTCAGCAGTTTATCTTACTGATTATTCAGGGATAACTGTAGAAGACATTAACCAGATTAGAAATGATTTCCGAAAGGAAGGCGTTAATTACAAAGTGATAAAAAATACTTTGTTTCAGCGAGCTATAACTGAAACAGAAAAGTATGAAAAGCTTGGTGATCATTTAGTAGGAATGACAGGTTATGCATTTGCTTCTCATAACCCCGTAGCTCCTGCAAAAATTATCAAAAAGTACTTTGACGCCAAACAAAAATTAGCACTAAAAGCCTGCTATATCGAAAACCAGTATTATAATGGCAGCCAGCTAAATCAATTAGCAAACCTTCCAAGTAAAACTGAAATTATTGCAGGAATTATGGGAAGCTTAAACTCACCAATTTCGGGTGTTGTTGGAGCTATAAACGCTGTTATGAGAGATCTTGTAAGTGTAGTTGATGAGATTTCTAAGAAAAAAGCAGCGTAAAAATTTTGAATAAATATTAGGAGAAAAATAAAATGTCAGAAAAAGTTGCTCAAGCCCTCGATTTAATCAAAGGTATGTCACTTCTTGAAGCTGCTGAACTTAAAAAAGCACTTGAAGATGAATTTGGTGTAACTGCAGCAGCCCCAGTTGTAATGGCTGGTGGAGCGGCCCCTGTTGCAGGTGGTGCCCCTGTTGAAGAAAAAACCGAATTTGATGTTATCCTTGTTTCTGCTGGCGATAAAAAAATCAATGTTATTAAGGTTGTAAGAGCTCACACCGGTTTAGGCTTAAAAGAAGCTAAAGACCTTGTTGATACAGCGCCAAAACCAGTAAAAGAAGGAATCTCGAAAGACGAATCTGAAAAACTCAAAAAAGAGTTTGAAGAAGCTGGTGCTACAGTAGAAATAAAGTAAACAGAATTACGTTTAGATTTACGAATTATAAAAGTGATAAGTCGGAATAGTCCGTCTTATCGCTTTTTATGTTTATGAGATTGATTGAATACCTTTAGAAAAGATAGAATTTGTTAAAAAATTGGAGGTTTATAATTGAATAATCAAAGAGTTTCCTTCGGTAAAATCCCTTCAGTAATCACCGCACCCGACTTGTTGAGCATTCAAACTGATTCTTTTGAAGACTTTGTTCAGCTTAAAATTTCACCTGATAATAGAGAGAATAAAGGGCTGCAAGCTGTCTTCACAGGCAATTTTCCAATATTCGATAATAAGGAAAATTATAGATTAGACTTTATAGAATATTATGTTGAAAAACCACGTTACTCAGTGCTTGAATGCCTTGAACGTGGGTTAACCTTTGCAACACCGCTTAAAGGAAAACTTCGACTTTCAACAAAAGATCCCGAGACAGAAGAATTTGTTAATACAGTTGAGCAGGAAGTGTACCTCGGCAACCTTCCATTTATGACCAACAAAGGAACATTTATTATTAACGGAGCTGAAAGAGTTGTAGTATCCCAATTGCACAGGTCGCCAGGTGTTGCATTTAGTCAAACGGTTCATCCGAATGGTACGCCCATATATTCTGCAAGGATTATTCCGTTAAGAGGTTCCTGGGTAGAATTTGCTACCGATATTAATTATGTGATGTACGTTTACATTGACAGAAGAAAAAAATTCCCCGCAACAACATTACTTCGTGCATTGAACTTTGCTTCGGATGAAGAAATATTAAATCTCTTCGATCTCGTTGAAGAAATAAAAGTAAGAAAAGTAAAAATTGAGGAGTACATCGGCAGAACAATAGCAAGTGATGTATTCGATATGTCAACAGGTGAAATCTTTTTAACCAAAGATAGTGTGCTTACTGAAGAAGATGTTGAAAGACTGAATGAAGCTGAAGTTGAAACTCTCAAAATAATTAAATCAGATGCTGGTCCTGACAATGATTTAATTGTTAACACTCTTAAAAAAGACACTTCACATACGCGTGAGGAAGCTCTATACGCAATTTACCGCCAGTTAAGATCTGGTGAAGCACCGGATATTGAAACTGCCGAAGCATTGATCGAAAAACTTTTCTTTAATGATAAACGTTATGATCTCGGCGATGTCGGCAGACACAGAATGAATGACAAGTTAAAACTTGACATTCCTGAAACTACAACAATCCTTACTGTTGAAGATATAATTTCAATAATGAAATATATCATCAAACTAAGAGCCGGTGTTGAAAGTGTCGATGATATTGATCACTTAGGTAACAGAAGAATACGTACAGTTGGTGAACAGCTTGCTCAGCAGTTTAATATTGGTATGGCACGTATGGCTCGTACAATCAAAGAACGTATGAACATGCGTGATAGCGAAAACTTTACACCGCAGGATCTTGTTAATGCAAGAACCATAAGTAGTGTGATTAATGCTTTCTTCGGAACAAATCAGCTTAGCCAGTTTATGGATCAAACAAATCCGCTTGCTGAAATGACTCATAAGAGAAGAATGTCAGCATTAGGTCCTGGTGGATTAACAAGAGAACGTGCTGGATTTGAAGTAAGAGACGTTCATTATACACATTACGGACGCTTATGTCCTATTGAAACTCCTGAAGGACCAAACATCGGTTTGATTTCATCACTAACAATTTATGCCCGTGTAAATCGTTATGGTTTTCTTGAAACTCCATATAGAAAAGTTCAGCGCGGAAAAGTGTTGGATGAAGTGCATTATCTGACAGCAGAACAGGAAGATAATTTTACCATCGCACAGGCAAATGCACCATTAACAGAACAATCAAAATTTGTTAATGAAAGAGTCAAGTCAAGATTCAAAGGTGAATTTCCGATTGTCACACCTGATCATATTCAATTTATGGATGTGGCTCCTGCACAGATTGTAAGTACAGCCGCAGCCTTAATTCCATTCCTTGAGCATGATGATGCTAACAGAGCATTGATGGGTTCAAACATGCAACGCCAGGCAGTTCCTTTGTTAAGACCTGAAGCACCTATAGTTGGTACAGGCATGGAAAAGAAACTTGCCACAGATTCACGAGCAGTTATTCTTGCAGAAGACAGCGGTGTTGTGGAATTCGTTGATGCAAATGTAATAATAGTTAAATACGATATTAATCCAAACAGCGCTGAAGCTTTAACAAGTTTCAACGATGTGAGAAGAGTAACATACAGATTAACCAAATTTAGCGGTACTAACCAGGAGACATGCGTTAATCAAAGACCGATTGTAAAACAAGGTCAGCGTGTAGTTGAAGGTGACGTACTTGCTGATGGTACTTCAACAGATAACGGAGAACTTGCACTCGGAAGAAACGTGCTTGTTGCATTTATGCCATGGCGAGGTTACAATTTTGAAGATGCTATCATTATCAGTGAAAGAGTAGTAAGTGAAGATGTATACACATCCATTCACATTGAAGAATTTGAATTACAGGTTAGAGAAACAAAACGCGGTGAAGAAGAACTTACCCGTGAAATTCCAAACGTAAGTGAAGAAGCAGTAAAAAATCTTGATGAATATGGAATTGTAAGAGAAGGTGCGGAAGTAAAAGAGAATGATATTCTTATCGGAAAAATTACACCAAAAGGTGAAACCGATCCTACACCTGAAGAAAAATTACTAAGAGCAATATTCGGAGATAAAGCAGGTGACGTGAAAGATGCTTCCCTTAAGGCGCCTCCGGGAATAAAAGGTACTGTAATTAAAACCAGACTTTTCAGCAGAAAGAAAAGAGATGGTGACGCTAAAAAAACTGAAAAGAAAGTTTTAGACAATCTTGAAAATCAGCATAAACAGAATCTTACAAATGTTTATGAAAAGCTGATTGAAAAATTAACTAAGATAACTGACGGCTTAACAACAACAGGAATAAGAGATCTTGATGGAAGTGTTGTTATCCGCAGTGGTACAACAATTAAAGAAACAACATTCTCACAACTTGATGATGTTACAAAGCTTGACTACACATTAGAGTGGTTTGAAGCAAAGAAAACAAACAACCTGATCAAACAGCTATTTAAAAATTATTTTGATGTTGTTTCAGAAGTTGAAGAAGACTTCAAACGTGAAAAAGTTAAAATTGCTGGCGGCGATGAACTACCACCAGGAATTGTTCAACTCGCAAAGGTATATGTTGCAAAGAAAAGAAAACTTTCTGTCGGTGATAAAATGGCAGGAAGACACGGTAACAAAGGTGTTGTTGCAAAAATAGTTCCTGCTGAAGATATGCCATTCTTACCTGATGGAACACCTGTGGATATTATTCTTAATCCTCTCGGTGTGCCTTCACGTATGAACCTGGGACAGCTATATGAAACTGCATTAGGCTGGGCTGGTAAAATGCTTGGCGTAAAATTCTCAACGCCGATTTTTGATGGTGCTAAGATGGAAGACGTTGATGAATGGCTTGAGAAAGCTGGTTTAGAGAAAGGAAGTAAAACAACACTTCTTGATGGAAGATCGGGAGATCCATTCCATCAGAAAGTTACATGCGGATATATCTATATGCTTAAACTAAGCCATCTTGTTGATGATAAAATTCATGCAAGGTCAATTGGGCCATACTCTCTCATAACTCAGCAGCCGCTTGGTGGTAAAGCACAATTCGGTGGTCAGCGTTTTGGAGAAATGGAAGTTTGGGCGCTTGAAGGTTACGGTGCTTCGCACATACTTCAGGAAATCCTTACAGTAAAAAGCGATGACGTTGCCGGAAGAGCAAAAATTTATGAGTCTATTGTTAAGGGTGAAAACTTACAGGAACCAAATATTCCTGAATCGTTCAATGTATTAATTAAAGAGTTACAGGGTCTTGGGCTCGATATAAAAATTAATTAACAGTTGAACATTTTTCACACAGAAATTAGGAGAATAGAAAATGCCTTATAGAGTTCAAGAAAATGCAATGAAAGATATTGCCAGCATTACAATAAGCCTGGCAAGCCCTGATGATATATTATCGAGATCTTATGGTGAAGTAACAAAACCTGAGACAATAAATTACCGTTCTTTCAGACCTGAAAAAGACGGATTGTTCTGCGAGAAAATTTTTGGTCCTACACGCGACTGGGAATGTTTTTGCGGTAAGTATAAACGTATCCGTTACAAAGGGATCATATGCGACAGATGCGGTGTTGAAGTAACACAAAAAAGTGTTCGCCGTGAGAGAATGGGACACATAGGTCTCGCAGTTCCGGTTGTGCACATATGGTTCTTCAGGGCGCAGCCATCAAAGATAGGAAACATCATTGGTGTAAGCTTAAAAGAACTTGAAAAAATAATTTATTACGAATCGTATGTTGTTATAAATCCGGGTCCGACTGGTTTAAGCAAACGCGATCTTATTTCAGAGGATCAGTATTTTGAAGTTCTAAATTCACTACCTGCGGGAAATGAAAAACTTGATGACACCGATCCCAAAAAATTCGTAGCAAAAATCGGCGGCGATGCGGTAAAAGACATTTTGCGTAATACAGATGTTGAAAAACTTTCAAAAGAATTACGTGATCAATTAAAAGTTGAAACATCACAACAGAAAAAAGCTGACCTTCTTAAAAGATTAAGAGTGCTTGAAGCATTTAAGGAAGAAGAAGGTAAAGTTCCAAACAGACCTGATTGGATGGTATTAAGTTACATTCCAGTTATACCTCCGGAATTAAGACCACTTGTTCCACTCGAAGGCGGAAGATTTGCAACAAGCGATCTTAACGATCTGTACAGAAGAGTGATCATCAGGAATAATCGTTTAAAAAGATTAATTGATATTAAAGCTCCGGAAGTAATTCTTCGTAACGAAAAAAGAATGTTGCAGGAATCAGTTGATGCTCTCTTCGATAATTCAAGAAGAGGCAGCGCTGTAAGAAGTGATAATAACCGTCCTTTAAAATCCTTAAGTGATATGCTTAAAGGTAAACAGGGAAGGTTCAGACAAAATCTGTTGGGAAAAAGAGTTGACTATTCAGGTCGTTCAGTAATTGTTGTTGGACCTGAATTAAAACTTCATCAATGTGGTTTACCAAAAGATATGGCAGTAGAGTTATTCAAACCATTTATTATCCGTAAACTGATTGAAAGAGGGCACAACAAAACTGTAAAGAGTGCAAGAAAAGTTGTTGACAGAAAAGATCCGATTATTTGGGAAATACTCGCAAAGATAATTGAAGGTCACCCGGTACTACTTAACCGTGCCCCAACATTACACAGGCTTGGTATCCAGGCTTTTCAGCCAATACTAATTGATGGCAGAGCTATTCAATTACACCCGATGGTATGTACTGCATTTAACGCTGACTTTGACGGCGACCAGATGGCTGTTCACGTTCCATTATCATTTGAAGCACAGCTTGAAGCATCATTATTAATGCTTAGCAGTCATAATATTCTTTCACCACAAAACGGAAGTCCGATTGTTGTTCCAACACAGGATATAGTCCTCGGATGTTATTATCTCACCAAATTAAAAGATGGTGAAAAGGGTGAAGGGATGTTATTCAGTTCACCTGATGAAGTTATAATTGCATACAATTCAAAGATAGTTGGTCTTCATGCAAAAATTAAAGTTAAGATTAATGGTGAAGTGATTGAGACTACAGTTGGACGAGTATTGTTCAATCAGATAGTACCAAAAGAAATGGGCTTCTTTAATCAATTGCTTGTTAAGAAAACTTTCGGCGGATTTATCGGACAGATGTTTTTAAAGATGGGAAATAAAGTAACAGCAAAATTCCTTGATGATCTTAAAGACACTGGATTCAGATACGCAACCGCAGGTGGTTTGTCGGTTAGTTATGCTGACATGATTATTCCGGAAGAAAAAGTTAACCTGATTAATAAAGCAAATAAAAAAGTTGAAGCAATACTTAATGAACACGAACAAGGTGTAATTACAGATGCTGAACGTTATAATAAAATTATTGACGTCTGGACACATACAACAAATGATGTTGCAAGAGCATTAATGGATAAAATCCGTTTTCACAATAATGGGTTTAATTCATTACATATGATGGTTGATTCGGGTGCAAGAGGTTCGCAGGAACAGGTAAGGCAGCTTGCCGGGATGAGAGGTCTTATGATGAAACCACAGAAGACTCTTTCAGGTCAGGCTGGTGAAATTATTGAAAACCCGATTGTTGCAAACTTTAAAGAAGGACTTACAGTTCTTGAATACTTCATTTCTACACACGGTGCAAGAAAAGGTCTGGCAGATACAGCATTAAAAACTGCTGATGCTGGTTACCTCACAAGAAGATTGGTTGACGTTGCTCAGGACGTAATTATATCTGAAGAAGACTGCGGAACCATCCTTGGTATCGAAATCACCGCACTTAAAGATGTTGAACAAGAAAGAGAACCACTTGCAGAACGTATCACCGGTAGAACAGCACAGGAAGATGTTTATGATCCAAGAACAGATGAAATAATTATTGAAGCCGGCAATATGATCACTGAAGATATTGCTGAAAAGATAGAGGATGCAAGTATTGAATCAGTCTATATAAGAACTGTACTTACTTGTGAATCAAAACGTGGTGTATGCGCAAAGTGTTATGGTCGAAATCTTACAAACGGAAAAATTGTTGAAATTGGTGAGGCAGTAGGAATAGTTGCTGCACAATCAATCGGTGAACCCGGTACTCAGTTAACACTTCGAACATTCCATCTTGGTGGAACTTCATCACGTATTGCAAGTCAGTCACAGGTTGAATCGGCTATTGAAGGAACAGTAAGATTTGAAAGAATAACTTATGTAGAAAAATCAGATTTCCTTGGCTCTGTAAAAGTTGTAACAGGCCGCAGAGGTGTTCTTGGAATTTATGATGATAATAACAGACAAATAAAAAAATATGATGTGCCTTATGGTTCTGAACTTGTTGTAAATGACGGTGACAGAATTAAAAAACGCACACCGTTATACACACACGATCCGTACAACTCAGTAATACTTTCGGATATTGCCGGACGAGTTAAATATGTTGATCTGAATGATGGCTCAACACTTCATCAGCTTACCGATGAACAAACAGGTCACGTTCAGAAAGTTGTGATGGAATCAAAAGATAAAAATCTTACTCCAAGTATTCTTATAGAAAGTGAAGATGGTACAAAAAAATCATTCAACTTGCCTACAAGGTCTTATTTGAGTGTTGATGAAGGAGAAACAGTTTCTGCCGGAACAATTCTCGCAAAGATTTCAAAACAAGCATCCAAAAGCAGGGATATAACCGGCGGTCTTCCAAGAGTAACCGAATTGTTTGAAGCAAGAAGTCCACAGGAACCTGCAATTGTTTCTGAGATTGAAGGTTTCGTCAAATTCGGCGCAAGAAAGAAAGGCTCACGGGAAATTTTAGTTGTTGCTACGGATGGTTCAGATGAGAAAAAATATAATGTGCCATTAGGTAAACATATCCTTGTTCAGGAGAATGATGAAATTCCGGCCGGTGAAAAAATAACGGATGGACCAATAAATCCACATGACATTCTCAAGATTAAAGGTACAAGTGCTGTACAGGAATATCTTGTTAATGAAATTCAGGATGTTTATCGTCTTCAGGGTGTAAAGATTAATGATAAACATATCGAAGTAATTGTTCGTCAGATGTTGCAAAAGATCAAAATAGTTTCACCAGGCGATACAAGATTCCTTGAAGAAGATTTGGTTGATAGAAATGAATTCATCGAAGAGAACAATAAAATATCTACAATGTCATGCATTGAAGATAAAGGTGATTCGAAATATAAAGACGGACAACTGGTAGCTAAGAACAAAATCCGTGAAATTAATTCAGATCTGAAAAAGAAAGGTAAAAAGCCGATTATTTCACGCGATGCTGAACCAGCTACTTTTGAACATATGTTGCTTGGTATCACTCAGGCAGCGCTGTCCACAGAAAGCTTTATCTCAGCAGCATCTTTCCAGGAGACCACAAAAGTATTGGCGAATGCCGCAACAGAGGCAAAAGTTGATATGCTACTTGGTTTGAAGGAAAATGTTGTAATGGGACACTTAATTCCGGCAGGCACAGGATTGAAAAAATATGCAAATATCCTGCTTAAAACTGAAACGCCGGTAGTAAGCGAAAAAGAAGAAACCGTTGAAGCCGGTTAAGTGCTTTTGAAAATAAAAATATTAAAAAATAAAATGAATTTCTTGACTCATTTTTAGGTATAGACTATATTTGAAGTCTGAAATTTTTTATACTTGACCAGATCAGGAGAAGATTGTGCCGACAATAAATCAGTTAGTTAGAAAAGGGAGGGTGCAGATTCTTGCAAAAAAGAAAGCTCCGGCTTTGGATGCTTGTCCTCAAAAAAGAGGAGTTTGTACAAGAGTCTATACTACAACGCCCAAAAAGCCTAATTCAGCTTTAAGAAAAGTTGCCAGAGTTAGACTTACTAACAGTCAGGAAGTTACTGCATACATCCCGGGTGAAGGACATAATTTGCAGGAACACTCGATTGTACTGATAAGAGGCGGCAGGATTAAAGATTTACCTGGAGTAAGATATCATATTATCAGAGGAACGCTAGATACAAGCGGTGTTGAAGACAGAAAAAAAGGTCGCTCTAAATACGGCGCTAAAAAACCAAAGGCTAAATAATAGTTATGAGAAAGAAAAGATCAGACAAAAAATACTTAAAACCAGATCCAAAGTTCAACGATGTTTTGGTTTCAAAATTTATCAACTCAATCATGTATGATGGTAAAAAATCCAAAGCACGCGAAGTAGTTTACAGTGCATTTGACATTATTGAAGAAAGAACTAAAAAATCAGGGCTGGAAGTATTCAGAAAAGCGATCAATAACACTCAACCGATGATCGAAGTAAGAAGCAGAAGAGTTGGTGGAGCTACCTACCAGGTTCCAACTGAAGTGCGTCCTGAAAGACGATCTGCTTTAGCAATGAGATGGATAAAAACATATTCACGTGGAAGAAATGAGAAATCAATGCCGATGAAACTTGCATCTGAACTGATTGCAGCTTCAAACGGTGAAGGTTCCGCCGTGAAGAAAAAAGATGATACACATAAAATGGCTGAAGCTAATAAAGCCTTTGCTCACTTTAAATGGTGATGACCAATAATCAGATTTGATAAATTAAGGAACGGATGGCAATTAAGCATAACATAGATAAAGTAAGAAACATCGGTATCATGGCCCATATCGATGCCGGTAAAACAACGACTACCGAAAGAATATTGTTTTACACCGGTAAATTACATCGATTGGGTGAAGTACACGATGGTGCAGCAACAATGGATTGGATGGAACAGGAAAAAGAACGAGGAATTACAATTACCAGTGCTGCTACAACTTGTTTCTGGAAAGATCATCAGATAAATATTATTGATACTCCCGGACACGTCGATTT
>JAEXTA010000184.1 GCA_023453665.1 Bacteroidota bacterium | reverse complement strand
ATTATATAGCTTAAGCAAATGAGTAATAATTTTAATAGAAATAAGTTTGAAAGAATCTTTAATACGAAAAGATTTGAGGTTGAAAAACGTCATTCAAATGAGTTAAATGAACTAGATAAAAAGTTTGCTAGAAATAACTCTTTTAACTCTGGTATATCACTTAATGAAAGAGCTGAAGTCAAACAAAATCAGTTTAAGGAATATTTAAACATTTGGATTGATTCAATAATTGAATCTTTTGGGAATGTTTTAATAACTGATGAAGATGAAATTGAAATTAAAAGTTTATTGACAAGAGTTATTGCTAGGCGGATTGAAAGCGAAAAAAATGGAGTTCAATCTGCTATGTTATCGTATGGGCATACAATGGGAAGTTCTATTATAACACAATCTCAGGCAAATATTGAACATAAATTATTTGTTGTGAAGAATGTATGTTTAGATAAACTCAAGATAGAAGTTGATAACCATAATGATAGATTAAAAACATCAGAAAATGTTCCATTGCAAAAAGATTTTCCAACACTTGAAGAAGAGCAAATAAATTTATTATGCCAATTGGTTGATGCTCACAGAAATGTAATACCGAGTAAAAGAACGGATTTTATGGTTACACACGATATGACTTCAGATTCAATGTTACATCCTGGTTTTAGTAGTGGTATGACTGATGTTGTGATTGTCGATTTAAGAATTCTTGATAGTTCTGGACTTATTAAGATTTATAATTCAAATAGCCCATATACAGAATTTTCCTTCACCTTAACGTCACTTGGTTTTCAATATTATGAATTCATAAAGGATAAAAGTATAAATCCAATTCAGAGAATACAAAAAGAAATTCTAAGTTTTATAAACATTCCGTCATTTGAACAAAGATATAAAAGTGCTTTTCTCAAATGGAAAGAATCCGAAAAATTATTATGGTCTACAAATACTGAAATAAACATATCAACAGTTGGTCATCTTTGCAGAGAAGCATTACAAGAATTCTTGGAAATATTAATTGCAAGGCATCATTTGCACAAAGATTGTCCAGAAAAAGATAAAACTAAAAATAGAGTTAAAGCATTAATAAATAATAGGAAGCCTACAAGTAGTGATACAATAATAAAACTTCTTGAAAAGCTTTATGAATTTTGGGATATGTTAAATGAACTTGTTCAGAGACAAGAGCACTATGGGCTAAAGGAAAGAGAAACAATTGTTTTGGATGATGCTAAAAGAGTTGTTTTATACACAGTTATTATAATGCAAGAATTAGATAAACAATTTTATTAGAAATGCTATATAACCAGCAACTGCTAATCACAAGGTAAATTTTACTTTGGGAAATGAGGAATTTGGTTTGAAAAAAAGGTTTACAGAATATGTATCGAAAATTGTCATTAAATAAAAACTTGATGGCAACGCCATCATTTTGGACTCAAGCTGACTGCTTCTTTCACAATCGGCTTTCTATAAAATTAATTGCAGTCGTTAAGTTTTGACTATTTTGTTCAATGTGTTCTGTAAAATAATTTTTTTTTAAAATCATCGGCTGTTGTGTTCAAATCTAAATTCTTGATTTGGGCTGCAGATTTTAACAAAGTCGTTATGTTGAATCAAAGGTAATTGAATATGAAAAGATTTTTTTCTCCACCATTTGAAGAATTAGAAAATCTTAGAACTAAATTAGAACCTGGTGAAAAGGCTGCTATTAAATTTTTTCACAAACACTTACCTGATACTTGGGATATATATATCCAGCCTCATCTAAATGGATTACGACCTGACTTAGTATTATTAAACCCCAAAGTTGGTATTGCAGTATATGAGATAAAAGACTGGGATTTAAATTCCCTTAAATATTATATAAAAGAAAAAAATGATACCGCCCCTGAACTCTGGGCATCAAAAAATGGGAAACACTTCTCATTACAAAAAGAAAACCCTATAGAAAAAATATACAGATACAAACAAGAAATTTTCGATTTATATTGTCCGAGGATTGATAACAAAGCCGGATATGCAGTTATAACGGCTGGTGTAATATTCCCGTTTGCTGATGAAAAAAAGTTAAAAGAACTATTTAATCTTTCTCGCACCTACAGAAAAATGGATCATTATGAAAATTATTATCCATTGGTTGGGCGACAAACATTTGAGGGGAATAATATTAAAAAAGTATTTTCTGCAGCTGCATATTCTTCCTCTAAATATATGAGCCAAAACCTAGCGAAAGATTTAAAAAATTGGCTGATTGAACCTGATTTTGCTTCAACCCAAAGAATATCAGTTGAAAAAGATTTAGACAAGGAACAAAGAAAATATGTTGTCGGAAATGATGCAAGAACCAAAACTGGTTATCGAAGGATTAAGGGACCTGCTGGTTCTGGAAAATCATTAGTGCTTGGAGCTAGAGCATCTCAATTAATTTCAGAAGGCAAAAAAGTTCTTGTAGTAACATTCAATATTACTTTGCTTCATTATTTAATGGACATAGCAGTACGCTACCCGCACGGGAAAGCAAACACTCGTGAAGACATAACGTGGTTGAACTTTCATTTTTTATGTAAAAGAATTTGTTTGGAAAGTGGTTTTGAAAAAGAATATAAAAAACTTTGGAAAAATAATTTTGATTTAGAGGATGTATTTCTTGACCCAAGTTTTTCAAGCGATAATTTAACAAATGATGTTTTGACAAATGAATTACCTGCATTAGTCGATGAAATACTATCTAAACATCCAAATGATTTTGTAAATAAATATGATGCAATTCTTGTAGATGAGGGACAAGATTTTTTACCTCATTGGTGGGCAATTCTTCGAAAGCTTTGTAAAACCGATGGCGAAAGGTTACTGGTTGCAGATTCAACACAAGATATTTATGGAACAGCAAAATCTTGGACGGATCAAGCGATGGATGGAGCTGGGTTTCGTGGTGGATTTGCTGAATTGAAGATAAGTTATAGAATGCCACCGAAATTAATATTACTTGCGAGAGATTTTGCAGAAAAATTTCTCCCTAAAGATTCTATTGACCTACCATTAGCACCACAGATTGAATTGGAACTATACCCTTGCAAACTTAAGTGGATTCAAACAACAAAGGAATTATCTGAAGATATATGTAAAGAAGAAATTCTAAAAATGGCACCGTCGGTTGATCCTATCTTATTATCAATCCCCGATATTACTTTTTTAACGAATAGTCTAACCTTTGGGAAAAAAGTTTCAGAAAAATTGGAAAAATATAATGTGAATGTCTTACACACTTTTGGTGACGATAACCAAGATACAAGAAGAAGAAAAATAGGTTTTTATATGGGTGATGCAAGAATAAAAGCTACAACTCTTCATAGTTTTAAAGGTTGGGAAAGTCGAGCCATGGTCATTTATTTGGGTCACAAGTACGACCTTAAATCAATGTTTCTTGCTTATACTGGTATGACAAGATTAAAGAGACATTTAGAGTCAAGTTTTTTAACCGTAGTTTGTGCAATTAAAGAATTAGAATCTTACGGCATAACTTGGAATGAGAAATAAACCAGAACGTAAACATAACTTACTAATCAAGAGGATGCCGTTTTCGCATTCTGTATTTTAGTAATTGTTGGCTTTGTTATATCTGATAAAATTGTTTGTTCAAAACTGTTCTGTTAAAAATATTATTATTAAATAAATAGTTGCTTGGATTGTCGGTGTATCTGTGTTGGGGCGCCACTTATCGGCAACGTCTTTAGCGGTAAAAAATAAAGGTTTCAATATGGCAGAAAAAGATAATTTTATTAAATGCCCAGAATTTGGAGCTGAGATTGATGTCAATGAAGTTGTTTATAGTAAACTTGAAGAACAAATCAAGAAGGATTATGATAAAAAATCATTAAAGAAGGAAAAGGAACTGCAAGCAAAATTTCAAGAAATTGAGATAGCACAAAAAGACATAGAAAAAGAAAAAGAGAAACTAAACGAACTAGTTGATAAACAAGTACAAAGTAAACTCAAGACAGAAAAAACAAAACTTGAAAAATCAGTTCGCCAACAAGTAGATGAAGAAAAATCAGAACAACTAAAGACACTTGAAAATGAATTACAGCAAAAATCAGAGCAATTAAAAGAATTAAATAAAACCAAAGGTGAACTTGCGAGAGTTCAAAGAGAAAAAGCGGAATTGAAAGACAAAATTGAGGCGGATGCTGAGAAAAAATTTAATGACTTGCTTATAAATGAAAAAGAAAAAATAAAAACCACTGAACAAGAAAAAAGCAAAACAGAACTTCAAAAGCGTGATAAATTAATCGAGGATTTAAACAAACGGCTTGAAGATGCTCAAACAAAACTTGAACAAGGTTCAAACAAAATTGCTGGTGAAGTTAAAGAAATTGAATTGCGAGAATTTCTAAAGTTCAGTTTCCCAATTGACGAGATTAGAGATGTTCCGTCTGGTGTAACTGGGGCAGATCTTCTTCATATTGTTAAAAATAATGTTGGTCAACCTAGCGGAGTAATTCTCTATGAAAGGAAACAAACACAATCATTTGGTAAAGACTGGATTTCAAAATTAAAAGACGATGGAAGACGTGTTAAAGCAGATATTTGTGTAATTGTATCACAAGCTATGCCCGCCGATAATAAAGAAACACATTTCAGGGATGGCGTTTGGGTTTGTTGCTTCGATGACTTGAAAATCATTACAACACTTTTACGTGATGGATTGATAAAACAATACTCAGCTTTAGCTTCTCAAACAGATAAAGGAACAAAAATGGAAATGCTTTATGACTACTTGAGAAGCAATGATTTCCAAAATCATATAATTGGAATTATAGATGCTTTTAAGAAAATGGACAAATCATTACAAAAAGAGAAGGAAGATTCGCTCAAAAAATTTGCCGAAAGAGAAGCACATATATTTCAAGCAAAACAAAGTGTGATTAGTTTTTGGGGTCGAGTTGATGGAATAGCGATTGATTCATTAAGTCAAGAAATGAAATTACTTGGGAATAAAGAAAAATAATAATTTGCTAACCTTTTTAATAAGTAAAGAGTCTGCATAGTGGCAGGCACTACTGTAAAAAGTAAAAAGTAGTTTGGGTCAATTGTAACAAGGAAATCTTTTAAATAAAAATAATTATGGCGTTGTGTTTTAACAAAATAGCTATTAACTGTTTCCTAATAAAAAGGATGAAATTATGCCACCAAACAATGAGTATTCAAATCAAAGAATAATATTATTCATTTATGATGAAATATTTAAAACAAGATTTTGGAAAGTAGAATGGATTTTTATTGCCTTGTCATTTCTAATGTTAGTTTTACTCTCTTACTATATATTCGGCTTTTACATTAGTATTACACCATTAATTTCAATTTTTTCCATATCCATATTATCGATTAAGTTGGTTCAAAAAGAAAAGCAACGTGAAGAATATTTGAAAAAGCTGATCAATGAAATTATTAATAACGAGAGTCCAGACTTTTCGAAAGAACAACTATGAATGGGTTGAATCTTTTTAGATATATTATCTCTCTTTTTTATCCAAGAACACTCATTGGGCTTAAAGTTCGATTATTTAGTTCAGTTATTGCAGCGTTAGTATTTGATATAGGATTTCAATTTATATTCAATTACAACGGTATATTTGTAAAAGTTGATGGACCAAACCCACTTTCCATTATTTCTTGTTTATTAACATTAATTATTTTGGTTATTATCGACTGGATACTATATATAAGACAACAAAACATGGTATTCAGATTAATGCAAATAATTATGTTCATTGATATACCGAGTAATTTTAGAACAAGAATTATTAATGCAATATTTGAAGAAATCCATAGAAGATATTAAAAACAGCCAAAATTTTTATTAACTAATGCGTCTGTAAAAAAGAAAAAAATCGGTTCGATTCAGTTCAGTATTAGTATAATTGTTTAGCTAGGCTTGATACTGAAAAATAATAAACGGAAGTAGTTTTACTAAGTGGTGGGGATTCTTATAAAATATTTATAAAAAACTTGTTTTGTTTTCATTTAACATGTAGTTATACATTAATGAACATAAGATCAATACATTTAAACGGATTGAATTGTAAAATATTTTCAACTCAGTTATGGAAATAATTATTTTATCTTTTAAAACGATATGAAGAATAATTTAGTTATAAACAATTTAAAATCATTAGCTGAGTTTGGGATATTTCAACTGTAACAAATATAAAATCACCAACCAGAACATTTATCAAATCTAATTGCTTAAGTACGAATTCTTTGCTAATTTTGCCCACGTTTTTTGAAGTAATAACTGTAACAAAACTGTAACAAATCTTACTTAAAACTTGATAATTAATAGGTTGGTGGTACTGTAAAAGTTGCGATTTTGGAGCATAATCTAATGCCGAAGTGGCGGAATTGGTAGACGCGCTGGACTCAAAATCCAGTCTGGCTTACACCAGGTGCCGGTTCGAGTCCGGCCTCCGGTACAAAAAAGTCCAGCAATGCTGGACTTTTTAATTTTAAAGTTAACTGAGTTTAAAACTACTTTGCTATCCCTATCTTCCATTCACCTTCTTCAAGAACCAATTTGGTCTTTTCGCTTTTGGTTGATCCATCTCCATATGTTATAGTTACATTCATTGTTACGGATTCTTCCTTTTCTTCTTTATCCGAAATTTCAATTTTACTAATACCACCCTTTTCTTTCATTTCCTTCGTCTGTTCTTCCAGTGCAGTAGATAATTTTTCTTTACCCATCATAGATACTAACTGAGATGACATCATACCTGCTGCTTTGTCGGTGTCACCGGATTCAATGGATCTGAAAAAATCATTTACTACGTCATCCGGCCCGGACGAACCGCATCCGGCAAATATGAAAACTAATAGCGCTGTTGCTAAACCATAAATGTAAAAACGTTTCATTCTTCCTCCTTGTATTGGGTGTTTGGTACTATTTGTTTTAAATATGGACTATTGATCAAAGTTCCGGGTAAAATATAAGGACCTTCCTTTAATGGGATTTTAAGATAATCAAACTTTGAATTGATCAAGTCAATTCCTGCTGCAAGATACGATTTCCAGACCAGTTCTGTGCAATAAAGTTTATCGGATGAATTCAAATCCAAAGCTGAATCAAATAATATTTTCTTATCAAAATATTTTTTAGCCTGTTTAACAGAATTTTCAGCGTACCTGGATTGAATTGTATCAACAAGCCTGTAAACAGCGGTTGAAGCTGCCCGATCTGTTCTTAAAAAATCCTGAAGTGAATCAATTTTTACTTTATCAATTCCATCATCAGATTCATCCGGTGTTGTGTGAATTACAAAAATATTTTTACCGTCATTAAAAATCAGGCCGGCGTGTGAAAATTCAGAATGAGCATCTGCAAGTAATATCATATTACTAACGAAGCTTAATCCTTTTCTGAAAATTATATCCCCTGGTTTTAATATTGTTTTTTCTATGTGAATATACTCTTCGGGGATTTTCGATTTAATTGTTGATGCAGGAAGAAATGCAAACGCAAACGAAAGCGTAATTATGAATATGAATTTTGCGGTCTGAATGAAAGACATTTATTTCCCAGTTAATCTGATACAAACATATACAAAGGTTTTTATAAAATCTATCCTTGATTAAAAGTTTTGGGTTTTAAGTACCGGTGATAAACTAAAGATCTGAAATTATTTCATTGATATTAATACTCTGTTTTTTATTTTTGACTTCGGAATTTTTATATGAATAAAAAATATATACTTCAAATAATAATCTTCAGCAGTCTAATCGCGCTGGTGTTTAATCACTTTAATCCAAATGGAATCGGATTAGAAAGAATTCCTTTAGAACGTGAATGGGTTAATTCATTACTAATTCCGGATCAGTCAACAAATTTGCTGGCAGATACTACCAAAAAAATTACTAAGAAAAATGATGTTGCAAATCAAGATAAAATAAATGAAAAAGATTCAACTAAAGAAAAAACTTTTGCAGAAAAGAATTCACAAACTGAACAGACTATTAAAGATTTTGAAAAACCACTTGCCATAAGTTTAGAAAATGCTTTTAAACTCTATAAGCAGGGTACAAAATTTATTGATGCCAGAAACAGGGAAGATTATTTAAGAAATCATATTACAAATTCAATTAATATTCCTTTTTACCAGTTTGAAGAATTTAAAAGTGAATTGTCAAAGATTGAAAAATCAAAACCATTTGTTATCTATTGCAACGGCAAAGATTGTGATATGAGTGATATGCTTGCTGATGTACTTTTTGAAATGGGATACAAAAAAATCTATCTCTTTGTAGGCGGATGGGAAGAGTGGGAAGCTGCACGTTATCCTTCATCAAATCCTTATGATGAGTTATAGTTATGAAGAAATTATTTGCGAACAAATATCTATTGTTTACAATCAGAGTTGTGCTTGGATTTGTATTCATATATGCCGGTTTGGAAAAAGCACTTATGCCCGATTCGTTTGCGAAATCAATATCAAATTATCAGCTTCTGCCTGAACTGACTATTAACTTGTTTGCAATAATACTTCCGTGGATCGAACTTGTGTGCGGTATATTATTGATCTTCGGGATTTCGGTAAAAGAAAACTCGATGATACTAAGTTTATTGTTGAGCATATTTATAATTATGATAACGATCAGTGTAATCCGCGGATTAAATATTGATTGCGGATGTTTTGGAACAACCGGCGGCGCAAAAGTCGGGATTACCAAGATCATTGAAAATCTTATTCTATTAGCTATCGGCGGGCATCTTGCAAAATATGATTCAACTTTTCTTTCGCTGAATAAAAACACTTAACAAGTGTTAACTCATAGATAAAACAAAGACTCATTATTTTTTAATAGCTTTATCAGCAATATCTTTTCTGAAGTACATATCCGGAAAATGAATTTTATTCGCAGCTTCATAGGCAATATCTTTTGCTTTCTTAAGATCTAATTCCGGAATAAATGATGTGACACCGAGTACCCGTCCGCCTGCCGTAATAATTTTTCCGTTATCTTCTTTAGTACCTGCGTGAAAAATTGAAATATTTTTTGAGTGATTAACCAGCCCAGAAATTCCATAACCTGATTTATATTCATCAGGGTAACCGCCTGAAGCAATTACAACACAAACAGATGAACCGCCGTTATATTTGACACAATTCTTATCAAGTTTGCCTGAAGCAGCAGTGTATAATAGTTCTAAAAAGTCCCCATCTAATAAAGGTAAAACTGTTTGCGTTTCAGGGTCTCCAAAACGACAATTAAATTCAACAACTTTCGGTCCGCTGTTAGTAATCATTAATCCAGCGTACAAACATCCGATAAAAGTTTTCCCTTCTTCTGACAGAGCTTTAATTGTTGGTTTAATTATCTTTAATTCAATTTTATCCTGTAAATTTTTTGTTATCAGAGGTGCCGGTGCGTAAGCTCCCATTCCACCGGTATTTTTACCTGTATCGTTATCCCCTGCTCGTTTATGATCCTGCGCAGCAGGGAGACAGATAAAATCATGCCCATCAGTGATTGCAAAAATTGAGGCTTCCTCACCAAACATAAACTCTTCAACTATTATTTTATTTCCTGCATCTCCAAAAATTTTATTATTAAAAATTTCGTCAAGAGTTAATTTAGCCTGATGAAAGTCTTCACAAATTATTACACCTTTACCTGCAGCAAGTCCATCAGCTTTTATTACAAGCGGATAATCCATATTCCTTATTGCTGCTTTTGCATTGACGATTTCATCACTCATAAACTCTACAAAAGATGCCGTAGGAATAGCATATTTATTCATTAGATTTTTAGCAAAAGATTTATGTGATTCAATAGCAGCAGCTTCTGAATCAGGGCCAAATACTTTTATTCCTTTTGATCTAAGAAAGTCAGCTAATCCATCTGCCAATGGTTTTTCCGGGCCTATTACAACAAGGTCAATTTTATGTTCTGTACAAAAATCTGAAATTAAATCTTTATCAGTTATGTTGATCGACTTGTTTTCGGAGAAAATTTTAGTGCCGGGATTTCCCGGAATACAGTAAAGTTTATTTAATGATTTACTTTCATGAATTTTCT
Source organism: Bacteroidota bacterium (assembly GCA_023453665.1). Classification (GTDB taxonomy): domain Bacteria; phylum Bacteroidota; class Ignavibacteria; order Ignavibacteriales; family Ignavibacteriaceae. The sequence goes on along the minus strand of JAEXTA010000184.1, from coordinate 8,398 downwards.
GAGCAAGGGCATGTTCGCGTCCACCCGATCCTATTAAAACTACATTCATACAATTCCTGTTTTCACAATCGTTTGAAATTGTTTTGTAAGTTGTTCCGTTAAAAAATCCCTTCTGTGTTTAAGAATATATTCTTCATTGGGAATAGGCAGTTTATTAATATTATAAAGATGATAAACTTCAGAAATTGTATTTTTTATTCCTTCTACATCATCTGGTTCAGTAATGAAGGCAGCTCCGTAACTTTCAGAAGCACTTTTTGCGGCACCTTCAGGAACTGAAATAATAAATGGTTTTCTTGCACCCATGTATTCGAATAATTTTCCCGGCAATATATGATCACTGTTTTTCCATTTCCCTAGCATCATCCATAATACATCACTTGAAAGTATTTTTTTTATTGCAACGTTGTGATCGAGATAACCAAAATCTTTTACAAACTCTTCTAAATTTAATTTCCGGATCAATGCTTTATTGGTTTTATTCAGATGTCCGACAAAATGTAATTCAATTTCTGATGCGATGTGAGGTTTTTCCTTTACAAGTTTTTTGAAGGCCATCAGAAAATACTTAGGTGTAATGTGTGAATAAAAAATTCCAGAATACGTTAGTATCATCTTTCTGTTTGGCTTTGGATCCGGTTTGATATTTTCAAAATCTTCAGGATCATAACCATGTGACATTATCACAATATCATCAAAGGTGAGAAACTTAAATGTATTGATCATTTTCTCTTTAATTTTTCGGTTAGTCACGCTAATCCGGTCAGCGGCTTTTAACGCATTGTATTCTTGTTTCTTGTTAAGGTATTTATGATAAGGTGTAGGATAGAATGAATGATAACTATCAAACCATAAATCCCGGTAATCAACGAATAATGGAAGATTAAATTTTTTCTTCAGTTTTGCAGCCATCGTAAAAGTTGAGAATGGCGGAACTGTAACAAAAATTAAATCAAATTTTTCATTACTAAGAATTTCAGAACATAATTTCATCGCTTTATTAGACCAGGAAACTTTATTATCCGGTACATAAAATGACTGACTAATTCTGTTTAACATTTTTCTAATGAATTCATGAGGTGGTTTTATGGTGCCATATTTTGCCAGCAGAGAGTTTGGATCTTTTGCACTTGTTCTGAAAATTTTAATTCCTGCCTTATTAGCTTCATCCAAAAGTGAAGTATCATGTGCAAAATATCCTGTTGAAGCAGTAGTAACAACCACAGGTTCCCAGTTATATTTTTTAAAATACTTTGTAAATTTTAGAGTACGTTGAACGCCGCTTAGTCCCATTGGAGGATAGTAGTATGCAATTACCAGGACTTTAAACATTTAACCCTTCCAGAAAATGTGACACAATTTTAATGTTCTATATTAAAGTTAAGAATGATAGTTTGGTGCTTCTTTTGTAATTATCACATCATGAGGATGACTTTCTTTTAGTCCTGCTAATGTAATTTTTATAAACTTCGCCTTAGTTTTCAGTTGAGTAATATTTTTTACACCACAATATCCCATAGCTGCTCTGAGCCCGCCAATTAACTGATAGGTTGTATCAGAAAGCGGACCCTTAAATGGAACTCTTCCTTCAACACCTTCAGGCACCAGTTTAGCAATATCATCTTCAGTATCCTGAAAGTATCTATCTTTACTACCTTTTTTCATAGCAGAAAGTGAACCCATCCCACGATATAGTTTAAAGCTTCTGCCTTCAAAAAGAATTTTTTCACCGGGACTTTCCTCAACGCCGGCAAATAATCCCCCAATCATTACTGAATCTGCTCCCGCCGCAATAGCTTTTGCTACATCACCGGTCTGTTTTATACCTCCATCTGCTACTACCGGAATACCTTTCCTTTTTGCCGCTCGATATGATTCTGAAATTGCAGTGATTTGTGGTACGCCCACTCCTGCAATTACTCTTGTTGTACATATTGATCCGGGGCCGATTCCGACTTTAATAGCATCTAACTTACAATTTATTAAATCAATTGCCGCATCATAAGTTGCTATATTTCCAGCTATTAGTTGTTCATATTTGAATTTTTTTCTGATCTCTTTTATCATTTTCATGACACCGGTGGAATGTCCATGAGCTGTGTCAATCACAATTGCATCTACACCAGCTTTGATTAATGCGGTTATTCGATCAATAGAATCCGGTGTAATCCCAACGGCTGCTCCAACCCTTAATCTGCCATGATGATCTTTACACGCCAGCGGGTGTTTTTTCTTTTTTAAAATATCTTTGAAAGTTATCAGACCTTTGAGAATTCCCTGTTTATCTACAACTGGCAACTTTTCAATTTTAAATTTTTGGAGAATTATTTCGGCTTTTTCAAGGTTGGTCCCGAGCGGTGCAGTAATCAGATTATTTTGTGTCATAAGATCTTTTACTAACAACTTTTTATTAGGCTCAAATCTTAAATCCCGATTTGTTAGAATACCAACTAACTTACCGTTGTGATCAATTACAGGAATACCCGATACTCTATATTTCTTCATCATTTCAAGTGCATCCCCGATTGTTTTGTCGGGAGTGAGAGTTACTGGATTCCTGATCATACCGCTTTCCGAACGCTTTACTTTGTCAACTTCTTCGCATTGCTCCGCTATACTCATATTCTTGTGTAGAATTCCAATGCCACCATCTCTAGCAAGTGCAATTGCAAGTTCAGCTTCGGAGACGGTATCCATAGCAGCGGATACCAGCGGAATATTTAATTTTATTTCCGGCGTTAAATATGTTGAAGTGTCAACTTCCCTGGGTAATACTGAAGATTTTCCGGGGATTAAGAGTATATCGTCAAAAGTTAAACCTTCCAGAATTTTTTCCCGATAATTCATATAATTTTATTTCTTAATTGTGAATGCTAAATCTTTATGTAAAAGCCGGATAGCCAGTTATATCTTCACCTATAATCAGTGTATGCATTTCGTGTGTACCTTCATATGTTTTGACAGATTCAAGATTTGATGAATGGCGCATTATTGGATATTCGTCTAATATTCCATTTGCTCCAAGGATTTCTCTTGCAATCCTGGCTACTTCTAACGCTTTTTCGCAGTTATTCATTTTTGCCATTGAAACCTGTGTATGTTTTAGTGTTCCTGAATCTTTCATTCGTCCCAATTGTAAATTAAGTAACTGGGCCTTAGTTATTTCAGTTAAAATTCTTACAAGCTTTTCCTGAGTAATTTGATATCCGGCAATTAGTTTTGAAAACTGTTTTCTTGATTTTGCATAATCCAATGCAGTAGTATAACAGGCAATCATCGCTCCCACAACTCCCCAGGCTATTCCAAATCTGGCTTGATTTAAACACATTAATGCGTTCTTTAATCCGGTCGTTTGTGGCAGAATGTTTTCGAATGGAATTTCAACATTATCAAATACTAACTCTGAAGTGACAGAAGCACGTAATGAGTGCTTCCCTTTCATTTCGGGAGCACTAAACCCTTTGATACCTTTTTCTACTAAAAACCCCCTTACTATTCCATCGAGTTTGGCCCAGACTACAGCAACATCGGCAATGGTTCCATTTGTAATCCACATTTTTGCGCCATTGAGTAAATAACCTGATGATGTTTTTTCAGCTTTAGTAATCATACCACCGGGATTGGATCCAAAATCCGGTTCAGTTAACCCGAAACAACCGATTTTTTCTCCCTTGGCCAGTTTGGGTAACCAGCTTTTTCTTTGGTCTTCGCAACCGAAAGTATATATGGGATACATGACAAGTGAGTTCTGAACTGAAGCAAAACTTCGAATACCGCTGTCTCCTCTTTCTAACTCCTGCATAATGAGTCCATAACAAACGCTGTTTAGTCCTGCACAACCATACTCTGCGGGTAGTGTAATTCCAAATAATCCGAGTTCACCCATTAGTGGAACCAAATGTTCAGGAAATTTTGATTCCCTATTATACTTTTCAATTATTGGAATAATTTCGGCAGATACAAATTCTCTGACAGAATCCCGTATCATTTTTTCATCTTCGGTGAGTAGTGATTCAGTATTAAAATAATCCACGACTTCAAGCCTGCTCATTTAATCTCCAGTGATTACAAAATTTGTAATCAAAGTTATTAAATCGTGTTTTGATTACCAAACCAGCAATATCATTGATATTTTTTTTGATCATTGTCTATCGGTATTATTTTAAATGATCCTTTGTTATTGCATTTGGATAACCTTTCTATTTTACTATTTTTGCACTCGTAATGAAAATGATGTATAAAAATATTTTCAGGCAGCGAATCGCACTTTTAGTGCTCATTTTTTATAGCGTATTGTGGTCTGGTAATATTTTTCACCACCATCATATAAATCTTCTCACTGCGGATTCATTCACTGAGCAGCGATCAGAAGGCCCAATATCACACTCATATTCTTATGATCAGAATTTGAGTTGTACTATACATTCGAACTACGTTTCAATATCTTCGGTAAAATTAAATTCAACGATTCAATTTTTACCTGAAACAAATAATGAAGTGTTCAGTATTGAGTTGTTTGGGGTTGGCTTTTTCAATGAACCACATCTTGAACGAATTTATCTAAGAGCACCACCTTTATCATAATTATTCCCGTCATTAATTAATCGATTGAATCATTCTTCAATTTGAATGGTTATATAATAAATTTATGGAGATAATTATGTCCTCGAAATTCAAATTCTTTTTATTAATCACATTAATATTCATAGTTTCACTTTCATTGTTTAACGGATGTGATGAAAATGATCCTGTTATTCCGCCTTCAGAACACTTTGAACCTGAAGGTTGGCTGATAAGGGATGCAACTCAAAAACCTTTACTTGTTATCTGGCAAGGAGTAATTCAAAACTCATGGAATGGTCAAGCTGTTGATACTGTGTTTTCCGCTCCTTTAAATGCACTATCTGATCATTTGTCTGTCAAGTTTTTAGATGCGAGTAGAAATATAATAAATGCACCTTCTGATGCTGATCATCAATTCGGATGGGCAATTGCTGATACCAGTTTGCTCTCTGTTGTACAGGATAGCCCTACAGATTGGGCATTCCATCTGAAAGGAAAACAAACCGGTTCAACTTTTATAGAATTACAGGTAAGGCATGTCGGTCATGTGGATGTACGAACTCCCCAAATTCCTGTTGTTGTTAAAGTTGATACTTCTGCTCACGGTGAACCTGTAGGTATACGGCTAACATACGAAGAAACAGGTCAGCTCATTGCCACGGCAACTGACACGAATGCTGTAGGAACAATTGATGTTACTAAGGATTCTACAACTGAACATATATTGGTTGAATATTTTGATGAACAAGGGCATTTCTTTCAGCCAGAGTACCCGCTTCATCAATTGATTAGTGTTATTGGTGATTCGTCAAAGATAGATATTATTGCTAGTTCAAATGAACCATGGGTAATTCAGGTTAAAGGAAAAGTAACCGGTAGTACAACAATTGTTTTAAGATTAATTGTTAGTGGCGCATCAGAGTTTGATTCGTATCCAATCACAATAAATATATTACCTTGATGTATAAGTTCTTCGTCAAAGACTGCAATTCAATATTGATTGCAGTCTTTATTATTATTTTTTTTAAGAATGGTAATTCTCAACAAATACACGTTGGCAATCTGCAAGGAATTGTTCTTGATGTTACAAATGATAAACCCCTTGAAAAGGCACTTGTACGCATAATTGAAAACAGTTATTCTGACGTAACAAACAATAACGGATTGTTTTCAATCCCAAACCTTGAGTTTGCAGAATATACTCTGGAAGTAAGTTACTTAGGTTACAAAAATCATTCGCAGCGAATAAAAGTTGATAAAGAAATAATTAAAGGAATAATCATCCATCTTTATCCAATCTCGCTGGAAACCTCTGCAATTGTGATAACCGGCACACACGAGGATACTCAGTTTGATGATATGGATGAGTTCATTAACGTTATTAAAGGAAAAGAACTTGAACGCGAGATAGGACTAACAATTGCTTCAACGTTAAAAAATGAAACCGGTCTTTCAATAAGAAGTATGGGACCCGCACCTGCCAGACCGGTTATTAGAGGTTTAGGAAATGACCGAATTCAAATTACCGAAGATGGTATTCAATCAACTGATCTTTCTTCTACCTCTCCAGATCACGCAGTTGCAATAGAACCATTTACTATTGATCGTATAGAAGTCATTCGCGGGCCAAAAATATTAACTCAAAATTCGACTACTATTGGTGGAATCGTTAATATTATCCGGGAAGAAATACCGCAAAAAATTCCCGGGTCAATAAATGGGGTATTTGGTATATATGGTGTAACCGTTTATCAGGGATACCTTGGTTCAGGTGTTGTTCACATTCCATTAAATAATTTTGTTGTGCGGGGCGAATACTCAAGAAGAAAAACGGATGACATAAATACACCTTCAGGAACTTTAAAGAATTCTGATATTTCAATCGAAAATTTCAGTACAGGAATTGGGATGATTGAAAATAATTTCAATACCGGCATTTCGTTAAGACAATACTCATCTGAATATGGAATACCCGGTGGTTTCGTAGGTGCACATCCAAATGGTGTTGATATTAAAATTTTTAAAAGACAGATCAACTTCAAAACTAAAATTAGTATCGGTAACAGTCATTTCAACGAACTAAAACTTGACTTTGCAAGAGATTATTTCCGGCAGACTGAATATGAACGTGCGGATCTGATTGGCGCTGAGTTTACAATCTTCAATTACAGAGGACAGATTGATTTATCAAATAAATCATTATGGATTTTCAGCGGTGGAAACTCCGGACTGTCTTTTGAATACAGAGATTTTAAAGTAGGCGGTTTTGTTTTTACTCCACCAACTAATTCATTTAAAACTTCTTTATATAGTTATCAAGGATTCACTTTTGGTAAAGCGTTATTTGAAGGATCAATCAGAGTTTCATATGATAAATTAATTCCTTCAAAAGAGAACTTACGCACGGATGTTCCCTCTCCTGAAACAAGATCATTTATTACGTATTCACTTTCTGCTTCGCTTCACTATCCAATTGCAAAGAACATTGTATTGGGAGTTACATTAAGCAGGTCTTCTAGAGTACCAACAATTGAAGAATTATATTCTGAAGGTCCGCATCTTGCAGCTTATTCTTATGAAATAGGAAACCCGGAATTAAAGGACGAAAGAGGAGTTGGGGCGGAAATTTTTGTGTCATTTAAGAATGAAATATTTTCTTCCGTCTTAACATTATTTGCGAATGAACTGGATTACTACATTATTCCAAGAAACTCAGGTCGAATTAATTTTCAAACACTGCTTCCCGTTTATCAAACTGAAGGTATCGCGGCAAGTTTTCGCGGTGTGGAATTCTCAAATGAGCTGGAATTTCTTAATGGATTTTTTCTGAATACAACATCAAGCTTTACTTATGGAAAAATAAAAAATACTCCATCACCTTTACCGCAAATACCGCCGTTCAAAACAAATATAGAATTACGGTATACAAAAGATAATATTGGAATTGGATTAAATTCCGAACTGGCTGCATCACAAAAACGTGTTGACATTTTTGAATTCCCCACAGCAGGATATATTATTTATGGAGGTTATATACAGTATTCCTTTATCACTGGTCCGTTAGTTAACAACATTTCATTTGTTGCTGAAAATATTTTTAACAAAGAATATAGAAATCATCTTTCACGGGTAAAGGTAATTTTGCCGGAGAGTGGAAGGAATTTTCGATTGACGTTTAAAATGTTTTTCTGACAACGTGAAATCTTTTTTATGTTTTAGATATTTGTACTATCTTTGCACTGCAAATTTCAGCATAAAACCCGGAGAGGTGGGTGAGTGGCTGAAACCAACGGTTTGCTAAACCGTCGTAGGGGGTATACCTTTACCGAGGGTTCGAATCCCTCCCTCTCCGCAAAAGCTTCCACACCAGGAAGCTTTTCTTTTTATGAATAAGTTTTACACTTACATACTTAAATCCAAACTAAACAACAAACACTACTTTGGTCATACTTCTGATCTTGATAAAAGATTACTCGATCACAATTCCGGTTTGTCTACTTATACTAAAAAGTTTATGCCCTGGGAGTTGATTTACTTTGAAGAATTCACTACCAGATCTGAAGCTATGAAAAGAGAAAAGTTTTTTAAATCACTCCCAGGCTATCATTGGCTGAAAGAAAATAATATTATCTGACCATTACCGGCTGAAACCAATTCCCATAGGAACCGGCCCGATGGGACTAAATCATCGTTGGGGGTATACCTTTATCCCATTGGGATTCGAATCCCTCCCTCTGACTTGTCATGGCTGCGCCATCCGCAAAAGCTTCCACACCAGGAAGCTTTTCTTTTTATGAATAAGTTTTACACTTACATACTTAAATCCAAACTAAAC
>JAEXTA010000164.1 GCA_023453665.1 Bacteroidota bacterium | reverse complement strand
CATACATACCGCTTATGCTCTGGTATGATCCTTTAACAAATCCATAAATATTTGATAGCACTCTTTGCCTGTACTCTAACGAAGCATACAAATTATTTTCAGGTACGCTTGGTACAACGTTTCCTGAAAAATCTCTGTATGATGGTACGAATAAATCATCAAGAGTCAGCGCGGAATATTCATCATAAACAAAATCTGAATAGGTGTATGAAACTGTTGCCTTAAGTCCATCGTAGACTTCAGCGCTTACACCTGCTTCAAGACCTCTTCTGTTTGTCTTAGCGGAATTCCTGAAAAATATATCCTGGTCAATTTCAAAAGGTACAATTTCATCTGTTACTATCGTATTAAAGAAAGTAAAATCAAATAGTACATTTCTGAAAAAAGTTTTTTCCATATCAACAAGATTTCCTTTTACTCCCAGTTCAAAGTTGGTCGATTTTTGCGGCTTCAGATCCGAGTTAAGCAGAAATGCGGGTTGATTTTGTTTTGGATAATCATCCAATTCATTACCAGCCGGTGAATCAAAACTGTAACCATAAGAAGTGTAAACTGCAATTGAAGGAGTTATCTTGAAATTCAATGCAAACTTCGGAGTGAAGTCTTCATACCTTAATAGTTCGGTTTGTGCTCCAAAATTTCTGTTAACCTGCTGAAAATAAACATTGTCATATCTTCCGCTGACCAAAAGATATAACTGCTTGTTATACAATTCAAAATTATCCAGCACATAAATGCCTGAGTTACCAACTGTTTCATCTATATAACCATTTGCATTAAGGTTGTCGCCTTTTGCACCGCCTATATTTTCAAAGTCTGAAACAGGCCCGGTCTGATAAAACAGATCTCCACCTATTGTGAAGGTATTGTCTCTATCGAGTAAGACAGATTTATTCTGGTACTTAACAGAGCCGCCTAATCCGTATCTGTCAAATATTCTGAATGACTCAACAGCAACACGCTCAAAGTATTTTATCGTTCCGTAACCTGTCACTTCTATTTCGTTATTTTTTTGTGCACCGAAACTTGTGTTAAACCTGATACCAACTCTTCCTTTTTTAGAAATCCTGCGAAAGTCCCAAAGCAGTTCTCTTGGTCCAGCCTGGTAAGGATCGGCATCAAATTGTTCTTTGGTTAATGAACCTGGTAATCTTATCAATCCCGTTGCAAGGTAACCAAGGAACTGTAATTTTGTATCATCTCCGGGAGTTGTTTCGAGAACCATATTCATAATGTGCCAGTAGTCTTCGCTGTGCGGACGAAAGCCTTCATAATTGTGATAAGTGTAAGTTGCAAGTAAACCATAATTTTCAGTACGCACTCCGGCTTTGATCCCGTTTCTTCTAAGACCGTTTGCACCAAAATCATTAAACTGAGTAACGAATGACTGCGAAAAATTTATATCATTAATAAAATTTATAACTCCGCCGGGCGCATTAGTATATAATGAAGATGAATTACCCTTCACCACTTCAATGCTTCCGATGGAATTAAAATCAATTGCTTCAATACGTGTCTGACCATCCGGCTCTGATTCAGGAATTCCGTCAAGAAGAATTCTTACACCACGAATCCCTGTGTTTGAACGGCTGCCGAAACCTCTAATTGAAATACGCACATCGTGATTTCCATAACGTGACTGCATAAACACGCCGGGTACAGCACTTAATACATCACTGATCGAAACTTTTCTGTCATACTTATATTGAAGCGGACTTATCCTAACAACAGAGTAAGGAATATCAATTATCTTTTCACTTGTACGCGTACCGGTAACAATAACGGCATCAGTTTCATACTGAAGAGTATCTAACTTTGTTACAGGTTTGTTGTCATTGGATGTAGTTCCATCCTGTGCGTATATGACAGAAAATGAAAACATAGATAAAGTCATCAAAAAGAAAATGACTTTCATAACAAATTTCATAATCACCTCATTGGTTTTAAAATACAGTATTTACCCTCAACCGAAAAATTAATTTTAAAAAATCCGGTAAGAGGCTGGATGAATTAATAACCATTAAGCAATTACTTCTTTAGGTGGCGGTGAAGGGATATCAGGTTCGTTGTTGTGATAAATTGTATCAAGTGAAGAAAAAAAATCCTGTCTTTTGCTGTATGGTTCAACCACAGAATTATTCGATTGGAACATATCAGTCAATTGCGGTGCAGGCATTCTTCTTCCATTGGAATTATTTTTTTTATCTCCTTTGTCATGTTCAAAATGTTTATTGAAATCTGCTTTGAGTTTATTTTCCTTTTTATCAAGGAAACAATAAAAATGTACGCTGTCCTTAGTATCGTATCTTTCAACTATGTCGTACATTGACCCGTTAAATTTAAATTCTCTGCTATGCTTCCAGACAAAGTCAATAGTTTTATTTTCTATGTCTGATTTAAGAAATGATAATAAAATTATTTTTTCTTTCACCTGCTTCTGTTCAATCGCCTTATGATTGTTGTATCTTGTCAGCGAAATAAGCTGCTGATAAACAATGATGTAGCCCGAGGTATTATACACAAGAATAAGTGCAGCAAAAATTGCAGTTAGTTTTTTTGATATACTTATTCGCTGCATTATACGGGAAATCCTCTGATTTTGTTCTGAGGGATATTAAAATACATTCAAACTTTTTCAAAAATACACAACTATTTTATAATATACATTAAAGAATTTTTTTTAAATGTTGGTGCTGGTGAACCGGCTTTTTATTTCTTCAAACTCAAATTAAATTTTTAATAATATTTTATAAATCTATTTTTTATAAATTACAGTCAATAAAATTGCTGAACCTAATAACTTCGCGGATAAATTTTTGAAACGACTGATTATTACATTAACACTTTTACTTTTTGCTGCACCTGTTTTTGCTCAGGATCTTTGGGAAGCAATCAAAACTCCTGTGGATGTTGAATTAAGAAGAGTCTTTTACCTGGACAGCCTAAACGTTTGGGCCGCTGGAGACAGCGGAACAATTATCTATTCAGGTGATAAAGGTAATACATGGCAGATTCAGCTAACCGGACTTCAAAAAAGAATTGAAGATATTTTCTTTCTTGATGAATCAAAGGGATGGGCAGTTACCTGGACATCAGATGGTGTGGATTTTCAAAGCCAGATTTTAACTACGACAAACGGTGGGTCAGTATGGACATCAGAAGATTACCGGCATTCAAACATTCTGCTATCAACAATTTTTTTTATTGATTCAGTTAACGGCTGGATGGGCGGCGAACCATTTGATTTTTCATATACAACAGATGGCGGTGTTGAATGGTATCCTGCTAACATTGATACAGGCAGCTTTGCATTTTTCCCCATTCACGAAATTAAATTCTCAACACCGCAGCTTGGGTTTGCAGCAGGAGGAGTGAATGATGCTGTTGGTGTTGTGTGGAGAACAACAAACGGTGGAGAATTATGGAAAGCGTTCGGTATTGGTCCCGACAGGTTTTTGGATTTTGTCTTTGTCGATTCATCAAATGTACTTGCATTATCAAACGAAGTTGAAGGCGCTTATCCTATGGGCGAATTAAAGTTTGATATTCTTACAAGCACAATTAATTACAGTGATGGTGATTCCATCTATGCTATTGTTTACGGTATGAGCAACAGAACAACAAGGGAAACCTGGGCAACATTGGCTCATACCAGCAGAAATCTTTTATTCAGCGGTGATTCAGCAGATTCCTGGCAATATATTCCGATACCGGATAGTCTTCGTATGTACGACATTGAATTTGCTGATTCATCACATGGAATTGCTGTTGGAGAAGATGGAAATATTCTGAAGTACATTCCACAACCGCCTGTTAGCGTTGATGAATCAGACGTGGAGAATTTTCCTGATAAATTTATACTGGAACAGAATTATCCCAATCCATTTAATCCTGTAACAAAAATAAAATTTACGATTCCAGCCGTAGAGACAGGGCATGCCCCGTCTCTACAGGCGACTTTGAAAATTTTTGATGTTTTAGGAAATGAAATAGTAGTACTTGTTAATGAGCAGAAATCGCCCGGCACTTATGAAGTTGAATTTGATGTTTCATCCTTAAAAAATATTTCATCGGGGATATATTTTTACAGAATGCAGGCAGGAAATTTTTCCAGAACAAAAAAGATGGTTTACATGAAATAAGTCACCATTGGAATATACTAATTACTCAAATGAAACTACTAGTATACGCTATTCGGGAATTTCGATAAACAAGGTATTGTGTTTTCGTGTCAACCCGAGTATTAAATTCACTTCTTCAAGTTTACTTTGAGCTTTTAAATTTTCAGCATCATTTGCTACCGCGTATTCATACATGGTTTTTGCTGTATCAAAGTTTTCAACAGACCAGAAAACTTCTCCTAATCCAAAACAGGCAGAAGATGAATTTGGGTTGAGCTTTAATTCTTCTTCAAAATATTTTTGTGCAGAATCTAAATCATTTACGAACAGACTGATATTCGCTGCCAGATTATAAACATCTGTTAGCGGAATACTATTATCAGATTGAGTTGTGTTGTAATTCTGTATCGCTTTCTCCAGATTTTCTAAAGCAAGTTTATACTCCTTTTCAGAAATTAATAATCTTGCATTATCAAAGTATTGAATGAAACGATTAGCATTTATCGGAACAAGGAGATTTTTAGTATGATTAAAAGCGCTGCCTTTTATCCATATGTCATCGGGTGATGCACCCCACTTTTCGATAAATATTTTTTTATTTACTTCAAGCCGAGCGGCGTATTCAATTTCACCATTTGCTTTAAAACTTTTTGAGCCGTAATGATGAATGAAAACATCTTTAGCAATCACCGTTTTGAATCCATTGAGCTGAGCTCTTAAACAGAAATCATCATCTTCATAATTCCCCGGTGAAAATCTTTCGTCAAGTCCGCCGATTTTTTCTATCACTTCTTTTTTAATTAATGTACACAAGAAAGCGACGCGTGGAAATTCCATCACTTCATTTTTATTTTTTTCTTTAACAAGTGAGGCATATCTGTGCATATCATCAATTGAATTATAATTTGCCTGAGTGTCCTTTTGTAAACCGCTTACTTCATTACTAATTGGACCAACGATGCCGATTTTATTATCTGACTCAGCAACTTCGATGATTCTTTCCAGCCAACCTGAAGTAAGTACGATGTCATTGTTAGCGATTAAAATATAATTTGCGGCAGCATTTAAAATTCCCTGATTGATTGATGCAGGAAATCCGAGATTTTCTTTGTTCGATATAATTTTAATATCCGCTTTAGTATTTTTTAGTTGAGCAAGAAATTCCGGAGTTTCGTCAGTGCTTGCATTATCTACTATGATCAACTCAAGTTGAACTTCAGTTGAACTGAATAACGAATCGACGAATTCCTTTGTATACCTGATGTTATTATATACAGGAACAATAATCGATACTTCAGGAAATTTATTTTTTTGTACAGTGTTGTGCCGCAGACTATTCTCAACCCGGTCATATTGAATATTATTGTCAGCAGGTTTATGATTTTTAAGATTATCAATGGTATGTAATATTTCAGCAACACCCTGATATTTGGGTGCTGCTTTAAGAATTTGCCGAAGGATATTTTCCGCTTCTTCAAACCTTGAATTGCGAAGGAAAATATTTGCAAGGTGTTTTGAACTTTCAAGTCTTTGAACAATTAACAGGTCACTATAACTGAGGTTTGAAATATTAATTTTAGCGCCAGACCTTTCTAAACTCATTTTATTTATGAATGAATTCCAGTTTGAATAAAATATTTCAGCAGCCTTTTGATTTTGTGAATGCCTGTGTGATTCATCGTTGTTCGATTTACCTTCATAATGGATTACAACAGATTTAGGCTGATAAAACACTTTTTTGCCTGCGGCAGTAACCTTAAAACATAAATCACTGTCTTCAAAGTACATCTGGTATTCTTCATTAAAGCCGTTCACTTTGTCAAATATTTTTTTTGAAATGAACAGGCAAGCTCCTGTCACTGCATCCACAGGTTCTGCTATGTTTGCAAGCGGTTCATCTTCGCTTAACCCTAAAAACCGGTGTGAGGGCCATAGCTCATATTTAGTATGCATGTTACCAATGAACTGAACTCCAGCATGTTGAATAGTTCTGTCTGCATAAAGTAATTTTGAACCCACAATTCCCACTTGAGAATTAGTGATTAGCGGCACTAATCCTTCGGACAACCATTTTTCTGTTGGTACAGTATCATTATTCAGGAAAATTAAATATTCACCTTCCGCAGCAGCAGCACCGGCATTACAGGCCCCAGCGTATCTTAAGTTTTTAGAATTTCTTAAAATCTTTAAATCACTATACATACCCGAAGCATAAACCAGAAATTTTTCAGTATCATCTGATGATGCATTATCAACAACAATTACTTCGAAATTGTTTACACCATTGTCAATTGTATAGAGTGTTTCAAGACATTTTTGTGTGTATTCAACTTTGTTGTAGACAGGAATAATTATAGAAGCTTTGTAACTATTGAACTTTCTCGCTTCTGAATTAATTCTTATTCGTTTTAATTCAGGTTCTTCAGATACTGTGAAAGGTTTTCTGACAAGAAATCTTATCTCTTCTCCTGCCCCATCATTTTCAATTTTTGAAGTAATCTCAGGAATTAAACTATTGTTTTGTGGTCTGTAAAATGCATTTATAACCTGTGAAAGATGCTGACGGTTATAATCACCTGAAGCAGTATAAATTTTTTCAATTACGAAACCGGCTTTTTGCAAATGCTGTTTTAGTGATGCCGGAGAATAATGAACGTAATGATAATCTGCATCAAGCCATTCCCAGCTTTCTTTTAAAAAGATTGAACAAAGAGAATTTACATTCGGAACAATTCCACAAAACATACCACCGGGTTCAAGTATTTCAAAAATCTTTTTTATAGCTTCTTTAGGTTCCGGCAGGTGTTCAAGAACATGATTAAGTGTAACAAAAGTAAAACTGTTATTTTCAAAATGAGTTTCTAAAAACTGTTCACTCGTTGCGTTGATTTTCAATTTGGATTTTGCAAAGTCAGCGCCTTTTTTAGTGATCTCAATTCCTCTCGGATTAAATCCATACGAGCGGGCATTATCAAGAAACGCACCCCATCCGCAGCCAATATCAAGGCAGTTACCCTTCGTTTTTGTATATGAAAGAATTTCTTTCATCCAGTAATCGCGTCTCAGCACACTGGTTTTTATTTCCGAATCATTCTTTGGTAAAAACATTTGTGGAGCATCTGTGTTGTATGATTGATACAACTTCTGCATCGCTTCTTTTTTTAATCTAGTGCGCAGATAAACTGTCTCACAGTTCAGACATTTAACTATATCTGCCGCAGCCCGGAATTTTATTGCATTTGTACTGTTACAATATGGACACCCGATGACTTCATAATTTTCATTTATGGATTTAATTTCTCCGTTACGTTCGGTTATGGTTTCTTGTTTCATGTGCTCACCGCTAATTGATTTACTTTTTCTGTCTGAGAAGACATTTCAATTTCAAAAAGGAGGTTCCTCGCTTCGTAGTTCATTGGTTCAAGTGCTAAAATATTTTTTAATATAGATTGAGCCTCTTCATAATTTTCAAACTTCAATTGAATAGCTGCAATCTCCATTAATAAATCTGTGTCTTTAGGAAATTTTGCAATCAGTTGTTTGTAAATTGTAAGTGATTCTCTGGTCATTCCGTTTTCAAGATATATGCCCGCCATTATTCTTAACAAATGAATATTATCCGGCTGAAGTTTTAAAGCTTCTTTTAATATTTCCAGTGAAGCTGATAGTTTATTTTGTTTGCTGTATGTTAAAGCTAAACCAACGAGTATCGGAATATTGCTCGGAAGTACATTCAGGAGTTTCGTGAATTGAGTACAGGCTTCTTCATAATTTCCAGTGTTTAACTTTTCCTGCGCTTCAGGTAATTCCTGTAAGGCAAAATAGACTTCAATTGCAATTTTGACTGAGCTGCCGAAATTATTAATGAATCCTGTTCGTAATATTTCAATATCGTAATCAGAAAGAGAAGTTTTAATATTATCACTTTGTTTGTACTGCAAAGAAAGTGAATAGAAAAAGTTTGCTTCTTCTTCTAATGCAGCCAGGGTAAGCAGATCACCTAATGTCAAAGCCAAATCAATTGTATTCGTATTTGAAATGAGTTCCTGGTATATATTTCTTGAAACAGCTTCCTGGTTATTTTGTGAAAAGATATCAGCCATCAATAATGCAGAAAGAACATTTGACTTTTGATATGTCAGAGACTGTTCAAAGAATTGTATTGCCTCGGGAAACTGGCGATTTGAATATTTAATCATTCCAAGTACCTGGCAGACCTCAGATAATTTTATATCTTGAATTGTCACCTCAGCATCATAATCGACTTTCTTTTCTTTAACCAAAGTCGCTTCTGAATGAAACCTCTCAGCGTTATTTCTTATCGCTGTTAGCAAAGCTTTCTTTGCGAACATTTCAGCAGCGAACCTGTTACCTTCAAGCAATGCTAATCTTGCTAAATCAATTAATGAATTATCCATCGCATCTTTTGTCGCTTTTAGATAGCCAGATCCGAATTTATGGTCGGGTTCAAGATGATTCCCTTCAGCCCATTCGTTCCATGCATTTAGGAATACTAATCGTTCGTCGTCATTTCTGTGTAACACTCTGTGGATTTCATGATCAAGCCACTTTTTGTATGAATCAGGATTTGAGTTATGTAAAACGTATGCGCCTATTTTTGCTCTCCGGGGAGAATTATCCCACGAAGGAACTACGCATGAAAAATTATTATCCCTTTCATCGGATTCATTTATCATCAGCTTCCATGCTTTTTCATAGTCAACGACAATTGCTTCTGTGCTGATGTGTTCGCCTGCACCTAGCTCCGAGAGAGGCTGCCATTTATTAAGTAGATTAATTTTTCCGGTACCGGGTTGAAATATTAACTCGTTATCAAACCCGTGATCATTCCAGTAACCTTTGGGAAAGGCTTCAAATCCTGTTTTGAATGCTATTAAATAAATTCCATCAAGACCTGCGTGCAATGCTAATTTTCTCCATGTTTTAATTAATTCCTGAAGACCGGTAATTCCCGAAGGTCTGTAAATCATAAACACAGGCTTATTATTTATTCGTATGTATCGCTTGTCGGTGAATGCTTTCAACAAATATTTAAAATGATTTATAACATCGTCCTTGCCGCCGTAAACCTGTTCCTGCAGCATTTCGGCTTCACGTCCATCCCATCGTTTCGTCCAGTTTTCATTTGCCCATGCAAGACAGAAAGGGAAGTCAGGTTTACCCGATTCAAGCACTTCATTGAATGGTCGTTCAATTAATCTTTTACCATTAAACCAGTAGTGATAATAACAAAATCCTTCAATGCCGAATTTAGCAGCCAACTCAGCCTGCGCAACTCTTGAATCAGATAAACGTAAATCATAAAAACCAAGATCAGATGGCAGATGCGGTTGATAGTGCCCAGGGAATAACGGTTTTGCTTTTGCGACATTCGTCCATTCTGTAAATCCTTTTCCCCACCAACTATCATTTTCAGGTATAGGATGAAATTGCGGAAGATAAATTGCCAGCATACGAACAGGCGCCGACTGAATTAATTTTCCAAAATAATTTAACCTGGCAGACGGATCACAAGCACGAGGTAATTCTTTTTCCGGATTGTAATCTTCTGTTTTTTTAAGCGCTTTACCAATTGCAAATAAAACCTGTACAACAGGTATTTCAGAAGCAGGACCCTCTGATGAATAAACTAATTCGGAATTAATTCCTTTTCCATAATCGCCGCTGTATGGAACATATTTCTTAAACGCTCTGTACTCACCGAGAAGAATTATTCCATAGGTTCCGACTGCGTTTGCCAGATGTGCTGCGGCGCTGTCAATTCCTATAAAAATTGATGCACGTCTGATAACTTCTGCTGTTTGAAGTATTGAAGTTCTTCCGCACAGATTTGTATAAATGAGATTTTTATCTTTTGAAAGAACAGACCTGTGACCTACTTCAACAATACGCAAACCATATTTTTGTTGTATTGCATTAGCAAGAGATATCCACTTATCATCTTTCCAGTCGCGTGTATATTCATTTGAAAGAGTATGAAAAACAATAAATTTTTCAGGAAGTTTTAATTCATCAACACTTTGTTTGATTGCTTCACTGATATATACATTTGGTTTATCTTCAAGAATCGGCAGACCGGCATTTTGTGTAAATGCAGAAAGTAAATTTCCGTGATTGTAGTAGTTATCAAGAGTTATATCTACTCTTCCCGTTTTTTTAGGTAGAGGAATATTACAAGTTGGGCAGACTCTATCCTGAATATGAAGATCAATTACTTCATTAAACAACTTGCTGTTTTTAAACATGATCCATTCTGTCAGGCAGCTTACTGTGTAGGTTTCATCGATGTAAGGATTAGTGTCGATCAGTTCTCTGTATCTTTCGCTTACAACCCAAACAATGTATGAGCCAGGATATTTATCTCTTACAAACCTTGAAACAGGTTCGCACGCAACTATATCACCCATATGTTCAATCAAACCAATTACCACAGTATGTTCCGGTAAAATTCCGACATTGAATCTATTTCTGACTAAAGCAGTTTTGTTTTGAATTACAGGAATTTCTTTAGGTGAAAACTTTGCTATACAAAAACCAAATTTTTCGCGTGAGAGTTTTATAATTTCAAACCGTGGATCTGATTGTATTTGTAAAAGACTCTTATGATGTTTTATATGATATACATCGTCAAGTCCTATGTAGCATTCACGGTTAATTTTAGTTAAAAGATAATTGAACTCAATATTACCCATATGTCCGGCGCTGTCGAGTAAAACAAAATCGGGGGAGTAATTAAATCCTGCGAGACATTTCTCAAGAAGATCATCTTCCAAAACATCAAAATTCGTTTCTTCAAAATATTTTAATGCGCGTTCGCTTTCATCATGATCAATAAAAATATCCTTGAACTCAAGATTTTCAACAGTTGAAGATTTTATCTGTTGAATTGATGGCAGCATTGTTCGCGGCACCGACAATCCGTGATGAAGTTTTACGAACTTCAACAAATCATTCTCTAGTAGATTTTCGAATGCACGCAGATAAAAAGTTGAGTTAACTTCGATCGAGTGAAATTCTGCATCATTAAGATTTAATTCTTTAAGCGTATTTGCTATAATTGAAGTTGTACCCTGACCCAGGTAAGTACCTGTCTCAATTATTTTCTGAGGCTTTATTTTTGTAAAAAGTTCGATGATTGCTCCTGCAAATTCTGAATTAGTATCAATGCTCATCAGTTTTTTGCCGTCACCCATTCCTTTAGTTACCTGCAGATTATTTTTTCCGTTCAAAACTATTTTCTCCTTTAGCGATTTAATAGTATCTATAACTCTTAGATAAGATTTACCATCCTGGTACTTTCCGAAAATATCATTAGAATACTTTGTTTGTTTATTTGAATAAAGATGGGTATGATCAACAAATAAAGTCCGTAGACTTTTAGTAAACTCTTCATCATCAGAAAATTCTTTACCGATATCCCGCATACAATTTCCCAGTGCATTGTCATCATAATTTTCGATATCTGGTTTTAACGGTGATGTGTAAAGTAGAATTGGTTTATTCAAAGCCATAAACTCGAATATCGCTGTTGAAGCGTCACTTATCATTACATCGGATTCACCATAAAAATCAGGCAGAGAGGTTTTGGGGTCGCTGACAAAAACCACTTCTTCTGATTTTGCTTCTTGTCTCCAGCCATCAATCCATTTTTTATAAATGTCAGCAAACTTTATTAAGTATGGATGTTCATATGTAAGTGTGTTGGGATGAGGTTTAATAATTATTTTTGATTCGGGAAATACCTGCCTGATAAGTGAAACAAGTTTCAAATGGAAAAATCCCGACGCGCTTGTATCAGGATTCCAGGTCGGGGCAAATAAAAAAGTTGGATTAGTTTTATTCAGTTTCTTCTTTTCAACCTGAAATACCTTATCAACCCATGCATTACCTGTTAATAAAAATTCTTTCCGGGGTTTTATGTTCGCACGTTCAAAATCTTTTTTATCCCACTCACTTCCGCAGATAAAATCTGCCATTAAATATTCTTTGGGAGGGGTTACATACTTAAAACCGGCACCATGCCGCAAACCAATGAGCAAGCATTTTGTTTCGTCGCAATAATCCCTGAATAGCGGAAGTTCATGTTCTGCTGTTACTACGATAACATCAGGTTTCCATAATTTTATATCAGATGGATTAAAACTGATAAACTGATTTTCAAAACCGCTAGCTAATGGTTCTAAAACTCTTAGTTGAAACGGAACTGTAGCATAGAATGCGACTCTTAAACTGTTTTTATTTTGTTGATTTTCATTCATAATTATTTCAGGCATTAATTTCATTTTCAAATTCTGCGGGTACGCCTAATGTTCTCAGGTTAAAGTTTAACCAGTTATCCATTCCTTGATCATTATATTCTGTGCCAAAGTTTATTTTGTCAAGTGGAACGGGGAAGCCGATTTTTTTTCGTTCAATTATTTGTTTAGGTACTAATTCAGAAAATATTTTTTTAAGGGGATGTTTGATTATCCCGTTTTTCATTTTATAATCAAAAGAAACTCCCGCCATTCTTTCAATAAGCCGGTAATCTACAAATGGAACCCTTGCTTCGACAGAGTTGAACATTGTAGAGTTATCTAATCTGCGCAGAAGACCATGCAAATGTGCTGTCTGAAAAAATGCTGCAACGATATCTATCGTCGAATTGTATTTAAGGTAAGGCGATACAGCATCTTCTACAATTTCAGTATCATAATGACTTCCATAAGAATATAGTTTTGAAAACTGTTCTATGTCCCAATCGTTATTTGAAGCCCAGCGGAATATTCTGTCATAACCATAAAACAGTTCGTCAGCTCCTTCACCGCTTAGTACCACTGTATTTTTTTTCTTTACTTCCTTTGTCATCAAGTAAAGAAGAACTTCGTTCGGGACTGAAAGCGGTTCCTTTCTTTTTAGAATGAGTTCTCTTGTTGTTTCAATAAAATCGATTTCGGAAACAATTACCTTTTCATGGATAGTATTGAATTGATTTGAAGCAATATCTGAATACTCAAACTCATTCTCGTTTTCAAACCCGACTGTCCAGGTATGAAGTTTGTTAATATATTTTTTTGCCAGTCTCGTGATGATTGTGCTGTCAAGTCCACCACTCAGATAAGTACCGACAGGGACATCAGAAATACATCTGTACTCTATTGAAGCATTAATTAACTCATAAAGCTCATGGTCATCAGGTGAAGGTTTATTAACAAGTGGCAGTTCCCAGTATGATTGCAGTTTTTCATTCTGCATAAAGTGTCCTGCCGGAAACATTTTTATTGATGAATAAATGGTTCTTCCGTTAAAGAATGTCCGGAGTTTTTTGTACTGCCGGATACCGATTGCATCATATTCGTTATTGTTACTTAACTGTAAGATTGGAGCAATTTCAGATGAAAAAATATATGTGCCGTTATTATGAGAGTAATAAAGCGGCTTTACACCAAGCCTGTCTCGTGCTGCAAAAAATCTATCATTGAGTTTATCGAGTATTACAATGCTGAACATCCCATTTAACAGGCTTAACATTTCTGAACCAAGTCTCTCAAAAAGTTTTAGTAAAACTTCTGTATCACTTTTTGTCTTTAGTTCAAGGTTAAATTTCTTTGCTAGTTCTTTATAATTATAAATTTCGCCGTTATAGATCATCACATACCGGCCATCATAAGAAACAAACGGTTGATTGCTTCTGTCATCAAGGTCTAAAATCTTTAATCTTGTATGTCCTAATTTGTATTGGTGATGGGAAAAAGTGTTCGGAGGTGTATCGGGCCCACGATGAATCATAAGTTTCAAAGCAGAATTAAAACCTGATTCTGATATTCCCGGATTATTCGAAAATAAAATTCCGCACATTGTCAGCCGTTCTGATATGTGATTAAATCAAATTCAAATTCTTGATCACCGCTCATTCTGTTTCTTTCTTCCATTATCATCTTATTAATAATGGTTGATGATGTTCCTTTGGTATATGGGAAATAAACAATTCTTACCCCAACAGATTTAAATTTGTTTTCAATTTCATTCCACTTCGGAGAATTATACCAATCATCACCGACTATCATTACATCAAATTTCAATTTTTCCCATACGGCAAACTTGTCCATCGTTTCCTGTGCTATAACGGCATCCACGCAATTTATACTTCTTACAATTTCAACTCTTTCAGTGAACGGAATTATTGCTTTTTTAAATTTGTATTGATAAATAAGTTCGTCGGTTGTAACTCCGACAATTAGTTTATCACAAACGGATTTTGCATTCCTTAATAAGTTCAAATGACCTATATGAAAAAGATCAAAAACGCCTGTTGTATATCCTAGTACCATAATTTTATACTCTCGATTGTGATCGAAGACTACTCGTACGAAAGAAATAATTTCAGATGAAATACATTGCTCATTCTGTAAAAATAATTTTGTTTGTAACAATCCCCTGATGAAAGAAACGGTCGACACAATGTTCTTCTCTTGCCGCCCGATTAGCCAATATTGATACCAAATATTGAATTTGATTTCTTTTGAAAAAGCAAATAAAAATAAATTTCTCTGTGTTTATTTAGACTGTTGGATAATAATGACCAGTTGAAAACGATGGTTTTTTCGGTGTTGAATTTGAAAGAAGGGTGAAGTGAAACTAAAAAGGCGACTCATTTGAATCGCCTTAAAATTATAATTGAATAATGAATTCTACTTTAACAGCATCATCTTTCTGACTGAAGTAAAATTCTCTGTTCGCAATTCATAGAAATATAATCCGCTGGAAAAACTTCCTGCTTCCCACTGATATTTATGTTTACCTGCCTGTAGTTTTCCGTTTATAAGTTCAGCAATTTTTTGTCCGAGTATATTGTATATCGTAAGCTGAATATTATTTACATCTTCCGGTAATGAAAACTCAATTGTGGTGGTCGGGTTAAACGGATTCGGATAATTTTGTTCAAGCGAATATTGATCAGGAATTGTTATTTCACTTACATTTAACTTTGTTACAAGTGGATTATTTATTGTTATTTCTTCACCGGCATTTAATGATGTGTTAATGATATTTCCTGTTTCATCAGAAAATTTTATCTCTGAATTTTCTACACGGATTTTTAAAGGATAATCCATTCCACTTAAGATAATTGCCTGTGAACTTACCTCAAGGTTTTCAACAAACCGGTTGCTGCTGAACCGAACATCAATTAAACCTGCGGGCGGTGAAGGTGGCAGTTCAAATATTTCAAGATTTGTTTTATCGTCAGCAATGTAAAGAGTTTTGCTTACACCTGAATTATCTGTAAAAATAATTTTTCCCCAAGAGGGATTCAGATAATCAGCCAGTTTGAATAAAGGTCTGTTATCAATTGATGTTAGATTTATTAACCCTGAACCGGTAAGTCTAAGCCAATAACCAAATCCAGGATTTAATTCTGTTGCAACCTCGTAACCGTTGTTATAACCGTAAATGAAACCCTGCAAAAGTCCTGCGGGTGTTGTTGTTATATCACCTGTGTTTACATTATTTTCATAAACTCCGATCATATTCCAGCCTGATAAACCATCAAGAGGATTATGATCAACAATATAAATTCCCTGTGCAGGCCATTCATCACCGGTATTATAAGTGTCGGTGCCAAGTTGTTTCATCCAGTAACCTGCCGCAGGAGTTGCTTCTGTAACTAAGTGATAACCATTATCATACCTGAATACATTTGCAAGTGGATCCTGACCAGCCCACCATGTATTTACATTTTGATTGGATGGATGGAGTCCGGGAATTGAAACCATATTCCAGCCATCATTAATTGTAACAGACAACTGAAAAGAATTCGGATTTATCAAAGCAAGCGGGGCATCTGTATTTAATATTATAACGGGGGTCAAACCACTAATCTGGTTTACAGTATTCGCACCGCTGGGCCATACACCATCAGGGTCAATTGCTACTGTTGAATGTACGCTTCCGTTAGACAATAATCTTCTTTCAATTCGTCTTATCCCATTTGGCAGTTGATTGGGGAGGATTGTTCCCCAGGCACCATTAATGTTATCGACACTATCACGATAGAATTGTACAAAACTTGTAACTGAACTTAGATCAACTCCGTCATTTTCAATCAATGTTCCTGATACGGGACTGCCTGTTCCATTAATCTTATCATAGAGAAATACAAAATCTTTTGAGTCTGCAAATGAACGTCCGTAAATACCAGTGCCATAATTTGTTTCACTAAGAATTTCAAAATCAATAACCTTAACTGAATCAGCTATTGTCAGGTAGGTTGCTGCCGTGGTTCCGCCTGCGCCATCGTTTAATCTTATTCTCATAAACACAAAGTTTCCGGGAGTGAAACGTGCATTGCCTGTTGCTTCACTTATAAACCATCCGGTAAAAGAACCTGAAGCATCTGTCGTAAACTCTCCGTAATTGCCGGCGGAATTAAATGAAGGTCCGGATGAACGTGTAAAACTATTATCGGCATTGACATAAATAACATTCGCAGCACCGTTGGTTGTAGGTCCATCTGTAGAAATA
>JAEXTA010000112.1 GCA_023453665.1 Bacteroidota bacterium | reverse complement strand
AGATTGGAGTTGACTAACTTTCTTTGTGCGATTATATCTAAATTCATATATTAAATCAACAAATTTTCTGAAAGAAATGAATTAAATGAAATATATAATCATTTTCTTATTTGCCGCTTCGTCTGTAGTTTACTCTCAGGAATTGAATTGTAAAGTAGTTGTAAACTTTGAAAGTCTGCCTGTAGCCAACCGGGAATTACTGGTGAACTTTGCCGGATTTATTGAAGAATATCTGAATAAGACCAGGTTCACCACTGATAACTGGGAAGGGGATAAGATAGAATGTACATTCAATATTTTTGTTACATCGGCAGCAAGCGAGATTAATTACTCTGCTCAACTTATAGTAATAAGCCAGAGACCTGTATATAACTCACCAAAAAACTCGGTAATGCTTTTAGTGAATGATAATTCATGGTCATTTACTTATGAAAAAAATCAGCAGATGTATCCTGATATGTCGCAGTTTGATGCGTTAAGAAGTATGCTTGATTTTTATGCGCTGGTAATTATCGGTTATGATCTTGATTCGTATGGTAAACTTGCAGGCTCACAATTATATTCAAAAGCATTCGACATTGTAAATCTAGGTGCGTCTAACAGAGCAGTTGGCTGGGAAAAGACCAGTTCATCATACAGCCGCAGAGGTTTAGTTGAAGATTTACTTAATGAAAAATTCAGGCCATTCAGAGAAGCATTTTTCGAGTATCATTATAACGGAATAGATTTATTTACCCAGAACAAAAAGGCAGCTCACGATAAAATAGTCAACCTCGCTAATCTACTTGAATCAATCCGTAATAAAGTTGATTTGAATAGTGTTCTAATTAAAACTTTCTTTGATGCAAAACATGGTGAGATAATTGATTATCTGAAAGATTACCCGGATAAAAATATCTTTAAAGTATTAAAGAAAATTGATCCGCCTCATATGGCTAAATATGATGAAGCGATGAAATGATATTTTCCGAATGCCGATAGTTTATATCGGCATTTCATATATCCTGTACTTTTTGTAAATCTCTCCCTGCATAGTTTCAGCACCGCGATTCATCATATCATTGTCTTCAAGTATCCAGCTAGCTTCCCCTAAGTCGATGCCAATATCGTGTGCGCGATTAACAATCTCCCAATAGAATGATGCATCTAATCCCTTCTTCTGAAATTCCGGTATTACTCCAAGAATAATTATTCTGCACCATTTGAGTTTTCTTTTTTGAGTAAAAAGTTTAATAAAGTTGAAAGGGAATAATCTTCCGTTCATTTGTTTAAAAATCTGGTTGTAATCAGGCATAACTAATGCAAAACCAACAACCTGATCTTTTATCTCACCAAACAAAACCAGTGAAGGTTCAACCAAAGATTTTAGATCTTTTGCTGCAGCATCAAGTTCAGCATCAGTCATCGGAACAAATCCCCAGTTAGGCTGCCACGCTTTGTTATAAACGTATTTTACTTTATTTAACTCGTTGTTAAAATCTTTCATATTTATCTGAGAGATTTTTAATCCGGATCTTTGTTTTGCAATTTCAGCAACACGGCGAAGTTTATCTACAGCAATTACCTTTTTGTTTTCAAGTTTATACGCATAAAGATCTTTTCCTTTATTAAATCCGTAGTTATCACAGAGTTCTAAATAATACTTTGGATTATAGGTCATAAGAATTCTTGGTGAATCATCGAATCCATCTATCAACATTCCATATTCATCATTGCTTGATGGATTTGCCGGACCACGCATCGCATTGCAACCATTTTTTACCAGCCAGTCTTTTGCAGCATTAAAAAGAGCATTAGCAACTTCCTGGTCATTAACACATTCAAAGAAACCAAAGAATCCCACTTTATCATTGTGATGCTGATTGTGAAGATCGTTTTTTATTGCAGCAATTCTTCCTGCTAGTTCGCCATTTTTTTCTGCTAAAAAATATTCTGCATTTCCATGCTGAAAGAATGGATTTTTTTCTTTGCTAAGAATTTTTTTTCTGTCCATAATCAAAGGCGGAACCCAATGTGGATCACCTTCGTAAAATTTCCATTGAAGTTTTATAAACTTCATCAGATCGGCTTTTGTTTCTACAACTTTTATTGAAACAGAACTCATAAAAACCTCAATAAATAAAAAAAGCATACCGGCAAAAACGGTATGCTCTTTATCGTTACTAAAAAGTTCAAATCAGATTAATCCTATTTTTTTCCCTGTCTCGGTGAAGATATCTATAATGGCATCAAGATGTTCATCTTCGTGTGTTGCCATGTAGCTTGTCCGCATCATTTGTCTTCCTTGAGGAACACCCGGAGAAATAAATACGTTAACAAAAACTCCTGCGTCGTATAACATTCTCCACATTTTGAATGCGAGTAAATCATCGCCAACAATTACAGGAACAATTGCTGTACGTCCTTCAATTACATTAAAGCCGGCAGCTTTAAGACCTGTACGCATTTTATTTGCGTTTCTAATAAGTTTGTTAACACGTTCAGGTTCTTTTTCAAGAATGTCCAGAGCAGCCAATGCAGCAGCAACTGACGCCGGTGTTGGTGATGCACTAAAAATAAGAGCAAGAGAATTGTGTTTTATATAATTAATGACTCTTTCAGGTCCGGCAACAAAACCACCAAGTGATGCAAAGGTTTTGCTGAATGTCCCCATTGTCATATCAATTTCATTTTCAAGATTAAACTCACTTGCGGTTCCTCTTCCGCCTTTACCAATTACACCAACTGAGTGAGCATCATCAATAAGAATTCGGCAACCGTATTTTTTTGCAATTTCATTAAGCCTGGTTAACTCAACAATTTCGCCGCCGGTACTAAATACACCGTCGCTTACAATTAATTTACCGGCTTCTTCAGGAAGTTTTTTAACTACGCGTTCAAGGTCATCCATATCATTATGTTTATAACGTACAAAATCTGCAGTTGCACCTTTTGCCATTAAATTTCCTGCAACCAAACATGCGTGATTATCCTTATCGGATATTATGTATTCGCCTCTTTGTACAAGAGTTGGGATAATTCCTTGTCCTGTCTGATATCCGGTACTGAAAAGTAAAACTGCTTCGGTTTTAAAAAACTTTGCGAGCCTGTCTTCAAGCTCATTGTGTAAATCAAGAGTTCCGGTAAGATAACGTGAACCGGAACATCCGGTACCGTATTTTTCAACAGCTTTTGCAGCAGCTTCTTTTACTAACGGGTGTGCTGTGAGTCCAAGATAATTATTTGAACCAGCCATAATAATTTTTCTGCCTTCAATCTGAACTACAGGTCCTTCATTTTCCTGTATGGCTCTAAAATAGGGATAAAATCCGGCTGCTTTAACTTCATCTGCGCGTGTGAAGTCCTGACACTTCTTGAAAAGATCCAAAAATCCTCCAGGGTATGATGTATATCTAGTATTAAGTAAATGAAATTTCTTAAATTTCGCGGTAAAATCTATCATTAAATAGTTTCAAAATCAATTAAAGTGAAGCATAAATGAGTTCAAAGAAAATTGCAGTAGTTACCGGGGGAAGCGGGTTCGTTGGTAGTCATCTTGTAGATAAACTATTAAAAGAAAACTTCCATGTAAGATGCCTCGTACGAAAAACCAGTAGTTTAAAATGGATAGAAGGAAAAGGTGTAGAGATTTTAGAATGTGCGCTTACAGATAAGAGCGGACTTAAAAGCGCTTTCAAAGATGCAGAATATATTTATCATGTAGCCGGAGTAGTAAAATCAAAAACCCCTCAGGGTTATTTTGATGGTAATGTTGAAACAACAAGAGCAATGCTGGAAACTGCACTTGAATATAAAAATACAATAAGAAGATTTTTAATTGTCAGCAGTCAAACTGCAACTGGTCCTTCACTAGATGGAAAACCTGTCACAGAAGAAACCATTTGCTCGCCAATTACAACTTACGGCAGAAGCAAACTTGCAGAAGAAGAATTAGCTAAAATTTATTTCGATAAACTTCCGGTTACAATTACCCGTGCACCGGCAGTTTATGGTGAGCGTGATACTGAGATATTTATTTTCTTCAATACTTTTTCAAAAGGATTGATGACAACAATAGGTTTTGATAAAAAAGTAATAAGTCTTATTCACGTTATCGATCTAGTTGACGGAATTTATTTAGCATCGGTATCTGAAAAAGCAGCAAATCAGATCTACTTCATAAGTTCAGAAAAATATTATACGTGGGATGATGTTGGTGAAGTATGTAACAAGATATTTAATAAAAGACCTGTTAAGGTAAAAGTGCCTCATTTCATAGTTTATTTTATTGCTGCTATCGCACAGTTTTTTGCTGTGTTTAGTTCAAAACCCGCAACATTAAATCTTGAAAAAGCAAGAGATATTACCAGGCAGGCATGGATATGCGATACTTCAAAAGCTAAAAGGGATTTCGGATTTAAACAAAACTTATCTCTCGAAGAGGGGATAAAACGAACAGTAACCTGGTACAAAGAAATGAAATGGTTTTGATCAGTTATTCTGTGCGCCTTCTTCAATCCACTTTTTCAAACCTTTAACCTGGTTTTCGTTGAACGGTTTATATGGAGAAGTTATAGGAGGCATTTGTTGAACAGCAGGATTTCCGGTAACAGACCATACAATTACACTATTGTCAGGTTCACCGGGCACTACAACGCGTCCATCGGCAGTAGTGCTTGCCCATGTTGTAAGACTTAAGCCGCCTGCTTTTGTGTTATCATCATGACAGCTAATACATTTAATTTCAAATACCGGTTGAAGATGTTGACTAAAACTGACTAGTGAATCAGGAATTATTCTGTTATCAATATCATTATCGGTAATTGTATCATCACAACCCGTTGAGATAAATACCTGAAAGAAAACTATTAAGGTGAAGATTAAAAAATGTTTCATATTTCATTATTAAAATATTAATTCGTTTTGATTCAAGCAATTCATTATTTGGGTAGAAATTGATTTAGAGCATTTTGTTCTATAACTTTGCAGCGGAGATGAGAAAATATTGGGGCTATAGCTCAGCTGGGAGAGCGCTTGAATGGCATTCAAGAGGTCAGCGGTTCGATCCCGCTTAGCTCCACATTTAATCAATTCATAATGAACCATCCTGTAATAATCTTTCCTATACTCAATAACATTTCATATTTTAAGTTCGATGAATTTATTGCCTGTTAATAACCACTATAAGAAAATACTTCGTGTAGCACTTCCCGCAATTGCAGGGTTATCTACACAGATGGTTGTTTCACTTGTTGATACTGCTATGGTTGGCAGGTTAGATGAAGCAACTTATGCACTTGCTGCAATGGGGCTTGGTGTGTTGGCCACCTGGGCACTGGTAAGTTTCTTTTCGAGTATTGCGACCGGAACGCATGTAATTGTTGCCCGCAAATTCGGGGCATCTGATTTTACCGGCTGTGGAATTACGCTAAATAGTTCAATATACATTAGTCTGGTTGTAGGTGGTTTTGTTGCTATCATCGCAGTATTTGCAGCTTCACCAATCGCACATTTTTTTGCTGCCGATCCTGTTGTAGGATATTATGCCGGGGAATATATCTTCTATAGATTTCTCGGGATTCCATTCTTTTTAATTTCAGTTTCATTCAGAGGTTTTTTCTTTGGAATAAGTAAAACAAAAATTTTTATGTTTTCAGGAGTTATCACAAATCTTCTGAATATAATATTTAATGTGATGTTTATTTACGGAAACTTCGGGATGCCAAGGATGGGCTTGGCTGGTGCTGGACTTGGTTCTACTCTGGCAACTTTATTCGATGTCTTGTTTTATTTAATAATTATCTTACTTCCCGGTTACAGAAATAAATTTCAGAATTTCAGGAACTTAAAACCGGATTTCTCCATCATAAAAAAAATAAGTTCACTGTCTCTTCCTGTGGCTTTTCAAAATGTTTTTATTCTAATTGGATTTCTGATATTCACCGCGGTTACAGGTTTGATCGGAACTGAACCACAGGCAGCAACTCAAGCTGTAATGAGTATTTTATTTATGTCGTTTCTTCCTTCATTTGGTTTTGGTATTGCTGTTCAGACATTGGTTGGAAATAATCTTGGGTCAGGTAAAATTCAACTGGCAAAAATCTATGGATTTGAAACAGCAAAGGTTGCAACTTACTATACATTACTTCTTGGGATCATTTTCATTTCTATTCCGCAAATAGTTTTGCTTCTAATAACCACAGATCAGATGATAATTGATATTGCCAATCCAGCTTTACGGATTGCCGGTTTTGCTCAAATATTTTATGCTATGGGTGTTGTACTTGCAAATGGTTTGCAGGCTGCAGGCAAAACTATGTTTGTTATGAAAGCAGAAGTTGTTGCAAATCTTTTCATCTTTGTTCCGCTTGCTTTTTTATTTGGAGTTTATCTTGAACTAGGTTTAGTTTGGGCGTGGGCTGCATTGCCGATTTATATCATATTGTATTCAACGACGATCCTGTTAAAATTCAGGAGTAAAAAGTGGCATGATTAGGTTTATTTTTTTATTGAGATGAATGCAGTTATTGTCACCATTAAAAATAAAAATGAAGCAATGATAAATGAAAATCGTAGACCCAGAATCCCTGCAATGATACCAGCCGTAATAGGGCCGACAATATTTCCAAGTATCTGAAAACTTGTTGCAACTCCAAGTACTCCGCCTTTTCTTTCAGCAGAGATATATGAAGAAATAATTGTAAATAGTAATGGCTGAACAGCACCGAATCCAAACCCTAAAAAAATACAAATTGGAATCAACTGAACGGGATTTGTTACTATCAGGTGAAGTGAATACATTATAGCCGTTAGTAGGGAAGCCATAACCAGATTTTTTCTGATTCCTTTCTTTTCAACTCTTTGTCCCCAAAAAGCTGCTGATATGGTCGAAAATATCCCGATGAGACTGAACAACCCACCCGTAACTGAAGGAATATTTTTAATATCCCTTTCTATGGTTTCTATGAAAAGAACAAATAGGGGTCTGACAAATGCAAACCCCATTGTAGCAATCGCAATTAATACAGCAGGTATTAAAATTTCTTTTTTTGTTAAAACAAATTTCCAGTTATCTAAATAAGAAAAAGTTTGATTGGATTTTTCATGTTTATCTTCTTTTATCAGGTAAATGATGAAAATACCTGTAACAATAAAAAGACCGGCAACGATAAAAAAAACATTTCTGAATCCGAATAAATCAGATAAAATTCCTCCGATTGTGGGACCAAGAACAGTACCTGCGGCAGAGGCTGATTGAAGTATACCTAAAGCGTAACCGGTTTTTTCATCCGGTGTTTGTGCTGCAACCAATGCCATTGCTGCTGGTAAAAATCCGCTCAACAATCCCTGGAACATTCTTCCGATAAAAAGCTGGGTTACATTTTCTGAAAAGCCGATCAGAATTTGTGCAATGGCAAGCCCGAATATTGCCCGGAGTATCATCATTTTTCTTCCGTATTTATCTCCCAGGTTACCCCAAACTGGAACAAGAAAGAAAGAAATTAGAAATGGTCCCGAGAATACTAACCCGCTCCAGAATGTTGTTGCTGATAAATCTTTTACCCCAAGCTCGCGGACGTATAACGGTAAAAAAGGAACAATAGAACTCATCCCAATCATAGTGATGAATTGACATACCCAGACTGTGTATAGTGTTTTTTTTCAATATTGCATAAATTCAATACAAACATAAGAAAAGCTGGTGACCTGTGATGTTATAATTTCATAAAGAATGGATGTAAAAATTTCTTGACATTATTTTATAAGTCATCTATATTGAACCTATGAAATTAACTCTACTTAAAGTTTTCATTCTATTCGCATTTATTTCCACAGCTTTAGGCGGTGCATACTTGGAATTCTTTCATGCAAGAAGTGAAAGTGAAGATGTTAAACTGGAATGGAAAACCGGTGAAGAAACTAATTTACGTAATTTTGCAATTGAAAGAAGAACACCCCAAAGTTCTTTTGTTCAGTTGGCAACAATTCAACCACAGGGCAGTAATAAATTGTATTCTTACATTGATGAGAACGCATATAAAACAACAGACCTGATTTTTATTTATAGATTAAAGATCGTTGACAATAATGATCAGGCTACATATTCATCAGAGGTTTCAGTTTCACATAATATATCCGGAGTAAAGAGGACCTGGGGCAGTATTAAGGCTATGTTCAGGTAGTTTCGCTCTATCGCAATTCATTTTTCAATTCAACAAAATTTCAATAATTCGTTTTTCTTTTTATAAATTCAATTAATGAATTCTAAACATTTTGTCATTCTCATTATATATTTACTTGTTGTTGCCGGATGTTCCGGGACTGAAAGATTCACCAGTGAAAGTAAAAATGAACGAGTCAAAAAGAATAAATCGTTTACTTACACTGAATCTACGGGAAATATTTTAAACCCAGTAAGAGTTTTACTTCATACTGAAATAGATTTCCTGGACTATTTGGCAGAAACCGCACTTGATTTATACGATTCAAAAAATAAAATAGCCATCGTCAATAAAGGGAATGTTTTAAGATTCAAATCTCAGGGCAAAAAAATAATTCTTACGATTGCTGACAAATCTTTTGAATCTGATTTTTTTGAATTACAGCCATCTGATTCATCAGACAAAATAATTTATCAACAAAAAAATTACCGGGGAAAACTTCGGGTTACTTATTCCGACGCGGGTACAAAAGTAATTAATGTAATCAACCTTGAAGAGTATTTAAAAGGAGTTCTGCCTTCTGAAATGCCTATAGGAAAAGGTGAAACAAATCTTGAAGCACTTAAGGCTTTTGCAATTTGTGCACGAACATATTCATTAATGAAAATGAATGTGAATCAGGATGATTTTGATTTGCATGTTGATGTTCGCGATCAGGTTTACGGTGGAGCAGATAATGAAAAAGTGTTGTCGAACAGGGCAGTTGATGAAACTGCAGGACAAGTATTGTATTTTAACGGGAATCTTGCAACTACATTCTATCATTCCACCTGTGGAGGGGAGACGGAAAACTCTAAAAATGTTTTTACGAGTAGTGAGTTGACTTATCTTTCAGGTGTTGAAGACGGTAGTCCACCATACTGCAGCATTTCTCCAAGATTTAATTGGACAGAGAGATATACCCGTAAGGAGATTATTAAAAGACTTTCATCAACACGACTTGTTAAACCGGATTCTGAATTAGAAAATTTAGAAATTAAATCCAGGTTTGATTCCGGGCGTGTAAATGAATTAGAAATCACTGTAATTGAAAATGAAGAACAAAAAAAAGTTTCGGTGTTCGGAAATAATATCCGATCTATCATCCGAACGGCAGACAATAAAAGTATTTTATTCAGTTCGATGTTTGAATTATCAATTGCTGGTAATGAAATTATTATTTCAGGAAAAGGTTATGGTCACGGGGTGGGGTTATGTCAGTATGGATCAATCGGAATGTGTCAATCAGGTAAAAATTTTTCAGAAATAATATTTCACTATTTTCCCGGGACAGAAATAATAAATATATATGAATAAAAATTCGCTTCCTGTTTATCTTGCCTCAAAATCACCAAGAAGACGTAAATTACTTAAACAAATAAAAATTAATTTTAAAACACTTGACATCGATACGCCGGAAAAGTTCTCTGATGACGAAACCCCGTATCAGAATGCAAAACGGATCGCTATCGAAAAATTGAATGAAGCATTAAAGTGTAATAAATCTGGTATCATCATAACAGCGGATACAATTGTAGTTCTGGATAATCATAAAATTGCAAAGCCTAAATCTTCAGTTGACGCTGTACGAATGTTAAAGATGTTAAGTGGAAAAACACATAAAGTACTAACAGGGTATTGTGTATATAATTCTGAAACTAAAAAAAGAATTTCAGGTGTAGAAAAAACTTTGGTTACATTCCGTGATCTTAAAGAAAAAGAAATTATTGAATATGTAGAATCTGGAAGTCCGATGGATAAGGCAGGTGCATACGGAATACAGGATGATTACGGTGCGGTTTTCGTGAGCAAAATAAATGGTTGTTATTACAATGTTGTTGGTTTACCATTAGCAAAAATATTTCTCGCCATCCAAAAGGTTAAATAATTGCTGAAAAAAATTAAACGAAAAATTCTTATCTCTATTGCAGTTGCAGGATTGATCTATCTTGGATTCACAATTTATGCTGATTATAACCAGGTAGCTTATGCATTCAGAATGTTTAACTGGATGTTATTCCCCTTACTATTAGTGCTTTCTTTAATTAACTATATGATAAGATTTCTTAAGTGGGATTATTACCTGAAAATCCTTTCTGTTGATCTTAAGAGAATTGATTCACTTTCAATTTTTATGTCCGGATTAATAATGAGTGTTACGCCCGGTAAAATGGGTGAGTTATTGAAGGCTTATCTTGTAAAAGAAGTAAATGGAACACCTATAAGCAAAACTGCACCAATTGTTTTTGTAGAACGAATAACAGATTTTGTTTCGTTGCTGTTCATAGCACTTACCGGCGCATATCTTTACGACTATGGCCGTGAGATAGTTCTGGCTGTTGCCATCTTTTTTCTTGTAGTCCTTATTGTACTTAGCAATAAAAAAATTGCACTCCCCATTATTGGTCTATTTGAGAGAATAAAATTCTTACGCAAACATCTTTTGAATATTCATACTGCTTATGAAAGCTCATATCAAATGCTAAAACCAGTTCCTCTGATTAATATGACTGTCTTAAGTTTGTTTTCGTGGGCATTTGAATGTCTGGGTTACTATCTGATTCTTCTTAACTTTAACCTAAGCGTTGATATTATGTGGGCATCATTCAGTTATTGTTTTGGAACTATTGTTGGCGCTGTTTCTCTTCTTCCGGGAGGTCTTGGGGTAACTGAGGGTTCACTTACCTTTATGCTGGTTCAGAAAGGCGCTACCGCTGATATTGCAGTTGCATCAACATTTATCGTTCGTGTCGTCACTTTATGGTTTGCTGTTTTGGTTGGTGTAATAAGTGTATCTTTTTATCAAAAAAGATTCGGAAAAATTAATATAGAGCAGGTTTAGCTTTGTATTATTGTCAATATTACTTTTAATTGAACACAGATTTTTAAATAGGTCAAAAAACCCTTAAAACAGTTGATTTTCTTGATTATCGTGGCTTCTATCCGTATATTGCCATCGTAATTTTTTATATTTGAAAGGAGTAATTATGGCACAGGATAATGGATTAAAAAAAGGTTTACTGATTGGATTTTTAGCCGGTGGAGCCATTGGTGCAATCTTAGCATTATTATATGCTCCTAAAAGCGGCAAAGAACTTCGTAATGATATCAGATCAAAAACGGATGATTATCTTGATGATGCGGAAAAATTTATTGCCGAAGCAAAAGTAAAAGCAAGTGAAATGATCAATGAGGGTAAAAGACGTTCTGAAAAACTAATTGTTGATGCGAAAAATAAATCCGGTGAACTTATGAAGGATGCCGAAAAGATTTTTAATGAAGCAAAAACAAAAGCAAGCACAACAATCCATCAGGGAAAAGAAATGCTTGAAGATGAAGGCACAAGATTGAAATCTGCAGTAAAAGCAGGTATTGATGCTTACAAAGAAACCAAAAATTCCTGAATTGATTCTGATTTAATCAAATGACAGCAGAAACAATTTTTCTAATAATTCTTCTTATCTCCGCGTCGGCTCTTTGTGTGTCATTGATTTATTATGTCGGAAGAATCACAAAATCAGTTCAGAAAATACAATCTGATGTATCGGATCTCTCTAATCAAATTACTCCGCTCATAAACTCTACGACCGAATTGAGTAAAAAGTTAAGTGAATTATCTGATCAAACCAGAGAACAACTAAAATCTGCAAAAGATATTATAGGACATGTTAAAGATCGTGTTGATACTATCCTCTCATTCGAAGAAAAAGTACGTTCAGGAATTGAAGAACCTGTAATGGGACTTCTAAAAAATATTTCTGCTATTACAAAAGGCATCAACACTTTCTGGAATACCTACAGGAGACAATAACAATCAATCATTTCTATCTCACCTTGTATATTAGGAGGAACTCAATTGAAGGAATATGGAGCAGACTCAGTAAGGAATATAGCATTCATCGGTCATGGAGGAAGCGGTAAAACCACGCTCTCTGAAATTCTTCTTTTTACTGCCGGAGAAATAAACCGTATCGGTAGTATCGCTGAAGGAAATACAGTTTCGGATTACAGCCCGAATGAAATTGAAAAACAGATTTCTATATCAACCTCTCTCTTGCATCTCGAATGAAACAATACAAAAATTAATATACTTGATACACCTGGCTATACAGATTTTATTGGTGATGTTAAGTGTGCAATGAGAGTGTGTGATACAGCAATTATGGTTCTCAAATCAGCAGAGGGTGTTGAAGTAGGATCAGAAAACACAGGTAAATTTGTTAATGAATTTGGATTACCTTCCGCAATACTTATAAATAAAGTTGACAACGAACACTCAAGATTTAAAGATACCGAACAACAAGCTAAAGAAAGACTTTCATCAGGCGCTATTATTGTTACTTTTCCTGCAAATGAAGGATTGAATTTTAATACTGTAGTTGATGTTGTTAAAATGAAAGCCTACAAATACGAAAATGCAGGTTCAAAAAAAGTTACAGAAATAGAGATTCCGGACGAGCTGAAAACCGATGCAGATGCTTACAGAACAGAGCTCGTTGAAAAAGTTGCAGAAACTACTGAAGAGTTAATGAACAAGTATTTTGAAGAAGGTACCTTAAGTAATGAAGATCTGGAAAAGGGAATTAAGTTAGCTTTGATTAAAAGAAACTTAACTCCTGTATTTGCCGTGTCTGCAACCAAGGCAATAGGAATTAATAACTTCCTGGATTTTGTGTCAAAGTATTTTCCATCTCCTCTGGACAGGGGTGGCGAAGAATCCTCAATAAAAGATTCAGATAAAAAGATTTTAGTAAAACCTGATGCCGGCGGTGAACCGGTATTATTTATTTTCAAAACTATTTCTGAACAACATGTTGGTGAATTATCCTTGTTCAAAGTTTTTTCTGGAAAAGTTGCAACCGGTTTGGATCTCGTTAATCAGGCAAGCGGAAAAACCGAACGCTTAAGTCAGCTTTCTTATTTGAATGGACATAACAGGAAAGAAGCAGCACAGATAGTTGCCGGAGATTTAGGGGCTGTTGTAAAATTAAAGGATTCGCATACGAATAATACACTTAGTTCAAAAAATCTTTCTGCCGTTATCAGTCCAATAGATTTCCCTGAACCTGTTATTCGCGGTGCAATACAACCAAAAGCAAAAGGGGATGAGGATAAAATTGCATCCGGGCTTCATACTTTACACGAAGAAGATCCGTCTTTCAATGTTCATTTTGATCCTGAATTATCTCAAACAATAATTTCCGGTCAGGGAGAACTTCAACTTGCTTTGGCAATCAAAAGGTTAAAAGAGCGATACGGTGTAGAAGTTGATCTTGTTGAACCTAAGGTGCCTTACCGCGAAACAATTAAAGGACGCGCCGAAGACATCGAATACAAACATAAAAAACAGTCCGGCGGACGCGGACAGTATGGCCACGTTCACTTTAAAATGGAACCTTTGCCAAGAGGAAAAGGATTTGAGTTCGTTGATGCAATTGTTGGTGGAGTGGTTCCGGGAAGATTTATTCCGGCTGTTGAAAAAGGAATTATCGATACAATGCAGAAAGGTGTTCTTTCCGGCAACCAGGTTGTTGATGTAAGAGTTACACTTTTCGATGGAACTTATCACAACGTTGACTCGGATGAAATGTCATTTAAACTTGCAGCATCTCAATGTTTCAAAAAAGGTTTTCTTGAATGTAAACCTTGTTTACTTGAACCAATTTATGAAGTTGAAGTTACAGTTCCCGAAGAATATATGGGAGATGTAATGGG
>JAEXTA010000054.1 GCA_023453665.1 Bacteroidota bacterium | reverse complement strand
TTTGATAATGGTGGAAGCGGTGAAGAAGATGATGCTGCAGCCGCCATATTATACGCCGTTAAAATGGGTGCAAAAGTTATTAATATGAGCTGGGGTGATTATTCATTTTCTTTTGTTTTAAGAGATGTTGTAAAATATGCCTATTCTCAGAATGTTGTTTTAATAGCAAGTTCAGGAAATTCAGGAAGAAATGAACTTCACTATCCTTCAGGATATTCAGAAGTGATCAGTGTTGGAAATTCAACTCAAGAAGATTTTGTTGCTGGTAATTCAACATGGGGATCAACTCTGGATCTTGTTGCACCAGGTACAAATATCTGGTCAACAAATATGAGCGGAAAATATATTGAGTCTGGCGGAACATCTGCATCAGCACCACATGTTTCTTCAGCAGCTGCGCTGATTCTTTCTTTAAACAATTTTACAAATGAAGAAATCAGGCAAATTCTCAAATCTACTACAGACGATATAATGAGTGCCGGATGGGATTTAAGAAGTGGTGCAGGCAGATTAAATCTTGAAAGAGCTCTGAGAGTTTTAGCTCCATCAAAAATTGGTTTTAGTTTTCCTTTAATGGACTATGCAACAAACGCCGATACACTCCCGATAAGAGCAACTGTTCTTTCACCTTACTTTGTAAATTACTCACTACAGGTCGGAAGTGATATAACGCCAACAACATGGACTCCTTTGATCACCAATGGATTGAATCAACTTGATGAAACTGAAATTTATAGATTAAATATTAGCGGTTACACAGATGGAATATATACACTGAGATTAATTGTGACACTTAATAATGGAAGAACTTTAGAAGAAAGAGTACACTTCCATATTATGAGAACAGCGCCAGAGGTAGTTGAAGTTGGATTGGGACCAATTTATTATGGTGAAAGATCAACCATTAACGCTGAGTTTTTTACAAACCAATCTTCAATAATGAGGATGTATTACCGCGTATATGGAGAAACCAATTATAGTTACGTTACACTTGATGGCTTTAATACCAACAATCAATTTGTAAAAAATCTTCACTACGGATTTATACCAACTGAAATTGTTCAACCCAATACTTTATACCAGGTATATTTTGAAGCTGAGAATCTTGCCGGATTAAAAACTACAGTGGTTGATTCAACAAACAACAATTTGCCATTCCTTATTCCAACGGAAGAATTACCAGAGCAAACGCAATATTCTCAGATGCCTTTTCTTTTAACTGACGGGACAGTGATATATAAAGAGCCTGTAAGCTTTTTATCTAATAACAATAATGAAATACTCTCTCAACCCTTCAGAGAAGGTGTAGATTTTGTATTCTTCAACTATACACTTGAAAACGAACAATTCATTCAACATCAAACAGATTCATTACTCAGACGGTTTCCACTTCATTATGGTGATTTTAATAATAATGGACTCAAGGATCTTCTGACCATTAATCAGTCCAATATTGTATTGCTTGAGCAGACTCAATCCGGTTCATTTTCATTTAGTAAAAAAGATTCGACTACAAAATTATTTTATCCGGTACTCATTGATGAATTATTGAATGATGGAACAAAATATCTCATCACACAAAATGAGTCTCCCGATCGTTATCTTATCTGGAAATTGAATTCTGATTTAAGTACAAGCTTAGTTGATTCAACTTTCTATACTGCCCGACCCGATTCTTTCGGTTCAAACTATACAACGAGAAGTATGCTGGTTGATGACATTGACAATGATGGAATAAAAGAAATCTGGTTTGTTGATGATGATGGTGATATTAAAAGTTATAAGGTAAATCTCGGGTTAAATATTAATAAATCTGATAGTATGAATGTATATGGACTTTCACCGGTTTTTCAACAGGACATATTAAGTAGCGGTGACTATAATGGCGATGGTAAAAAAGATATTGCTATACTCTACAGTACAAACTCGATTGCCCCAGCGTTTTTGTTGCTTATTGTTACCTTCAATAATCATTCTCCTACCATCTTAATGCAAAAAGTTTTTCTTGATCAATCGGAAGGATATGGAGGCGGACTTGGTGTAGGTGCAGACATTTATCAGTCTCTTAAATTTGTTGATATTGATAACGACGGTAATGATGAATTAATATTAAATATATTCCCTTCCTCATACATCATAAAGCATACAAATGGTGAAGATAAAATTATTTTTTATGCCGAAGGATCAAATACTAAAAATGTATTCTCTGGTGATTTAAATCAGAATGGAGTTACCGAAATATGTTTTAAAATTAATGATTCATATAGATTTTTTGAATTCACAAATTCTAACAGAACTGCAGCACCTGTTAATTTTACAGGATATAATACAAGTACACAAAATATAAAATTAATGTGGCAGGGTACCGGTACAAAATATTATGTGTATAAA
Organism: Bacteroidota bacterium; assembly: GCA_023453665.1. Taxonomy (GTDB): domain Bacteria; phylum Bacteroidota; class Ignavibacteria; order Ignavibacteriales; family Ignavibacteriaceae. The sequence goes on along the minus strand of JAEXTA010000054.1, from coordinate 22,479 downwards.
GGAATGGAACCCGATAATATAGTTTTGGTTGATTCTGTTTCTGAAAGAGAATTTAACGATTCAAATGTTTTAAGCAACTCATTTTATTATTATGCAATTCAGGCATACGATCCCACAAAGCCAGAGCCTTATTCAGCGTTAAGCAAAACAATTGAAGTTTATTCACACACTCCGGGTAAACCTGATAGTGCTTATAGTAACAGTAATAGAAGCGTGATTGTAAGATTCACTGAAAAGATGAAAAATGTGATCGAGAATCTTCAATCATTTGAGATTGTCAGTGTAGGTTTTCCAAATTCAGTATCACCAAATACTCAGTATTCATATCTGCTTACATTTAATACAAACCTGCCGGAAGGTCAACAAAAGTTAATTGTAAAAAACATTAAAGATCTTTATGGCTCACCAATTACAACTGATACTTTGGATTTTAATGTAGTTCCTGTTCCTGAGGTAGAATCATTCTACATATCATCATTTGAACTGCTCAATCCGAACCGAATAAAAGTAGTTTTCAATTATAGTGTTGATGCTACAACAGCAGCAAACGTAAATAACTACAAGTTTGAACCTGAGAACAATGTAACTTCTGTTGATATTGATCAAAATGATTCGCGGATAATTTATCTTAATGTTAACAAACAAAAACCAGTCGGTTCAATCGGAAGGGAATACAGACTTCAGATTATCGGGTTGACATCTTCTGCAACTTCCGGATCATTAAAAATTAATGAAGGCGCCGGAAGTTATATTGTATTAACTTCCTTTGCAAAAGATCTTAATGATGTATATGTCTATCCTAACCCTGCAAAAATTGATGGCGGAAGAGGTATTTTAATGTTTGCCAACCTCCCTCAAAGAGCGAAAATAAACATCTGGTCCGTAAGCGGAAAGTATATTGCAGAGATCATTGAAACCGACGGCAATGGCGGATATGAGTATGATTTGAAAAATGTTAACGGAGAGCTGCTTGATTCCGGGATATATATTTACAGAATTGTAAGAATTGATGAAGCAAATGCAGAAGTTGAAGAAAAACTTGGTAAGTTTGCAGTACTAAAATGATTATCAAACTAAGCGAAATAAATACCTGGTCTAACTTACTCAGTATTTTCAGACTTCTGATGGCAATACCATTTTGGTTTTTGCTGGATTATTTTGAAGACCCGACTATAAGATTAATAACATTTGCACTGTGTTTATTTGCTTCATTCACAGATATACTTGATGGATATCTTGCCAGAAAATTGAATGAAGTAACAGAATTCGGAAAAATTATTGACCCTCTAGCTGATAAAATTGCTATTGGGGTGATAGTGATAAAGTTATTCCTGATTGGTGAAATTCCAGCTTATTACTTCTGGATGATTTTGTTAAGAGATGTACTGATATTTACAGGTGGAATTTTTATAACCAGGAAAATCGGTAAAGTTCTTCCATCTAATATTCTTGGTAAAATTACTGTCATAATTATAGGCATAGTAATTCTACTGATTCTCTTAAACGTTGACAGAACCAGTCTGATATTCATCATCTTGTATTATTCCAGTATCGCGCTGATATTTATTTCATTCTTTGGTTATACAATAAGAGCATTTGAGTTTATAAAAACAGGGAGAACATGAGCATTTTTAATTCAGCTTTCAACAAACTGAAAGAAGGGCTGGACAAAACAAGAAAGAAAATTGTTGTAGCTATAAATGAAGCCGTTACAGGTAAAGCTGTTGTTGATGAAAATATTCTGGATAAAATTGAAGAGATATTAATTACCTCAGATATTGGTTACGATACCGCTACCGAAATAATTGAAAGTGCGAGAGAAAGACTAAAAAAAGAAAAAGACCGTTCAGTAACTGAGTTTATTGAATCAATAAAAAAAGAACTCTCTCAAATAATCATAGATGGCAACGGTGAAACGAAAAATAATTCTGATAAGTACTCACATAGACCTTATGTTATTCTTGTGGTTGGAGTAAACGGAGCAGGGAAGACGACAACAATCGGTAAACTTGCGCATAATTTTAAAAGTGACGGATTAAAAGTAATTGTCGGAGCCGCCGATACATTCAGAGCAGCAGCAAATGAACAATTGATTGTTTGGGCAAACAGAGCCGGAGTCGAAATCATAAGTAAGGAACAAGGCGCTGACCCTTCATCAGTTACATTTGAGACTATTAAGAAAGCTGTTGAAGAGAATTACGATATTGTTTTAATTGATACGGCTGGAAGACTTCATACAAAAATTAATTTGATGGATGAGCTGAATAAAATTAAACGAGTTATGAACAAAGTGTTGCCCTATGCTCCGAACGAAACTTTCTTAGTTTTAGACGGAAATACGGGTCAGAATGCAATTCAGCAGGCTGAAGAATTTTCTAAGGTTACAGATATTTCCGGATTGATAATAACCAAACTTGATGGCACAGCTAAAGGTGGAGTGATTTTCCAAATAAGTAAGAATAAAAAAATACCGGTAAAATATATTGGTGTTGGCGAAGGTATTGATGATCTTCAAAAATTTGATGGCAAACTTTTTATCGATGCACTATTTGATAACAAGGATGTGTAGTTATGTTAATGAAAAGACCCAGACATAGAGTGTTTGATTACCCGACAAGATTTTATAAACCAGAAGATGATCCAAAAGAAAAACAAAAAAAGAAATTAGGATTTTCAAGAACTCTGAAACATAAAAGGAAGAAGAGAAGTCCGGTTATCTGGATTATTTTTTTGATCCTTGTAATTTACCTCTACCTGAAATTCGGAGGCAATTAGCTAGTTTACATAATATACATTATAAGACAACCAATTCTATTAGAACTAAATAAATCTCTATTGATATTTATAAAATCCCTCTCCGGATTTTCTACCTAATTTACCTGCTGCTACCATCTTTTTTAGTAATGGACAAGGTCTGTATTTAGAATCGTTGTAGCCATTATATAATACTTCCATAATCGATAAACACACATCCAAACCAATAAAGTCTGCTAAAGTTAATGGTCCCATTGGATGATTCATTCCTAATTTCATTACTGTATCGATATCTTCTTTGTCTGCAACACCTTCCATCAACGCAAATACCGCTTCATTAATCATTGGCATTAATATTCTGTTTGATATAAACCCAGGATAGTCAAAAACTTCAACCGGAGTTTTATCCAATGCAATTGATAAATCTTTAATTTTATCAAATGTATCCTGGCTTGTTGAATATCCGCGGATTATCTCTACTAATTTCATCATAGGAACAGGATTCATAAAATGCATACCGATAAATTTTTCAGGTCGGTTATTTTTAGAAAGTTCAGTTATAGAAATTGAAGATGTATTTGAGGCAAAAATACAATCAGATTTAAGCCTCTGATTTAACTTATTAAAAATATTCAGTTTAGCTTCTTTATTTTCATATATAGCTTCGATAACTAAATCTGATTCATCAGGTGTTGAATCTATACCAGTCACAACTCTTATTCTGGAAATAATAACGGACTTTTCCTGTTCAGTTATAATATTCTTTTTTATTTGTCTGTCTAGATTTAAAGCAATTGTGTTAATTGCTTTTTGCCCCAATTCATCAGTCATTTCAACCAGATTTACGTTAAAATTTTTTTGAGCAAAAACATGAGCAATTCCATTACCCATTGTTCCACCACCGATTACAGAAACCTGTTTGATAGTCATTTTTCTCCCTAAATATTATTTGTAATTTTTGATAATCATAGCTGAAGCTTCGCCGCCGCCAATGCATAATGAAGCAAGTCCATACTTACTTTGCCTTTTACTCATTTCATAAATTAATGTTGTGAGTATTCTTGCTCCGCTGGCACCAATTGGATGACCAAGAGCGATAGCTCCACCATTAACATTTACCTTTTTATTATCAAGTCCGAGAATTTTATTTATAGCAAGAGAAACAACTGCGAAAGCTTCATTAATTTCAAAGAGATCTATATTTTCTAAACTTAAATTAGCTTTAGTCAAAACCTTTTGAATTGCATCAGCGGGTGCCGTGGTGAATTGAACCGGTGCTTTAGCGGCAGAACTCTGTGCAACTATCTCTGCTAATGGTACCAATCCAAGTTCTTTTGCTTTATCGTCTGACATTAACATCACTGCCGCTGCGCCATCATTTATACTTGAAGCATTAGCTGCTGTAACTACTCCATCTTTTTGGAATACAGGTTTAAGTGAAGAGATTTTTTCGAAATTCACTTTAGATGGTTCTTCATCGTCAATAACTACCACTTCCCCGCTTTTGGTTTTAACAGTCACTGCGGTTATTTCATCATTGAACTTTCCATCTTTCTGAGCACTCAATGATTTTTTATAAGATGAGATAGCAAACTCATCAAGTTCATCTCTTCTAAAATTAAAATCCTTGGCACATAATTCAGCACAATTACCCATATGAATGTTGTTATATACATCCCATAATCCATCTACAATCATAGAATCTTTAATTTCACCATGACCAAGCCTGTACCCGTTTCGTGCTTTATCCAGCAGGTATGGTGCATTACTCATACTCTCCATACCTCCGGCAATTACTACTTCAGCGTCACCGCATAAAATTGCCTGATGAGCCAGCATTACTGATTTTAAGCCACTGCCGCACATTTTGTTGATAGTTAAACATTCAGTCTTTTCAGGGAGTCCTGCAAACAGCGCTGCTTGACGTGCTGGAGCTTGTCCCAGTCCAGCAGCGAGTACATTCCCCATTATAACTTCATCAACCATTTCGGGTTTGAGTTTTGTGTCATTCAACACTGACTTTATTGCAACTGAACCTAACAAAGGTGCTGATATCGAGGATAAAACCCCACCAAATGAACCAATTGCTGTACGTTTTGCTGAAACAATAACTACTTTTTTCATAATTGATCCGGATTATTATTTATTGAAAATTAATTTATAAAAATTCGGGATTTGATTGTATAGAGTAATAAAAATTATTAAGCCACTCTGGCCGGACTACGCGAAATCAAAAAAGCTAATTCATAAACCATTTTTAAAAGTATGATATTCTGATTAACATTTCTATCAATTTCAGATGAGAGTTGATCTAAGACAAACATAATTTCTGAAAGAGAAATATTCTGAAATCTGCTATTAAATTTTTTTATTGTATCTGAATACTCATTAAAAAATATATTGTTATCACCTTTTCGTGATCTGACCACATCTGACAACCAGGTTAATATCAGTGAAATCAGAATTTTCAACATATCTGATTTTTCCTGAGAGATAAACCAATTTCCGGTAATAAGTGCTTCATCAAACCTGCCGCCTAATGAAAAGCGAAGGAACGAAATGGTCTGTTCCAAAAGCTTGTCTATGTCATAATCCAGAAGAGTAAGAGCATTTTCAATTGAACCATTACTAAAGGCGGCTATCTTTTCTGATAGTTTTTTTTCTACGGAATAATAAATATTAAGTATTTCAGAAATTTCACCAGCTTCCAACGTTTGAAAATTAATTTGCCAGCAGCGTGATCTGATTGTTTCTCTTAATTGCTCAGGATAAGGAGTAATTAGTATGAATAAAACACCATCCGGAGGTTCCTCCAGATTTTTCAGTAAAGCATTTTGTGATGGCTCATTCATTAAGTGAGCATCAATAATTATCACTGATCTGAATTTAACATCATCATAACTGAATGATAAAAAACGGTTAATATCTCTCACAGAACTTATCTTAATATCATTTGCTTTTGGAATAACAATCTTATGATATGGATTTATTATTTTTGTTTCGAGTTCTGAAGTTATGAGCTGAATTTCATCCTGACTAAGTTTTTCAAATGGCGAACTTGAGTCATTCTCATTTTTACCACGTGGAAGAGCGAAAATTAATTTAACCAATGGTTCCGCATACCTTAGGATTAACTTCTGATTCCTTAAATCCTTTTCCTTATCAGAGGAATTTTGTGAATTAATAGTTTGGAGCATTTTAATAGCAAAATGGAATTTGCCAATCCCCTCTTTGCCTGTAAATAAAAATGCATGTGGAATCTTGGAAGTGTTTAGTATTGACCGTATTATTTTTTTTGACTGTTCCTGCCCTTTCACTTCGTTTAGAAAATCAGTCATATAAAGGCTTTGCCTCAAGCCTGATTAAAAGTCATCTTCATTATAAAAGAAATCTTCGTCAGTAGGATAGTCCGGCCAGATGTCCTCAATTGATTCATAAGGTTCTTCAGAATCTTCAAGTTCCTGAAGATTTTCAATTACTTCATAAGGTGCGCCTATTCTATCAGCATATTCTAATAATTCATCTTTTGTGGCCGGCCATGGTGCATCATCAAGAAAGGCTGCAAGTTCTACGGTCCAAATCATTTTATCTGACTCCAGTGTTAGAAAGTAGAGTTTTAAACTCTGTTATATTCAAATCTTCAAAGAAAAAATTTTGCGGATCTTGTTTAATTCCATTATGAATAATTTCATAGTGGAGATGAGGTCCGGAAGATAAACCAGAATTTCCCGTTCTGGCAATCAAATCACCTCGTTTTACAATTTGTCCCTGCTTAACACTAACAGAACTTAAATGGGCATATACAGTTCTGTATCCAAATCCATGATCTATTTCAATAGACAATCCGTATCCACCGTTATAACCTACAGATTCCACTCTGCCTTTTCCAGGAGAAAATACATTCGTCCCCACATCTGTTATTATATCGATACCGTCATGCATTCTTACAACATTCAAAATAGGATGTCTTCGCATCCCGAAACCGTGATCAGATATTGAACCCTCACAGGGTTTTAATGCGGGAAGTGATTCAAAAAGATTTTTATTACTTTTTAATTTTTGCGAAATATCATGGAATTGTTCTTTTTCAAAAGCTACTTTTTTATTCACTACATCAATAAATTCCAATGCTTTATTTACATCAAGATCACCATCTGAGATTAATTCAAAAGGTTCATCGAATCTTCCACCACCGGTACCTAGCATTTGTTCATCTTCGGAGAGAACTGGAAGATTTGCGGCAATTCTTAACTCATTGTTTACTTTTATTAAACTGTCTAACTCTTTATTTAATAAAGAATAATTGGTAGTAATCTCCTCTAATTTATGCCTTAGTATGCTGTTTTCAGAGCGAATAGAGTCATAATTGTTGAATGGATTAAGTACAAAAAGCTGGTAAAGGAATAAAACGATTGCCGTTAAAGCCCCCGTAGCTATTAAGAATGTCATCAAAAACTTGAATTTAAAGTTCTTGATTTCAATAAACTGCAGTTTTGACCGCGAAAAGAAGTATAATTTTTTCATATTCGAGGCGGGAATCTATTAAAATCAAAAGCTTTTGTCAAGGGTTGTTTGACTTCATTCAAAATCATGTTCAAAATAATCAATTCCTCTATTATCAACGTTTGTTTGTGCTGTTAATTTATCATTCAGATTCTTTTGAAAGATGGTTGCTGCATCATAGCCGTAATGCTTTAATAGATAATTAAGACTAATAACTTCCGAAATCACAGTAATATTTTTTCCTGGTAGTATAGGTAATTTCACATAAGGTATTTCAACATCAGAAATTATTGTCGTACTTTCATCAAGACCAGTTCTTGTATAATTTGACTCATCACTCCATATTTCCAATTCTACAATTATCTCTAATCTTTTTTGAAATCGGATTGCCCGAATACCGAACATTCTTTCAATATCTATTATCCCCAGGCCTCTTATTTCCATAAAATGTTTTCCAATGGTTGTTCCGGCACCCATCAGAATTCCCTCACCTTTTTTTGTAAGAACAATAACATCATCAGCAACCAGCCGATGCCCTCTTTCAATAAGATCAAGAGCTACTTCGCTTTTGCCTATACCTGATTTTCCGACAAATAAAATTCCTACGCCATAAACATCTACAAATGAGCCGTGCATAGAAATTCTTGGCGCAAACTGGTCATCTAAAAAATCGCTTACGAGATAAACCAACTTTGTTGTTGAAAAAGGTGAACTGAATAGTGGTATTCTATATTTATCAGCTAATTCAAGAAGTATTGGAAATGGTTCATTATTATCAGTCAGTATGATACAGGGCAATTGAAATTGAAAAATCTTCTCAAGTGTTGCACGTTTCTGGTCATCCGTTATTTTTTTCAAATAGCGCATTTCAGTATTCCCAAAAACCTGAACACGGGCATATGAAAAAAGATCCACAAACCCGGCAAGTGCCAAGCCGGGTCTGTGTAAATTCTGTTCAACTATTTTTTTTTCAAAGTCAGGATTTTTTGAATGTAATTTGAGTTTAAATCTATCTTTTGAATTATAGTAAAGAAACCCGACTGTGATACATTCCTTACGGGAAATAGATTTCTGATCAATCGTTATCATTTTTCTCTGACCGGTCGTTTTTTTGTTTTAACCTTTTTCAGTTGTCTTGCAATTTTTTCAACTGCAATGCTTACTGATTTCTGAAAATCGTCGCTTTCCTCAGTAGCACTTAAAATTTGTTTGGGGATTTTTGCAACTATTTCAGCAGACTTTATGCTATCCTTAGAATTCTGAAAACTCAATATAACTTCAACGCTTGTTATTTCATCTGAGAATTTTTCAAGTGAACTTACTTCAGCTTCAATAAATTCCTTCAGAGTATCGCGTGCTTTAAACTTACGAGCTGTGATATTTATCTTCATAGTTCCCTCCTTTAAGATTTTGGATGAGACTTTTTATATGTTGATTTTAATCTTTCAATACTGACGTGAGTATATATCTGCGTAGTTGAAAGATTTTCGTGACCTAAAATTTCTTTTACTGCTCCCAGGTCTGCGCCACTGTCGAGCATATGTGTTGCAGCACTGTGCCGCAATGCATGAGGACTTTTTCGTTCAACGTCCGTTACATTGCTGAGATATTTATTAACAATTCTGTAAACGAATTTCGGGTATAGTCTTGAACCTCTGTCATTCGTCAGTAAGGCTTTGTTCTCAGCTACAGCTTTTTTAGAGTTCAAATACTGATTAATTACTAAAACTGATTTTTCACCAACAGGAACTATCCGAACTTTATTTCCTTTTCCTTTAACACGAAGAATCCCTGATTTCAAATCTATATCATCGTTATTGATTGAACAAAGCTCTGAAACTCTGAGTGCACATCCATACAATAACTCAAAAATAACTTTGACCAAAATTCCGTTTTCATTTTTTTCATCCGCATTATTAATTACTTCAAGTATTTCATTGTATGATACTACCGATGGTAATTTTCTCGCTGATCTGGGATTGCTGATTCCGGAGACAGGGTTAATCTTTATATAGTTATGTTGAAAAGCGTATTTAAATAAAGATCTTACTGAAGAAAGTTTTCTGGAGATACTTATTTTACTTAATCCGGATTCAGAAAGATTCATCATATAATTTTTAACGACACGCTTGTCCAGTTTTTCAATTTCGGTTTTAGAAACTGCCCTACAGAACTCAGTAAAATCATACAGATCCTTTGAATATGCAGTTATACTATGCTTTGAGTAACGTTTTATACTTTCAGCATCTTTCAGATATAAATCGATAACCTGACTTAATAACATATCATTAAGATTCTTCCTGTTGAATTTCCTCGCCACATTCCGGGCATTTTAAGAAATTTCCCTTTTTGACTGTGTATCTCGACTGCATATAATCAGAATCCTTGTTTGGACAAGCAACAGCCACCGGTTTATACCAGCTTACAAATTTACATTCCGGATAACGTGAACATCCATAAAACAAACGATTGCGTTTTGATTTTCGTTCAACAACATTTCCTTCTTTGCAGGTTGGACAGTTAACACCAAGCGAAATATTTTTTACAAAATCACAGTCAGGATATTTTTCACATCCTATAAATCTGCCAAACTTGCCTTCACGAAAGACTGTTCTGCTTCCACACTTTTCACAGGTTTCCCCAGTGTATTCGGGCTCCTGCGACATAAGCTTCATATCTTTGAATGATTTTATATTTGAGCATGCAGGATAGTTACTGCAGGCAAGGTATTTACCAAACCTTCCGACTTTAATCAGCATCTCACTACCGCAAACGTTGCAGAGAATCTTTTCCACATTTTTTTCTACGTGACGAAGTGCTTTTGCAAAAGGCTGATAAAAATCATTCAATACATTTACATATTCGTTTTCACCCTGAGCTATCTGATCAAGTTCATTTTCCATTAATGAAGTAAAGTCTTCATTAATTATATCAGGAAAATTTTGTACCAGTATCTGATTCACCCTAATTCCTAATGGTGTGGGAAAGAGTTTGCGTTCTTGTTGTATAACATATTTCCTGTCCTGAATTGTACTTACTATTGATGAATATGTACTGGGTCTTCCTATCCCTTTGCTCTCCAGTTCTTTAATTAAAGAACTTTCAGTAAATCTGGGTGCGGCTTTTGTAAAGTGCTGTGTCTTTTGAAGTTCATTTAGTTTAAGATCATTTCCTTTTTCAAGTCCAATAGGAATTTTTTCATTCCTGTATTCTTCTTTTTCTTCGGCATTTTCTTTTGGTTCCGAGATTTCTTCATACACCTGCAGAAATCCATTGAACTGAATGGCCGTACCAAATGCTTTAAATAAAAATTCGTCAGCAGAAATTTCGATAACAGTCGTTTCAAGTAAAGCCTGGCTCATCTGAGATGCGAGGAATCTTTTCCAGATTAATTCATATACCTTAAATGATTTCGCATCCAAAAATTGTTTTACAAACTCCGGAGTGTATTGAAGCGAAGTTGGTCTTATCGCTTCGTGTGCATCCTGAACATTTACCTGTGATTTTTTTACAAAACTATTTGGTGTTTCAGGAATAAATTCTTTACCAAACATCTTTGTTATATATTCTCTTGCAGCGGTAACCTGCTCATCACTAATCCTGGTAGAATCAGTTCTCATATAAGTGATAAGACCCATAGTACCTTCTTTACCGAGATCGACGCCTTCATATAATTTCTGAGCAATCATCATTGTCTGTTTAGGTCTCATTTTTAAGCGTCTGGAGGCTTCCTGCTGCAAAGAACTTGTAATAAAAGGTGCTGGTGCATTTCTCCTTGAATGTCTTTTAACAATATCACTTATCGAAAATTTTTTCTTTGCTTTTATTTTTTCAAAGTGTTCAGTTGCAGTTGCTTCATTTACTATTGCGATAAAATCTTCATGAAACAGAGCCCAGTCCTGTTCAGTCATTACAGGTTTGGGCGGTATTTTAATATCACGTCCATTGATGCTGAATAACTTGGCTTTAAATTCATCACCTTTGTCAGTTTTGAATATCGCCCAGATCGACCAGTATTCAGTTGCAATAAATTTTTCGATCTCAACTTCCCTGTCGCAAATTAATTTTAAAGCAACAGATTGAACCCTGCCGGCAGAAAGCGAGTTGCTTCCGGACATTTCAATTACTGCTTTCCACAGGAACGGGCTTATTTTATAGCCGATTATACGATCCATTACTCTTCTGGCACGTTGAGATGTTACAAGATGAATATCAATTGGTCGAGGATCTTCCATTGCACGTTTAACACCTGTTTTGGTTATTTCATTAAACAGAACACGATAAATATTCTTACCACTGTTACCGTTTAATATATCGGCGATATCCTGCGCAATTGCCTCACCTTCACGGTCCGGGTCAGTTGCTATGTAAATGTTATCACTTTTTGAAGCTAGACTTTTAATCTTTTTTATTATATCGCCTTTGCCGCGGATTGTAACAAACTGTGTTTCAAAATTGTTATCAACATCAACACCCAGTTTTGTTTTGGGAAGGTTTCTGACATGACCAACTGTAGCTTCAACTATATAATTTTTACCAAGGTATTTATTTATTGTTTTTGCTTTAGCCGGAGATTCAACAAGAACTAAATTTTTGCTCATTTTAATTTCTAATTAATTGTATCTGATGAATATAGTAACATTCTGCTGCCGGGAAGTGTATCCAGATCAGCATCTAATAAAAGGTAAAGTATTAATAACATCAATTCATCTTTACTTCGCTTTTCTTCGGGCAGCAACTTAATTTGTGATAAAATAATATCCAAATCAGATTCTGTTAACAATGAAGAGTGATATAATTTCTGAATCAGTCCGATATTTTCAAACCCGAGTAAAGATATTTCATCCTGTGAAAATATTCTTTTATTCTTTGGATGCGGCTGATCAATACTATGTTCATTAATTCTGTTCCTTACAATTTTTTCATAAACCCAGCTGTATGCCGCTATGTAAAGAGTGTGCTCATTCATTTCCTTTTCTTTAAACTCATTGGCAACAGGTTTAAACTGTCCATTCATTTTTTGAATTGTTTCAACCAACATTTCCGCAAAATCTGATATCAGCATAATTTCCGTTATTTAAGAATTAAATTTATTTGTTCGACGATTCGATCTTCTTCTTTTTTCATGACTATCCGGTCTCTTTTCTGTTTATCATCAAAACCTAACAGATGTAAAATACCATGGATTACAAGTCTGTGTATTTCCGACTTAAAAGTTTCCCCGAATATTTTTGCATTCTTTTTAGCAACTGCCGGGCAAATATACAACTCAGCATCGAGATTTATTATTTTTTCGGAGTAATTAAATGTGATGATATCCGTCGTATAGTCGTGTTTCAGGTATTTTGAGTTTATTTCTCTTATTTTTTCTTCTGAAAGAAAATTAATAAGAAGTGAATTGATCTCAAATTTTAAAAGACCCTGCAATTCATTTACTAGTTTGTGAATAACAATTTTGTCAATCCGGTGACTACTTTTATTTATCACCCGTAAATTTTTTACCACAGATACCAGCTTTCCAGTTTTGGTAAATTTTCAAAACGATAAAAGTACTATTCCCACCTTCCGTTTTTAAAGGACTCTAATGTTATTTCGGTATATTTTTTATAACGAAAGGCAGATTTTTCTAAATCATCATATTCTTCTTTGGTCAGGTCTCTGATTATTTTTCCGGGAACACCTGCAACAAGTTTGCCTGATGGTACCACAAATCCGGGTTTAACAACAGTTCCGGCAGCAACCATTGATCTTTCCTGAATAATAGCACCATCTAATACAACCGCTCCCATCCCTATCAGGCAGGTATCTTCAAGTGTACATCCATGAAGCGTCACAGAATGTCCAATCGTTACCTTGTTCCCGATATTTAAAGGAAATTTTCCGTTTGTAACATGAAGCATTGAGCAATCCTGGACGTTTGTATATCCACCGATTTTGATGTAGTGAACATCACCTCTGGCTACACAGTTATACCAGATACTTGAATATTCGCCGATAGTAACATCACCGATTATCTTGACACCTGAAGCTAAAAAAACACTTTCATGTATTTTAGGAAACATATCCAGATAAGGAAATAATTTTATTTCATCATTCAGTTTTTGAATTTTGGCGGTATCCATCCTTGTCTTTTCCATTCAATTAATTCTAATGTAATACTTCCTATAATAACATGCATCTTTGCAACAATCGGAATTGAGGCATCATCATTCGAAAACCATCCTTCAAAATATCCTGTTAACCCGAAAATGCTGATAAAATCCATTTCACCATCAAGCCTTACACAGCTTATATCATAGTCAACAGCATCAATAGATACATCTTCAACTTCATTATAAAAATTAATTCTTGTAAAAACTTTTTCTTCCTTTACAAAACAAGGGACATTTTCACTTTTTTTACTGCCGCTGTAATTTCGAGCATAAAAAAATATGGATAGCCCATCCTGGTATGGTCTATCAAGTGAGGTAACAGAATCAGTCCAAACTTTCGGTGGTTTTACACTTCCCTTCTTTACGTGAATCGATGCTTTTTTTTTGTCAAAATAATATTCAGTGTATGAATGATATTTTTCATCCTTGACAGTGCCGCGAAAGAATAAAGGTGTAAAATCAGAATTAAGTGAACTCTCATATATCTGGTGGAGGTTTACAAACGGAACACCTGAATATGAATCAATATATCCGATTGTTTTATAAACATCAGTTCCGTTTATTGTTCTTTTATCAAGTACTTTTATTCTGACTGTTCCAAGTTTAATGAAAGAATAACTGACTTCATATAAAAGTTCTTCACCTACCTGAAGTGTTCCTTGTTTAACTTTTGTCTGTGCAAAAAACTTTCCGTTATCTATATAAAAACATTGACTTAAAAACAGAAGAAGAATCAAAGAAACAACATTCCGGTGAAAAAGTAATTTCATTTTAGATTTGCAATATCCTTAGCTTCATTAAATAGTGTGAATGCCTTTGCAATCTGGTTGTCCTGCGTAAGGATAATAGAAAACCATCCTTCATTCTTCCAGTAATTACGGGCGATCTGAGCTTTTAACCTTGCAGTTATATATTCCTTATCTTTTTCAAAGTCTTCTTTTACAAGTTTTGTCTCTTTCGATTCTGCAAAATTTATAAAATCATTTAATTCAGTTTCTGAAAAGTTAAATCCTGATTTAAATTTTGCGAGGTTCCCGCCATATTGGGATTCAATTCTTTTACTATTCAGATCAATGTACTTTAAAACAAATTCGTAAAACACATTATTCTTGAGAAGTTCGGTTGTGTATTTAGTTACGCTTTCTGATTTAATAATATAATCGGGAGTGATTCCGCCTCCGCCGTAAACTAATCTTCCGCCATTGGTTTTAAATTCCGGTCTTATAGTATCTTTTTCAACTGTGTGATTAATATTTTCACCTTCAGTTTCTTCTCTTTCACCAAGTTCTGAATAGTAGTCTTCCTTATCCTTTTTATTTTTATAGTCGCGTTGAATCAATCTTCCGGATGGAGTAAAGTATTCGGAAATTGTTAATCTTAATGCAGAGTTATCAGGTAAGTTGAATTGTCTTTGCACCAAACCTTTACCGAATGAAGTTTCACCGACAATTAAACCTCTGTCCCAATCCTGTACCGCACCTGCAACTATTTCACTTGCTGAAGCGCTGCCACGGTTAACGAGAATTATCAGCGGTATTTTTTCGTATGGTGTTTTTTCTGAGGCAAAATATTCTTCATTAAATTCTGATCTTCTTCCTTTTGTATAAACAATCTTCTTCTTACCGTCTAAAAAGAGATCAGCCATTTTTGTAGCCTGTGAAAGATAACCACCTGGATTGCCCCTGAGATCAAGGATAAGTTGTTTCATTCCTTTATTTTTTAAATCTTCGAGTGCTTCTTCAAGTTCATCATTAGTTGTTTCGGAAAATCTGGAAACACTTACATATCCCGTAACAGCGTCATACATGAAATGAGTATCCACGGAATAAAGAGGAATTTTGTCTCTTGTAATAGTATAAGTCAGGGCATCTTTTACCGAAGGTCTTACAATGGTTACCTTAACCTTAGTTCCTTTCTTACCTCTTAACTTTCCCCTTACCTGCTCATTAGTAAAGCCGACTGAACTTTCATCATCTATTTTAACTATTCTATCACCGGATAAAATTCCAAGCTCTTCACTTGGACCGCCGGAAATAGGGCTTACTACAGTGATGGTATCATTTACTACCTGGAATTCTATTCCGATTCCTTCAAAGTCTCCTCTGAAAGATTCTTCAACTGTTTCCATTTGTTTGGCAGGTATGTAAACAGAATGAGGGTCCAGTTTTGCCATCATCCCATTAATAGCCGCTTCAACAAGCATCTGTGTGTCTACGTCTTCAACGTAATATTTCTCCGTATAAGTAAGAACATCATTAAACTTTACAATATTTGAGCGAAGGTTATCATCTGAAAAAACTTTTTCGATCTGCGTTCCCAGTACTATTCCAAGTATGAGCAGAATAACATAACCGGTGATTCTGAAATTCTTAAACAACATATTATATCCTTTTCATTTAAAACTTAGTTGAAACTGAAACGAAACTTTCTAATTGTTTCTGAGTTATACTTTTTTGCAGGGAATGATTTCTGTAAAAAGCTGATATACTTACAAAGAGCTGATTAAACGGTTCATAAGATAATCTAAATGAATATGTGCGCAGAACTTCCTGTGCACCATCCAGAAATTCCACTTCAGCAGCATCCTGGAGCCTGTGACCGAGATTTATAGTCCCTCCTACATTTTTTATTACAACACCATTTTCATCTACAGGATTAGCACCGTGATTTATTAGTGCTAACGATGCGCTCAAATTCAATCTGTGGTTAAACCTATAATTTATTTGACAAAAAAACAATTCACTGTTCGGTTCAATATCAGGACCAAGACTGTAACCCATATTTGTAAAATTGTTTTTGATAAGACGATGAGTGAATGTATAAGGTTCAATCCTAATATATTGTAAGCTCAAATCAACCGGCGCTACAGGATAAAGATTATAAGAATTTAATCCTGCACTGATCATAGTTTGATTACCCCACCAGCCGGTACCGATCTTTCCTGCATTCAGATCATCAATTAATAATGTTGCATACAATTTTAATCCTTCAATTGAATTGTTGCTCATATCAGCAAATAGCATTGCATTGTCTCTATCCTGATTTGAATGTTCAACCGTTTTATAAAAATTAAAAGGATTTACGTAAGAAAAATCCATTGGTCTGTCACCATATATTATCATTTCACCAATCCCTAATTTGAAATGACGGGAAATATCAAAACCGATCCTGTGATAGCCAAAATATTTTTCTGCAACATTTGAGACACTCCCCTGGATAGAATCATCAACAACAGTTGACTTACCTCCGATCTTTGAGTGATAATAAGAGAAATTAAAGAACGAATATCCAATTTTAAATGATAAGTAATCAAAAGCGGGTGAATTAGCGCCTGAAATCATTTTGAACGGTCCGTAACCTACATCAAATTTTTGACGACCGAATTTAAGTTTTACAAGATCAAAGTCTGCAGAGATATAACCTTCGGTTTCATCAAAGAATTTTTCATCAGGTGCAAGATTTAGTTTGAAATTAGATTTCAATTCTCTCTTCAGTAAAGCAGCTTCGAGATTTCCGGCAACTATGCCGTTAGTACCTTTTATGTAAAACCCGAGTTTATCCAGTACAGTTCCGCGTATCTCACCGCCATACAACCAGGTTGATGATGAGAGATTCTTTTCCGGTTCTTTACCATTAAGGAATATTCCTTCAGCTTCACCAATAAGATTTATAAAAAGATTGAATTTGTTTTTTTCTGAATGTGAAAAAAGATAATGTTCTTTCTGATTGAAAGGATTATAATCTTCTCCACTAATAATTGATTGAGCATTATTTAATGTTCCGTAAAGTTCATACTCAAATTCTGATTTAAGATCTTCAAGAATTTCTTTATCAACCGGGTCAAGTTTCAAATTATGTTGAATTACCTGGTTTATATATGAAGCAATCTCTTTCCTGTCTTTAGGTACTTCAAAGGAATTATATGAATCCAACAAATGTAAACTTTCCATTCTCTCAAGGAATTCATAAACACGATTAGTTACAGGTACATATTCAGATTGGGCAACTAATATGAAGTTAACTAATATTATGAGAGTAAGTATAATTCGTTTCAATTATCTAACCTGTTCCCATTCTTTTGAGATAGAGCGGTTCTTAAAAATTATTGACAAAGAATTTTTAATCCATGAAAATGATACACCCGAATATCCAAATTTTCTGTAGCGTCTCGGTGATTCATAAATACATAATTCATTTGAGAAAAATATTTTTCCATACTTCCTTATGCGTTTGAACAAATCAAAATCTTCGCCTGCAGCAAGTGATTCATTATTTCCGTTTACTTTATAAAATATTTCTTTGCGTATAACCTGGCATTCTCCCCTTCCCATACCAACACCAAAAACATTCAGCAGGTAGAAATATAAATTATAAACTGAATGAAAAAGTTTATCCATAAATATTTCTTCGGACGGAAATACTTTTACTTTACAGGTCATAGCAACGAAATCACTTCCGTAAAATTTGTTATCAAGATACTGAAAAAATTTTTCTGCATTCATTGTTAATACATCGCCGTTCAGGAATATCAGGACTTCTCCATTTGCAAGATAAGCGCCAACATTACGGCCCATTGCTATGTTTTGTTTTTCTTTTTCGACATGTACTTTTATTATGTCGGTTTTATCAAGTGCGAGCTCAATTGTCTTATCTGAACTTCCACCGTCAGAAAGGATAATTTCATAGTTATATTTTTTCCTTAGTTCCTGATTATGGATTTCATTTAATAATCCGGGTAAAAGTTTTTCTTCGTTTAATGTCGGTATAATAATGCTGTACTTCAAAACATCCCCTAAAAAGTAAAAACGAAAAACGCTGCGTCAGGAGTAACTCTTATTCCCGGCATCGGAAAGTGAATATAGTTTAAAGTATTCTTTACAAACTGCCATCCGCTTCCGTGAAGTGGAATCTCTTCAGCATCGAGATCAAGTGCTATATAAAATTCTCTTTGCCCGCCGCCGATTCCATCAAGATTACGAACGCTCAGTCCACCAGCCAAACATAACCATGCAGGCCAGTACTCTGAAATTGATTTTGGCAACAGGTTTTTCATTCTCAAACTTAACCAGTAAATCTGTCCTTCATAATCATCAATACCATTTCCTTTGTGTGTACCGTCTTTCATTTTTTGTGAAGGCCAATAACTGAATTTGAATTGAAAATTTTTCAGGTACGGAAAATAATATTGTCCTAGAGCATAACCCGAGCCTAAAACATTTGCAATTGCATCCCCGGGACTGAATCCCCAATTCGGACCAAAGCCATCTTCAATTTCAACATACAGTTGGAATGCGAGTGCGGCAACACTACCATAAATAGCCGCTTGTTCTGATTGTATGTTCCCTGCTTCCAAACCTGCGGAAAAAAGATGAGCTAAAAGATTTGCACCATAGAAATGTCCCACCTTATCTATGTAAAGAGCGTACTCCCAATCATTTGTAAAATGAAATGAAGATCGTTGATCTTTCCACCATGCATTTCTTTGATATATGTGAACTGCAATTCCGGTTCCGAGAGTGATTGCACCAACTCCCGCAAGTGCGGCATAGTTTATTTCAGTATTGAATGGATCAATCTTATTTGGTACTCGGGAATTTACAGGTAGCAAGGAATCATAATAGGATTGAGGATAATTTCCTCTGATATGCATTCTGAATTCACTATTGTCTGAAATCTTATCAACTGAACGAACTACAAAATCGCTATCACTCTGTGAATAGATGAAAGCAGTCGACAAAACTGCCAGAGCTAAAACTATTCGTATTTGGAATTTCATTATACTTCAATCTTTAAGATGTAAAGTACAATTTCTAGTTCCGTCTTTCTATCCAATGATAATTCCTGTCAGCCTTTTATTTCCGGTTTCATTTGCGGGAAGAATATTACATCCCGTATTGATGATTGATTTGTTAAAAGCATAACAAGCCTGTCAATCCCGATTCCAAGTCCCGCAGTGGGCGCCATTCCATATTCAAGTGCTCGTATAAAATCTTCGTCAATCTGGTGTGCTTCTTCGTCACCTTCTTCACGCATTTTTACCTGTCCCATAAATCTTTCTTTCTGATCTAACGGGTCATTAAGTTCGGAGAAAGCATTACAAATTTCGCGGCCGGCAATGTAGCCTTCGAATCGTTCAGTAACTCCCGGTTTGCTTCTGTGTTTTTTCGCTAAAGGTGAAAGTTCAACAGGATAATCAATTATAAATGTCGGCTGTATCAGATCTGGCTGAACCGCAACACTGAAAATTTCATCCATCAGTTTTGCCCTGCCTTCAATGTTCTTTAAATCAATACCAAGTTTTTTTGCAGAAGCTTTTAAGTCATCAACTGATGCAGTCAGAATGTCCACACCGGTTTTTTCTTTTATCGCATCAACCATAGATATTCTTTTCCATGATGATGTGAAATTAATTTTCTGTCCTTCAAATTCAAATTCACGTGTGCCGAATACATCATCACATACTTTAGAAATCATTTGTTCAACATAGTTCATCATCCATTCGTAATCTTTATACGGAACGTATAATTCCATCATAGTAAATTCAGGATTATGAGTTTTATCCATTCCTTCATTTCTGAAATCTTTGGAGATTTCATACACGCCGTTAAATCCGCCGACAATTAATCTTTTTAGATAGAGTTCATCCGCAATTCTTAAATAAAGATCAACATCAAGTGTATTGTGGTGTGTTACAAATGGTCTTGCAGCAGCACCACCGTACAATGGCTGAAGAACAGGAGTTTCAACTTCAAGGTATCCGCTTGCATCGAGAAAACTTCTTATTGAAGAGATGATCTTGCTTCTTTTAATAAAAACATCTTTAATGTCATGATTTACAATAAGATCAACATAACGCTGACGGTAACGTAATTCTTTATCGACAAACTGATCGTGAATCGTTTTATTCCCTGCTTCATCAGTAGTCTCTTTTGGAACAGGCAGTGGTCTGAGCGATTTTGAAAGCAGTGAAAGTTTCCTGGTGTGAACGGAAATTTCTCCTGTTTTGGTTTTGAATGTATAACCTTCAACGCCGATAATGTCACCGATATCAAGTAGTCTGAAAGCATCATACATTTCGCCGACTTCATCTTTTTTTAGATATATCTGAATTGTTCCTTTATGATCGCGTATATGCGCAAATGATGCTTTACCCATTCTACGGATAGCCATAATTCTTCCGGCTATGTTTACTTCTTTTGCTTCGCCTTCAACGAATGAATTTTTTATTTCTTCTGAATTTGAGTTGACGTCAAATGAATACGCAAATGGTTCGATACCTTTACTTTTTAATTCTTCTAACTCTTCAAATCGTCTTTTTATCAGTACGTTTATATCCTGCTGGATTTCGTTCTCCACATTTCCTCCTGTTATTTCCTCTTTAAGCCAGCCAATCTTAAGCAAACCAGATCCTGTAAATTTTCTGCAAGCTTAACGGGCACATTAAAATTATTTACGATTATCGAAAATGCAATCGGTTCATCATCCATTGTAAAAGCATAACCCGACAAACTTCTTACATTTGACAAGTAACCTGTTTTTGCTCTCAACTTACCTTTTGCAAGATTGTTGCTCATTCGTTTACCAAGCGTTCCGTCAATTCCGGCAATAGGCAGTGAGTTAAAAAAATCTATGAAGTGACTACTTTTATACATATACGTCAACAGGTTAACAATTTGCCGCGGAGTTACGTAGTTGTTTGGTGATAACCCGCTGCCGTCTTCCATAATAATACTTTCGGGATTAATTCCCATTTCAGGTAAAACACTTAAAACACCTTTGATCCCGTTTTGTGCTGTACCATAGTTCTCTACGTTTAATCCAATTGCTTTTAGTAATTGTTCAGCGTAAAAATTATTACTGTTTTTATTTACAACTTTTAATATTTCCCTAAGCTGTGGGGAGTAATGAGTAGTAAGCAACTGCATTGATTCGTAGTTAAGTGTTGTATTGATATCATCAACATCAATCGGGTAACCGTCAACTTCAACACCTTTGTTAATCAGCACATCCTTTAGTGTAACCATTGAATACTGAGTAGGATTATTTACTGTTACAAAAGTTTTTACAGAATCATTCTGCTTAATCGTTCCGCTTACGGTTACAACGTTGGTGCCTCTTTCCCGGTGCACATCAATTGCAGTTATTGAATCATTAGGAACAGAAGTAACATCATTAATTACAATTACATATTTGGTGTTAGGTGATATTTTCAACTGCGGGATCAGTGATTCTTTATCAACAGAAACAATTATATCAACTACATTATCATTGAATGAAATGGCACCGGATGGTGCGGCATACCAGTAACTTTCATAATTCCATGCCCAGCCATCACCAAGACCTATGTTATCAAAGTGATTATCATCACCAATTATATTTCCGGTTATTTCATCAATGCCGTTTTCAAGTAATGAATCAGCCCAGTTCTTATAAACTCTGAACATATCATTATTATAAAAACGACCGGATATTGCAGGATCACCATCAGCCTGAACTACCAGATCACCAATAAGAATTGAACCATCGACAGTTCCATTTAAGAATATATTTGTTTCGAATCTGAAATCTCCACCAAGCAGTATTAATGCAGCAGCGCTTGTAAATAATTTTAAATTAGATGCAGGGATAAAAAGTTTATTCTCGTTTCGTTTATATAAATATTCTCCCGTTTCAAGTGATTGAATGACAACACCCCAGTTTGCGTTGCTGAAATTAGGATCGTTAAAAATGTCATCCATCTGCGACCAGAATTCCTGAACGGTTGTAAACTTTTCCTGTTGAACAGAATCGATTTTTATTATCGAATCTTCCTGTGAATACACTGACGTCATTAAGATGACAACAAATACTATACTATATGCCCGTCTAACTACCATATTTTTTTAACACTCCGTTTATTTCTGTTTGTGTCAGAGTTCTGTACGAACCAACAGGTATATTCGCGACAATACCGGCAAAACTTTTCCTGTTAAGTGAAGTGACAGTGTAATTTAAAGTAGAAAACATATTTTTTACAAAATGATTTCTTCCTTCAACTGAAACAACATCCACGTAATATTTATCTTTCTTG
>JAEXTA010000046.1 GCA_023453665.1 Bacteroidota bacterium | reverse complement strand
TTATTTATGAGATCAACATATAAGGTATGCACAGAATCAGCCTGACCGGATTCATATAAACCTGAATTAATGATCCAGTCATATTCAAAAATATTTTTTAGAACATTTTCATCTTTAATTTCAGATTGAAGTTTTAGATTGGAAAGGTTCTGCATTGTATTCCGCGACCGTGACTTTTCAATAAGTTCAAATGCTTTCCTGAAATTATTCCGGTTCAGATAAAATTCTGCAAATGAATTAAATACATCGCTCTTGGAGGAGAAATAAGATATCTGAACTTCGTCATCTTCAAATAAAGATCGTGAGCGATCTTTTATAATATTCACTGCATTTGAATAATAAGATTCTGCAAGTTCATTCAAATTTACTTTTTCATATTCAATGGCAAGCCTGTAATTGGCTTCTATCATCAGGTTCTTTTCGCTTATTTTTGAAGCTCTTGTTAAAGCATTCCTGTAAGAGCTTATTGCTGCATTAAAATCACCGGATCTTTTTTGTATCTGACCTTCTAATAAATCACATTCAGCAAGTTCATATTCAAAACCATATTGTGATGCGGTAGTTCGTACTTTGTGCAGAAACGCAATACCGTCATTTAATTTCCCGGATATAGTAAAAAGGTAAGCAAGTGATAATCCGGAATTAATTTCAGTATATGGATCCCCGATCTCACGTGAAGATATTAATGCTTTATTTAGATACTTCTCGGCAAGTGATAAGCTATCGAGATACAGATATGTTAATCCAAGCTTTTGTGAAATGTCAGCTGAAAGATAAATGTTGCCTGCTTCCCGGCTGTTTCCTGATGCTGAAGAGAAATATTGAAGGGCATTGGTATACTTATTAAGATTATAATTTAATACACCAAGACCTTTGTCGATTTCTGCATCGAGTGATATTTCTTTTATCTCATTTGAAAGTTCACGGGCATCACGATAATATTTTAAAGCTTTTGAATAATCAGACATGTTTGAGTAAATATCGGCAAGTCCTGTAAGGTTTAGTATTCTTGCTCTTTTATTTTCACCTGCAAGTTCCAGTCCCTGTTCATAATATTTTAGTGCTGATTTATAGTCATAAATTGATATATATATTTTCCCGATGTTGTCAGACAGCAAGGACAACC
Source organism: Bacteroidota bacterium (assembly GCA_023453665.1). Lineage (GTDB taxonomy): Bacteria > Bacteroidota > Ignavibacteria > Ignavibacteriales > Ignavibacteriaceae. The sequence continues at coordinate 8,672 of JAEXTA010000046.1, read as the reverse complement.
GCTGTTTGTTGCCGACCTTTTTATATAGTGAAAAACTTAACTCGTAATTATTTTTAGCTTCTATCAGATCATTGGAATAAGAGTATGAAACTCCGAGTTCAGAATATGCAAGTGCCTGGGTTTCTTCATCACCTATATTTTGTGCTATTAATAGTGCTTCGGAAAATTTTTTCCTGGCATCATCTAAATTTGCGTTCATATCATCGCATATACCCAGAGCAATCAATGCTTTTGCTCTGTAGTAAATGCTATTACTCTTCTGTGAAAGTAAAAGCGCTTTGTTATAAATTTTTTCTGCTTCTTTAATTTTTCCTGACAGAAAGATCAGTGCCCCTTCACCGATTAAAGCTTTAAATGTAGTCTCTTCATCCGTTCGATAAGTTTCACGAATCTTTTTTATATATGAATAAGCCTTTTCATAATCCCCGGTGTACCTGTAAATGTTGAAATACTGGAAAAGTACATCGGGATTATTTTCCAATGAAACTTCCAAGTCTTCAAGTTGACTTAGCGCAGATTTATTTTCTCCCCGCGAAGAATAAATCAACGATAGCAAGTAAGGGAAAAATGTTTTACTGGCAGCAGCAGAATTTTCAATTTTAGCATCAAGCAAACGAAGGCCGTTTGTTGCCTGTGCTGAGTAAACAAGATGATCATAATAAGGCAAATATGTTATGGAAGAATCAAGGTAAGTAAAGAGAGAGTCAAACATATTAGTGTAGTTACCGCTTTTTCGCTCAATAATTGAAAACAGGAGACTGCGTTCAAAGCCGTTCTTCAGTGAATAAATAAAATCTTTTTCACCATTAATTTTTTCAAGCGGAAGATTTAATAAATAATACTCGTACTCCCTTAGTGACTGATGTGACCAGCCTGCCGAATGAACCTTTTGTTTAATTGAATCAATGTGAATTGAATGTGACGGAAGATTTTTGCCAGAGTTACCGGTGTTATGAGAAAATTCCTGTACCGGCTGAAAAACTGATAGCAGAAGAGCGAAAACTATTATTAGTTTTTGTGTGATCATCTAACACTTTCTACTCCAGTTCAGATAATATTTTCTGAGCTTCATTCATCTTACTTCCTTTTTTCTCAATAACTGTTTTCAAATACTTCCTGGCGTTATCAATATCATCTGTCATCAGGCATGCTTTAGCTGCATAATAGTAAGCATTTAAAGTGATGTTTGGATATTTGCCGGAATTGTTTTTTTCTATTGATGTTAACAAAGCGGTTCTTCCTTCATTTGCAAGCTCAGAATCGTAAGAGGGGAAAAGTCCGACCACTTTTGTGCCTGCTGTTTCAAGATACGCAAGTCCGAGTATGTAATAAGAATAAAAAACTGTTTCATCATCAGGGTTTGCAGAAATGTCAGCCTTTAAACTGCTGATGGCAGATTTAAAATCACCCGCTTCAAGTGATTTTAAACTTTCCTGGAAATAATCAGTCAGTCTTCCACGGGTAACATAATAGTCAGTATCGCTCTCAAGTGCAGCTAATTGTTTTGATGTTGATGTAAAACTTCCTGATGCTAAAAATAATCCAAAGTAGATCAGTACAACTGCCGTCGCAGACAGGTAAGCATACCGGAAAAAAGAAAATTTTTTATGTGTCTGAAGCGCTTGTTCTGATTTGGCTGTACTTTGTTTTGTGCCTTCATTCATTTCGGCTGTAATGAACTGATCAACGTCTGAATATTCTGCGTTAAGAAACTTTAATTCTTCAGAACATTCTTCACATCTTCTCAAATGATTTTCAATTTCAGGCACTCTTGAAACAATTTCGGAATTGGATTTCCTGTCACTGTTTTTGTATAAAACGTATTCGGCTAATTCATTTAAATCCGGATGTGATATTTTTTTAACAACTTCGCCGGTTTTTAAATATGTCTTATAAAATGATTTAGCTTCTTCATCCGATGAAATTATCTGTTGAAGTAAAGCATTTTCATCTTTATTTAGTTCCTTCTTTTGAAGGAGTTCAAATATTTTTTCAGTGTTATTCATGTTTGTTCATATCATTTTCAAAAGTATAGTAAACCGAAAATAAGGAAAGTGACAGCTAAAGCTTATTTTTTAATTCCTCAATTGTCCGGTAAAACATTTTCTTAACAGCATCTTCAGATTTGTTCAGGTTTTCGGCTATTTCTGAGAATTTCAGGTCTTCCCAGAAACGCATTTTTAGAATTTTTTGTTTATCCGGGCTTAAAGTATCCAGAACCTCAAGAATTTTTCCTGCATCAACTTTATCCCCGGGGTTAATTTCTTTATCCGGTATATAATGAGCTTCTTCAAGTTCAAATGTTCTTTTAGTTTTACTTTTTTTGTACCAATTAACAAAAGTCAGGAATAAAACACGTCTTAACCAGAACTCAATATTTTCAACTTTATGATATTGTTCAGCAAAGGATAAAAACACATTGTTGGTAAGATCATCAACATCATCTTTGTTTAAGATTTTACCCTGCCGGTGTTTTGACAGGAAATAGCTGTATGAAATGTGTCTTACATAACCGGAAAGATTTTCAAAAGCTTTTGAATCCCCCTCACGTGCCGAATTGAAAAGTTGTTCTAATTCTTTTTGGGTAAAATTTATGTAATTTAATTTTGTATAGCTCAAGTATTATGTCACTAATATTATATTTATTTCACTGATATATTAAATATTCCTAACAATATTAACAATATGAAAAGAATCTTCCTCATACTTGTGTTTTCATTACTGTTTATTTCTCAGGCAGTTTCACAGCCTGATCTTAAACTTTATCCCGATGAAATTGAGTTTACAAACATTTTTAACCGCATTAAGAATGTATATTTTGTAAACGAAGGTAACCAGTTGTTAATAATTGATTCATTGAGCTACAATAACTCTTATTACTTTACAAGATTTGATTCCTGGGGTGGACAATATCCCCTATACATTGCCCCCGGTGATTCATTGCTTATGGATTGTATTCTTTCAGGATATTACATAGTTCCTTCAGCAGATACTTCGGATACAATGTACGTTTATAGTAATGGAGAGGATCCAGTTGAAGATCTTGAAATAGATATAAAATTTTTCGATGACAATTACGGTAGTGGATTCATTAACGGTCAGGTTACAGATGGCATTTTACCACTGGAAGGTGCAAAAGTACATTTCCTTTATTCAGGAACCTATATAGTTACTTCAGTTGAAACAGATCAGTATGGGATGTATTCAGTAGAATTGCCACCCGGTAGTTTTACCCTGGCTGCTGAAAAAGACTCGTACTATGTATCATTTCATGAGGAGGTATTTGACCCGTTTAATGCAACACAGATTTTAGTTGAAGATGATTCAACATATGTTGTTAATTTTATTCTTGAAAGAATGGAAGAAACTGATTATTCAATATCCGGAAGAGTTTCTGATTCTGTTTCAGCATATCCCCTTAAAAAAGGGATGGTTGTTATTCGTAAAGGGAATCATGCGCCCCCGAAATTGCTTGCCGGGGATATATCTTCTGTAGCAGATGAAGGTATTTATACAACATTTATTAAAGAAAATGGTACATACCATTCAAGAGGTATTATTCAACCGGATTATTATTTCGTGCAATCCTTCTCCGATTATTTCATCCCAACTTACTATACAGCGTTGAATATTTCACCTCCGTTCTGGCAGCAGGCAGACTCAGTGCTTATTAATTCGCATTTATCTTCACGGCATATACAAATGCCGAGAGATTCATCATACGGAGGCGGCAATGCTCAGGGAACAGTCACAATTAACCAGCGGTTTGCTGAAATACCCTCCGATGTGGTGTTGTTTGCAAGAAACGTTAACCGTGATTCTTTAGTATTCAATTATGTTTTTTCCAGTAGAGACGGTTCATTCAATCTTCCATTTCTTCCTTACGGAACATATCAATTGATGGCGCAAAGAATTGGTTATGATAATGCATATAGTAATGAGTTTGTCATTGATAGTCTTAATCCGGAAATAAACGGGCTGAGTTTAAATTTCCTCATTTCAGATATTAATGATAAAGATGTAATTCCTGTTAACGCAGAATTATATCAGAATTATCCTAACCCGTTTAATCCTTCAACTAACATTGAATTTACAATTCCAGAATTTCAGCTTGTTAATCTTACCGTGACTAATATTCTTGGAGAAGAAGTTGCTTCACTTTTTAATGGCAACCTTAATGCTGGAAGACATAGATTTATTTTCAATGGAGATAATTTCAGTTCGGGTATATATTTCGTGAATCTGATTACTGATCAAAAAAGATTAGTCAAAAAGATCATTCTGATGAAATAATCGTTAAACAATTATTGAGTCTGACTTTCTAAGTACGTTATCTTTCCCGCCCATTTTGGTAAAAGGTTATTAAACCTTAATTTTGCAGACGTCGATACACCAATTGGGAGAATCCATGAAGTATTTTATTCTGTTGTTTTCAATAGTCCTCTTTTTATCAAATCAGTCCCAACCGCAAAGTAAACTGAGATACAATCCGTTTTCAGGAACAATGGTTGTTACGCTTGAAGGCGGTTTGACTCTTGAATATACCGATTACTCTGAATCTAAAATCGATTACCTCGCTAAAACTTCGGTTGATATTTTTCTGCCAGCAATTTCAAAAAGTAGTTTCGGATTAAGACTTATGGGCGGCGGAGGATTTATTTCCGGAGATAATTCTAAAAAACGTCCGTCATATTTCAGAACAAGAATGATATTTGGCGGTACTGGATTAATTTATACACTGGCTGTAACAGATAATATCTTTCCATATCTTTCTGCAGGTGCACTTTACATGTGGTTTGATCCTGAGGGTGTTAATGGAATAAATCTTGTAAATAACAGAAGAGATGCATACGATAAAAAAGAAATCAACTATTTTGGTGAATTAGGATTAAGAACACTGCTAGCCGATAATCTTTCCATAAACTTGAATGCTGCTTTTCACGCCAGCCCAAATGATTTTCTTGATGACATAAAAGCAGGTAAACATAATGATGTGTTCTGGGTTTTTTCTGCAGGATTATCATACGCGTTCTTTACTGAAAAAGATACTGATGAAGACGGTATATTTGATTCAAAAGATTTATGCCCTGAAACACCCAAAGGTGTAATGGTAGATGAATTCGGATGTCCGCTGGATTCTGATAAGGACGGAATTGCTGATTACCTCGACAAATGTTCAAATACTCCTGCAAATGTTAAAGTGGATGAAAAGGGTTGCCCGCTTGACCACGATAAAGATGGCGTACCTGATTACCAGGATATGTGTCCCGAAACACCTAAAGGAGTTTTAGTTGACAACCAGGGCTGCCCTGTTGATGAGGACAAAGACGGTGTTCCCGATTATCTTGACAATTGCAAACATACTCCCGCTAAAGTTGAGGTTGATAAAAATGGCTGCCCATTAGACAGCGATGGTGATGGTGTTCCGGATTATATTGACGAATGTGCTGACACACCTACGGGAAGTGAAGTTGATTCTCGCGGTTGCATTGTGTTTGACGAAGTTACTGAAACTGTGCTAAGTGCTAATACTAACTTTGAATTTGGTAAATGGGATCTGCTTCCATCTGCCTACCCGGTGCTGGATAATCTTGCTGAGGTAATGAGACTTAAACCGGAAACAGTATGGAGAGTTGAAGGACATACCGATAATGTTGGCTCCGATAAATATAATGATAAACTTTCTTTAGACAGAGCACAGGCAGTTGTAAATTATTTTTCCTCCAAAGGAATTGATAGAAAACGTTTTGAAGTTGCAGGACTAGGCAAAAAATACCCTGTTGCAAGTAATGATACAGAAGAAGGAAAATCACAGAACAGAAGAGTTGTGATATTAAAAATTAATTAGTTGCAGAATTCCATCTGCTGAATAAACACCTTAAATAAACAGAGGTTAAAAATGTTTGATGAAAAATATAAATTCACTTGTGTTGACCGTTTTCTTAAATACGTAAAATACGACACTCAGTCTGATGAAGATTCACAAACTTTTCCCAGTACAGAAAAACAAAAAATTCTTTCTCAGATACTGGCGGATGAATTAAAATCGCTAGGACTTAAAGACGCCCATATGGACGAATGGGGTTATGTGATGGCAACACTACCATCTAACACAACAAAAAAAGTTGACCCGGTTGCGTTCATCGCACACGTTGATACTTCTCCTGCAGTCACAGGGCTGAATGTAAATCCGGTGATAAGAAAAAACTATCAGGGCGGAGATATAAAACTTGAAAACGGCGGTTGGATAATAAAAGAAAGTGAAAACCCAGATTTGAAAAACATGAAAGGGTTTGACATCATCACAACAGACGGTTCTACATTACTTGGTGCTGATAATAAAGCCGGTGTTGCTGAAATTATGGATGCGGTAAATTATTTGCTGACTCACCCCGAAGTAAAACATGGTGATATCAAAATCTGTTTTACTCCTGATGAAGAAGTCGGAAGAGGAACAGAAAAAATCGATCTTAAAAAACTTGGCGCCAAATACGCGTACACAGTTGATGGATCAAGCCGGGGCGAAATTGAAAGTGAAACTTTTTCTGCAGATGCCGTAGTTATTAAATTCCTTGGAAAGAATATTCATCCGGGTTATGCAAAAGGGATAATGATAAACTCAATTAAAATTGCTGCAGCGTTTATTGAGAAGCTGCCGAAGGATACTCTTTCACCAGAAACAACAGAAAAAAGAGAAGGATATGTTCATTGCACTAGCATAAATGGCAATGAGGAAGTAACAACACTTAAATTTATCATCCGCGATTTTATTACTTCAAAATTAAAAGAGTATGAAGATCTGTTGAAAAAATTAGCTGAAGAAACTGTTGCAAAATATCCGGGTGCAAAGCTGGAATTTCAAATAATACAACAGTACAGAAACATGAAAGAGGTGATTGACCAGCATCCCCAGGTAACAGATTATGCTATTGAAGCATTGAACAGGTTAAACATAAAACCGATCATGCATCCTATACGCGGTGGTACGGATGGGTCACGCTTGTGTTTTATGGGATTGCCTACGCCAAACATTTTTGCTGGCGAACATAGTTTCCACTCGCAGCTTGAATGGGTGGCAATTCAGGATATGGAAATGGCAGTCAGGATGATAATTGAAATTGCAAAGGTGTGGGAGGAGAAGGCGTAATTAGTTTGTAGTAGGTTGTTTGTAGTGAGTGGTATGTAGTCTATGGTAAAGGTGAAGAGGATGAAATCTTCGATTGAAGAACTGGAGATATATAATAAAACTGTAGAATTGAGTAATCTGATTTGGAATCTGGTTATTAAGTGGGATCATTTTCCTAAAAGCACTATCGGCAATCAATTAGTCAGGGCTATTGACAGTGTCTCTGCGAACATTGCAGAAGGTTATGGCAGAGGGAGTAAAATCGATAATGCAAGGTTTACTAAAATTGCCAGAGGCTCTTTATTTGAAACTAAACACTGGATAATCCAGTCAGCGAAAAGAAAACTAATTAACGAGGCTGAATCAAAAGAATTAATTAATCAGGTAGAAAATCTTCTGCCGCGAATAAGTGCTTATATAAATTTTCTTCTGAAATCTTCTGATAAGAAATGATCCCTAACTACCCACAACATACTACTCACCACAAACCAGAGTTGATGGCTCCTGCCGGGGATTGGACAATGCTCAACGCAGCTATTAACGAAGGTGCTGATGCTGTATACTTTGGTTTGGATAAGTTGAACATGCGGGCAAAGGCTGCAAACTTTACGGTTGAAGAATTGCCTGAGATTATTTCACTTTGTAAAAAAAAATCTGTCAAAACATATCTTACACTTAACACAATTGTATTTGAAGAAGAGTTATCTGAACTTGAAGAAATAATTATTGCGGCAAAAAAAAATGAAGTTGATAGAATAATCTGTTCGGATTTAGCTGTGGCTGATATTTGTTCACGGCACGATTTCCCTTTTTGTATATCAACTCAAAGTTCCATATCAAATTCATTAGCAGCAGATGTTTATAAAAAACTCGGCGCGGTAAGAATTGTTCTGGCAAGAGAATGTTCCCTTAAGGAAATAAAAAAAATTCGGTCAAACACAGATCTGGAAATAGAAGCCTTTGTTCACGGGGCTATGTGTATTGCTGTAAGCGGCAGATGTTTTATGAGTCACCATCTGTTCGGCAAAAGTGCTAACAGAGGAGAATGTATTCAACCATGCAGACGTGAATATGAAGTTTATGATGCTGCCATCAGAAAATCGATGATTATTGGTGAAGACTATATTATGTCGCCCAAAGATCTTTGTACGATTGAATTCATAGATAAACTTATTGAAGCAGGAATTAACTCTTTCAAAATTGAAGGAAGAAAACGAAGTCCGGAATACGTTGCAACAACCGTTAGTGTTTACCGGAATGCGATTGATGATTACTTCAATGGAACACTGACTTCGGAAAAGAAAAAAGAATATCTCGAAAAACTTGGGACTGTATTTAACAGGGGGTTTTCATCTGGTTTTTATTTTGGTATTCCAAGCTCGGAAGAATATGCGGATATTTACGGAAGCAAAGCAACTACCCGCAAAGTGTACATTGGAAGAGTTATAAACTACTATAAGAAAAAGAAAGTGGCATATATATCAATTGAATCCGGTTCAATTAAAACAGGTGATGATATTCTGATTATTGGTCCAACCTCCGGAGT
>JAEXTA010000018.1 GCA_023453665.1 Bacteroidota bacterium | reverse complement strand
CAATATCTGTCGGTTCAAATGATGACGGAATATTTTTAAACATGTTATAGCCGAAATATTCAAGACCATCCTTGCCGGCAACCGGTGTTCTGTCAACCTGGATCTCCTCCTTTTTCTCTGCGGTGGTATCAACCTGGTTAATAATTGTGTTTGTCATATTGATTGTAGTATCAACTACAGAATTAACGGGCGGCGGAAGTTCAACCGGTGCTGCGCTGCCTGTAATATATGTTGCAATAAATGTGTCATAATCCATCCCATACTGAGAGGCAAGTCTTCTTGCATCCTCTTCAGTCATATTTCTTTTTCTTAATGCTTCAAGCACATCTTCTTTTGTGGAAATACCTTCACTCTGAAGCCGGTTTTTTATTTGTTCGGATTGAGAAATGATAGTGGGAGATAAGATTAATATTATAAGCAGGCAAAGTTGAAAGAATTTTAGGCTCATATAATTATAATTTTTAAGGTGGTTCAATAATAACCCAATTTTAATTTAAATAAAATGATTCTGCTTATGAGTTTACACAGCTTCGCTAAAGTGAATCACATTATTCTATACCGGGCGGTGTGTATTTTTGTTTAGTATGGAATTGAAAAAGACGGTAACCGATATTTGTCCATCACGCCCGATAGAACAAATATCACTCCGCTTTTTGTTCGTTAAAACAGTTTGAATCTGAGAAGATGCATATTAATTGCTTCTCTGACACTTCATTAAAAAAGCTCAACTTTGAGCTAAATTTAAATAGTATTGAGGTTAAAACAAATTAGTAATGTTACTTCAAGATGTGTCATGAGAGTACTTCCGGGCAGCCATTAAAGTTAATCAAAGTAACGTTCCGCTAAGGAAGAAAATTGCTAATCCAAAGTAGATAACTATACCGATCACATCAACAAGCGTAGCAACAAAAGGTGCTGAGGATGTAGCCGGGTCAGCCCCGAATCTTTTTAATACAAAGGGAAGCATAGACCCGGTAAGTGTTCCCCAAAGTACAACACCAATTAGTGAGAAGCTTACTGTTAATCCGATCTCAACCCAGTGTGTACCGAATGTATCACTGAAAGAAGTCCAGACAAATATTCTTAAAAAACCAACTGAACCAAGAATACACCCTAACAAAAATCCTGATAAGATCTCTCTTTTCATTACCGTCCACCAGTCCTGGAGAGTAATTTCACCCAATGCCATTGCACGTATAACAAGTGTTGCAGCCTGCGAACCTGTGTTGCCGCCGCTTGAAATTATCAGCGGAACAAATAAAGCGAGTATAACTGCTTTGCTGATTTCATCTTCAAAAAAACCCATTGCAGAAGCTGTCAGCATTTCACCGATTAAGAGTATCACTAACCATCCGGCTCGTTTCTTTACCATTTCCAAAAGCGGAACAGATATGTACGGATCTTCCAATGCTTCCATACCGCCGAGTTTATGGATGTCTTCGGTGGCTTCTTCTTCGGCAACGTCAATAATATCATCAACGGTTACAATACCAAGCAGTACACCAAACGCATCGACAACGGGAATAGCGACGCGGTCATATTTTTTAAAAAGCTCTACTGCAGTTTCCTGGTCGTCAGTTACATGCAAAGCAATGAACGTTTCATCCATCAGGTCAGCGGCAATACCATCAAGCGGAGCTAAAAGAAAATCGCGTATTCTTATATCGTCTATTAATTTTCCTTTCGGATCAATTACATAGACAATGTTTAAGGTTTCACTATTGTGTCCGTTCGTCCTGATAAAATCAAGTGATTCCTTGATTGTCCATTCCGGTCTTACAGCAATATAATCCGGGGTCATCAATCTTCCGACGCTATTCTCAGGATAACCAAGAAGCGCCTGGGCAATTTTTCTTTCTTCTGCTGAAAGAAGTGTAATTAATTGTCTGGCAGCAGCGCCCGGTAATTCTTCAAGAAGTGCAGTACGATCATCAGGTGACATTTCATTAAGGACGGTTGCAACCTCTTCTTTGCCCATTGCTTTTAACAAACTCATCTGGGAATCGAAGTCGAGATACTCAAAAGTATCAGCAGCAAGATCTTTTGGAAGCAGCCGGAAGATTATTACCTGTTCATTTTCGGGAAGGTCTGCGAGCAGTTCAGCTATGTCGGTTGGAGACCAATCGCTTAAAATTTCCTTAAGCGTGCTAAGCTCACGCTCTTCTATTAGTGATTTTATTTCGGGTTGAAGCAACTGGCTTAGCATTTGCGTCTCCTCTTTAAAGTGCCGGTGTATTATGGATTACATAGTTTGCAGTATTTATTAATATAAAATTGCGGTTCAAAATATATTTTAATCTCAGAAAAAACAATCTGCATTTATGTTTATATCATACATCACGTAGGGACAGCATATTATGCTGTCCCTACGTGATGTGGTTTGAAATCATATAATATTTTCAAATGTTATTCCTTAGATTTGTAATATGAAAATTGTAATAGATGAAAATATAACATACGCGGAAGAAGCTTTTTCACAATTAGGTGAATTGGTTTTGATGCCCGGCAGAAAAATAACAAACAAAGATTTGATTGACACAGATGTTTTGATCGTTCGTTCCGTTACAAAAGTTGATGAGGAACTTCTACAAAACACAAAAGTGAAATTTGTCGGGACAGCGACAATTGGTACCGATCATATCGACAAAGAATATCTTTCATCACAAAACATTTTTTTTGCTGATGCCGCAGGTTGTAATGCCGATGCCGTAACTGAATATGTTTTTACATCGATATATTATCTGGCAGCAAAAAATAATTTTTCACTAGAAAATAAAACAATTGGTATTGTTGGTGTGGGAAATATCGGCAGCAGGGTTTCGCGCATAGCTAAAGCACTGGGAATGAACATCCTGTTGAATGACCCTCCTTTAAAAAGAAAAACAAATAATCCTGATTTCAAAGATCTGCATGAAGTACTTACCGCTGATATCATAACACTTCACGTTCCGTTAAATATTGATGGCATTGATAAAACTTATCATCTGTTCGGTGAGAAAACTCTTTCTGTCCTTAATGATGAATGCATATTCATTAATGCTTCAAGAGGTGAGGTTGTTGACAATAAAATCCTGAATAAAATAATTCCGCAGAAAAAATTTTCTGCTGTGCTTGATGTTTGGGAAAATGAACCCGACTTAGATTCAAGCTTGCTGGAGAAAGTAATAATCGGCACTCCACACATTGCCGGGTATTCATTTGAGGGAAAAGTTAACGGAACAAAAATGATGTATGATTCTCTCTGTCATTATTTAAAAATATCAACGAACTGGAAGCCTGAATTGCCTCTTGTTGAAAATGAATTAATTGAAATAGATAGTAAAGATAACTTTGAATCAACTCTTAATAGAGTATTGAACAAAGTTTATCATATTCAGAATGATGACAATGAGATGAGAAAAGTTTTAACGATGAGTAAAGAAGAAAAAGTAAAACACTTCGATTTGTTAAGAAAGAATTATCCGTTCAGAAGGGAATTCAACAATTATACGGTCAGCCTAAAAAATAAAAATTCTGAACTGACAAACATCCTTAAAACTTTACGCTTTAAAGTTGTTAATTAGTTTGTCCGGTTAGTTTAAACTCCACCGGCACATTCATTTGAACCCGAACAGGTTTACCTCTCTGCAATCCGGGTTTGAACTTTGTATAATATACTGCGATACGTGCAATTTCATCACAACCAAATCCTAATCCTTCTGAAACTTCAGCACGTTCAACATCACCATATTCATTTATGAATGTCATAACCTTAACAGTTCCCTGTATCCCCCGTTCAAATGCTTCTTTAGGATATTTTATTTTACTTTGAATTTTTTCAAACCCGCCAACAGGTTCAGGCATAACTTCAACTGTCATATAAAATGCGGGATCATTTTCCAATTCTTCTTCAACCATAAGTGGAGGAGGAGCTATTTCACCGTTATCGTTTTTCTTCTTTTCTTTTTTTACCGGTGTTTCCTCAGGGACTTTCTCCTTTTCTTCTTCTACCTTTGCAATTACCCGTTCTTCAATTATTTTTTCTTCGGGGATAACTCTTTTCCCATTGGAATAATTTATGTCCGTCAGGTAATTTCCTTCGTCATCAAATAATGTTGAAGGTCCTTCGCGTTTCCCGTTTTCAAGATTTATAAGTTCTTTTATTTTTCCATTTTCATTATACACTCTTACAAGACCTTCAACTCTTCCGTTAACATAAAATCTCTCTTCTTTAAGATTACCGTTAGAATGATAAAATTTTGCTTCACCTTCCCTGATGTTATTATTGAAATTAATTTCGGATTCAACTTTACCATCCGGAAAAAAGTTTTTGACTAGTCCGTCTTGTGCTGAAAGATTATAGTAAGCCAGTAAAACAATTATGTATAAAAAAATTTTCATTTGATGTTAACTTAAAAATTAGTCGTGGATAAAGAGAGGCATTAATAATATCACTATAAAAATAAGTATTGCAATTCCATAGAATAAATAACCAACCGCATAATCATATTGAAGAAGATTAATTTCTTTTAGAAGATAATGCCAGTCATGATAAACTTTATTACCGCCAAGCAGCGGCAGTTTTCGAGCCTGTGCATCGGCAGCATAAACACTTATGTTGATGAAGTTATGTCCGAGCCATAATGCCGAAAACTGAACTCCCGTTCTGTATGAATTACTGAAAAAGTACCAGATAATTATTGACGGAAGAATTATCTGCATCAATGTTCCGCCGAGTGTGTAAATATATTTCCCGAAGAACATAAAGAAAAAATGTCCGGCTTCATGAATTATAAGGTCTGCGGTGTCAATGACAGTATAATCACCTCTGTTAAGAGTAAAGTAAACAGCAATAGGAAGAATTATAACAGACGCGATCCATTTTTTATACGTTGGTTCGTCGGGTTTAGCTTCCTGAAGACTTTCTTCGATCATGCTTTAAATTGACTTTATGTACATTGATTTTTAACTTGGAATCAAATTTACAAATACACATTCCTTATTCAAATTCATTCCTGCACGGAATTATTAATTTATTATCATTAATCAAAAAGGAAGATGCTATGACTGTATCGTTCAGAAAAGTTCGTTTAGCTATGCTGGTTTTATTTCTGCTGACAATAACAACTTCAGATTATGCACAGCAGTTTCAACCGCCTAGATCAAGCCCCAAAGCTGTTGTTACACAAACTGTCGGTGTTACTGATGTTACTATAAATTATTGCCGTCCCGGAGTAAAAGGAAGAGTGGTCTGGGGAGAACTTGTACCTTACGGACAAATCTGGCGTACTGGTGCAAATGAAGTTACTTCAATTGTATTTTCGGATGATGTGAAGGTCAATGGCAATTTATTAAAAGCCGGTACTTATGGAATTCACACAATGCCCGGCAAAGATGAGTGGGATGTAATATTCAGCGGAAACACAAAAGTCGGAGGCGGTTCAAATTTTGTAAAAGAAAATGAAGTACTGAGATTAAAAGTAAAACCTCAGATGAATCCGCATGTTGAAAGAATGCAATTCACATTTGATGATGTTGATGAAAAATCTGCAATGGTTTCACTCGCCTGGGAAAAATTAAAAGTATCATTTAAAATTGAAACTGAAACCCAGGAACAAACTTTAGCAAAAGCCCGCAAGAGTGTTGACTGGGGAACGCCAATGTCTGCCGCACAATACTGTTTGCAGAACAATGTTAATCTTGATGAAGCAATGAACTGGATTAACGCATCAACTAATATAAACGAGAATTACTGGAACATGAGGATCAAAGCACAACTGCAGGCAAAACTTGGAAAAAAGAATGATGCAATTACAACACTTGAAAAAGCTATTGAACATGGTTCAAAAATGGAAAGCGCCCCTTTTGATTTTGATGCTATGAAAAAACTTTTGGCTGATTGGAAGAGCTAATAAGCAATAGGCAATATGCAGTAGGCAATTTTAATTGCCTGCTGCATTGCTGTATCTTTATAAAACTAACCGTGAAAAACTTTCCTTTTGTTCATTGAAGTACGACATTCATCACTGCAGCAATAATCATTTTCTATTTTGCAAGCGTGGCAGGAAATAATAATCTTATCGCAATCAACATTATGACAGTTGATATAATACGTCGTCGGCTTTCCGCAGAAATGACAATCCGAGACAAACTTAAGTTCATCAATTGTGTTAGGTTCAACAACTCTTCTTTCGTCGAACACAAACATTCCACCCTGCCAGTAAGTATCGGGATATTGTTTTATATAATTGAAAATACCGCCATCAAGCTGGTAAACATCTTTAAAACCTTTTTCAACAAGATAGGCTGAAGCTTTCTCGCATCTGATTCCGCCGGTACAATATGTAATGATTGTTTTGTCTTTTTGTTTGATAAGTTCTTCATCAGCAAATTGAGTCCATTCACGGAAATTTTTTAATTGAGGAGTAACTGCGTTTTTAAACTTCCCGATTTTACTTTCATACCAGTTACGCGCATCGACTATAACAAACTCTTTTTCTTCATCATAAAATTTTCTTAGCTGTTCAGGAGTTATTCTCTTCCCCCCGTTTTTTATCGAGACTTCTTTCAGATCGCCGTTAACAATTTCATTTTTCAACCGAACGTGCATCTTCTTAAAAGCATGCGAATCGGAATCATCCTCTTTAAACCAGATATCTTTGAAATTGTCAAACCCGGTTAAGTGATTTTTATATTTTTGAATATTCCCGTTCGTACCAGAAACTGTTCCGTTAACACCTTCACGTGCAAAAAATACTCTTCCCTTTATTTCATTTTGAAGACACCATTTCAGATGCGTATCGACAATCTCTTGTGGGTTTTCTAATTGGACATATTTGTAGAACAACAAAACTTTGTACGCGCTCATGGATTAATTTTTCTTCTTTAATTGGGGTCGCAAGATAATAAAATATTTAATATCTCCACGGGTAGGGACAGCATATTATGCTGTCCCTACCTGCATATTTCATAAATCTAAATTGTCAGTATATCCTGGTTTCAGTTCATATCTGAGGGGATTCTCACGAATGTACTTTCTCACCATATATAGCTCTTTTTCGTTTCTTATTATCCTATCATAAAAAGATCTTTGCCAGAGTTTTCCTTTATAACCCATTTCTTTAAGCTGCATCGTACTTATTTTTTTGAATTGTTGAATGGCATTTGAAAGCAGCATTTTCGTTCTGTCTAAAGTTTTATAGTTGTCATCGTTTATAATCAGAATACAATGAATATGATCCGGCATAATTATAAATTCATCAAGTTCAATTGACTTGTAAACCTCTGGTATAGTCATAAGATTCTTTTCGTAACTTTACCGTATTCATTTAGTACAGATTCAGAATTTTCTATTTTACTAAGGGTGAAGTTATTATCGTCAATGCAGATAGTCAGATAATAATATCCGGCAGTTGAATAGTCGTGCATTTTATGTCTGTTTGGTTTTCTTGGATACATGAGATTTATCGCACCGTAGGGACAGCATATTATGCTGTCCCTACGTGCGCAAATATTTATTAATATTGATTTACTGACATTAGAAGTTAATGCTTTAGATTATTTTTTTCAATGTAGGCGTCCACATCAAACTTTTTTTCTGCGCCGTTGCGATTCATATATCTCACTTTTCCATGAACCGGTCTTTCAAACCATGCCCTGTCGTGTACACCGCCAATTGACCAGGCAATACCTGTATAACCATTCGGATCACGTCCATCGAGTTCATATTTATCATTTAAATAAATTGCCGTCTTCATTGCATCTTCCGGTGATCTGCTCCACTCAAGAATTTTTTTTGCCCAGTACATTCTCATATATCCATGCATTTTTCCTGTTGTTAACATTTCATTCTGAGCGGCATTCCATAAACTGTCATGTGTAATGGCAGCTTCAAACTGATTTAATGAGTAAATAAAATCCCGCTTATCTTTTCTATGTGAATTTAATGTTGATTTAGCCCAGTCATGAAATCCGTCACATGAATCATAATTATGATTGAAGTAACAAAAATTGTCTGCAAGTTCTCTTCTCACTATAAGTTCTTCAAGAAATGATTGCTCTGATTCCTTATTCCCGTTAAACTTCTGAACTTCAATTGCAATTCGCTGTGCTGATATTTGTCCGAAGTGAAGATAAGGCGACAAATTTGATTGCCCTTCTTTTGTGGGATCATTTCTTAACTCATTATACTTTTCAAATTTATTTTGGAGGAAATGATACAGAGATTTATGTGCTTCTGCTTCACCGGGTTTTATCCAATCAACTTCTTTTACATTACGATTTACGTTTAATGATTTTTCAATAGTAATCCAGTCAACTTTGTCAGAACTAAGTTCACTTTTTTTCATTTTTGTTATTTCTGGAAACTCATCAAGAAACTCCATTAACACTTTATGGATTTTCGGACGAATAGTGTATGCACCGTATTCAACTTTGTTTGAGACAAATAAACACGGAACAATGTTATGTGCGTCAACTTCATAAAACGGAATTGAAATTTTTTTAGCTATTTCACGTTTCCATATTCTCTTAATTCTTAAAGGATCGAAGTCGGTTAAAAGAATTGATGCATTAATACGTTTTAAAAATTCCGGAATTTCATTATCAGGTCTGCCTGTCATCAGAAAAAACGGAATGTTGTATTTGCCTAATTCCTCTTCAACTTGTTTTAATCCTTTTAGCATAAATCCATATTGACGGATTGTTGCTTCAAGAAAATCAGGAACTAAATTGAATACTACGGCAAGTGGTTTTTTCTTTTCTATTGCTAACTGCTGAGCGAATACTAATGCCCAATTATCGTGCACACGCTGATCGCGGCTCATCCAGTAAATAATAGGACCGCTTGATTCTATTCCCTTTTGTAAAAGTCTTATTCTTTCATGTTTCATAAATAAATTTCTGATGTTGCTTGCATGTATAACTATTTTTTAAGAAAATAAGTTCAGTTTTTATCCTACCATAATAACATAAATCTTTAGGAGGTACTATGAAACAATGTTACACTGTTCTTTTCCTCTTACTGTTATCCGTTAGTGTTCTGTACTCACAAAACTATGATGTGCCTGAAATACTTTACTATAAGTTTGATTCAGGGACAACCACAACACCAAACTATGCTTCTCCCGGCGGCGGAACAAATCCTGCAACTTTATTAAATATGACAATGGGCCCGACAGGTCAGTTTGATAATGCGCTTTTAGGAAATGGCGGAACAGGAACAACTACACATGTTAATTCGGGTTGGAATATGGATGTTGGTACTTCAAGCTGGACGATATCAGTCTGGATGAACAATTTTCCGACTTCGGCTTCAACTACATATCTATTTGGCAACGACATTACAACAAGTTTCCGATGTTTTACAAATGGCGCTGCAGGAAATACTAACATTACACTACGTGGAAATGGAATAACAAATGTTAATGTATTGGGTGTTTTGCCCGGACCATCAGTGGTTCACTTTGTTTATGATTCTTCACTTTCGGAAATAAGAACTTATGTGAATGGTTCATTTCAAAGTGCAGTAGCACAAACTCCCCTCAATCTCAGTGCTGCAGTTCCATTCAAAGTCGGAGGATATGGAACTGCTAACAGTATTCCTGTTGGTACTATGTTAGATGAATTCAGATTTTACAGAAGAGCTCTTGGAGTAGATGAAATAGCGGGAACCTGGAACCAGACACTCCCTTATGCTGTGCCTGTTGAGCTAACAAGTTTTACAGCATCGGTCATTAATAATTCTGTAACCCTTAAATGGATAACCGCTTCAGAATCAAACAACAAAGGATTTGATGTGGAGAGAAAATCTTCAGATGGAAATTTTGAATCACTTGGTTTTGTTCACGGCTTCGGGACAACAACCGAGGTACAAAGTTATGAATACCGTGATAATAATATTCAACCCGGAAAATATATTTATCGTTTAAAGCAAACTGACTTTGACGGAACATTTGAATATTCAAATGAAATTGAAGCTGATGTAAAAACACCTTCGGTATTTCAACTTGCTCAGAACTATCCTAACCCGTTTAATCCCTCAACAACAATCAGCTGGCAGCTTGCTGTTCAAAGCCGTGTTACTATAAAATTGTTCAACTCTCTTGGACAGGAAATCAGAACCCTGATTGATGAAATACAGGAAGCAGATAATCATTCACTTCAATTCAATGCCGGCACTGAGCTGCCAAGCGGAATTTATTTTTACAGGATAGATGCATCTGGTATTGATGGAAGTGTTTACTCAAAAGTTATGAAAATGAGTTTAATTAAATAACCAATTGATATTGTTGTCCCGGTTAATTTTACTACTGTACCGGGACAACCGTATATTTATTTAACCTACAGCCCTCCTCAATATAAACTTTTCACGAAATCATTCGATAATGGACTGCGATTGCTATGTTCTTTTTAACAATAAATATTCAGCAATCGTTTATTATTAAATTATCCAAGCAGGGGAGGATAACGTGAATAAATTTGTACTTTTTTTATTGTTAGTTTTTATTGCTACGATTAGCAATGCACAGCAAATAGGTGATTTCAGATCAAATCCCACAGGATTCGGCGGTACCGGGTTCTGGAATAATTCATCAGACTGGTTAGAATATGATGGCGATTCCTGGGAACCTACCGGAAACTTTCCTAATAACTCTTCAGTAAATGTTGAAATACTTGCCAACCACTCAATTGTTTTAAATGCAAATGTTTCTATAAATAATTTAGAACTTCAAACTGATGCAGAAATCAGAAACACTTCTGGAACTTTATTCGGCATTTATTTAAACGGAGATTTCGTTTGTGATGGAACAGTCGGAAGCCCGACTGACCGTATTGCGCTGTCACTCAGCAGCAGCGGTACACAGGCAAGTTCAGGAAGCGGTATAGTTTATCTTGAGTTTATTGCTAAACTTCAGAATGCAGCAAGTGTTTACAATCATGGTGTTGTTATGAAGTTATACAGATCATCAAATGTTGTGTACTGTACTTCCAACACACTTACGTTTAATATAACTTCTGGTTTGCTTGAGGTTGTTAACTCACAAAATATAGGCGGCAGCGGAGTAACTTTTAATTTTAACGGCGGAACTGTTAAATATTCTTATTCGGGAAATCAAACTATTCCTGCTGGTACTTATAACAATCTTACATTAGCTGGTTCAGGAGTAAAATCACTTGGCGGAAATATTACTGTTAATGGCAAACTGTCATTTCAGGGAACAGCTTCTTTTAATCTTGGTTCATCAGGATTAACTTATGGTGGTTCATCATCTCTTGAATACGCCGGTTCGGCAGCGCAGGTTACAACATCAAATGAATTTTCATCGGTTGTTAATCTTATTGTTGATAATCCTTCAGGTGTACATCTTCATACTTCTAAAACAGTAACCGGAACAACAACCATTAATTCCGGAAGTTCTTTTTATAATGAAGGACATTCTTTCCAGACAGCAAGTTTAGTTAATTATGGCTCATTCCTTGGTTCAGCATACTTATCTATAACTGGAAATCCAGCAAGCATCACCGCAAACGGAGTAATTGAAAATCTTGAAATCAATTCAGCAGGCACTGTTACATTTACAAGCGGTTCACTAACTGTTAGTAAAGGATTAAAATTATCAAACGGTACTTTTGTTAACAACGGAAGCCTTACATTCAGCAACGGTGTTTTAGTTACTAAAAACAGCGGGGCATGGACAACAACCGGAACAGTTTCATATTCAGGTACTGTTGATCTGCGTTATACTGCAAGCAGTACAACAGGAAGCGAACTGCCAACTTCAACATCTGTAATTAATAATGTAACTATTGATGCTCCCGTAACTCTTAATGCAAATGCGGTATTCAACGGTGTGCTTACTCTAAACGACAATTTAACAATAGGTGGAAATACACTTACAATTAAAAACCCTGTTGCAGGAACTCCTACATTACTTGTGGCTTCTTCAGCTTCGGGTTCAAAAATTACATTTGCCGGTACAAGCACAGGTTTAACTTTGCCGTCAAGTGTCGCTGACTTACATACACTAACAGTTAACAATGTTAACGGGTTACTTCTTCAGGATAATCTTACTGTTACCAACACACTTACATGTACCAACGGTTACTTAAAAACAAACGGCTACAATCTTACCTGGACAGGCAGCAGTCTTACTGAATCAGCAGGCAGTTATGTTCAGGGAATATTAACAACTACATCAAATGTTGGAACAGGCACTTCAACATTTAACGGAGTTGGTGTAAGTATTTCAGCAGGCACAGACAATCTTGGAACGATAACGGTTAAAAGATATTCAGGTCCCGGAACTGCTGTTAACGTAGGAATTAATTCTGGTATTAACAGAAAATGGGAATTTACTCCTTCAAACAATTATACATCATCAGACCGTACAATTACACTTTCATGGGTACTTACAGATGATAACGGAAAAACTCTTAACGCAATGAGAATCTGGCAGTTTGATAATTTTCTATGGAGAGATATAAGCGGCGCTGGTCAGAATGCAGTTACAAGAAATATTTCAGGCGTTTTACCTGATGATATAGATGCTGCTGAAACTTTTATCTTCACAGTGACAGATGAATTTTCACCGCTGCCGGTTGAGCTGACTTCCTTCTATGCAAACACATCAAAAAACAGTGTTAAACTTTTGTGGGAAACTGCAACCGAAGTACAAAACTTTGGATTTGAAGTTGAAAGAAAATCAGAAGCAAATAGTGAATGGAAAAATATTGGTTTTGTTGCAGGTAACGGAAATTCAAATACTGTTAACAAATATTCATTCACAGATAACGAAATTGTTTCCGGTAAATATTCATACAGGTTAAAACAACTTGATAATGACGGTGGCTATTCATACAGTGATGTAGTTAATGTTGAACTTGGAAATCTTCCGACTGAATTTTCACTTGGACAGAATTATCCTAACCCTTTCAACCCTTCAACCACATTTACGTTTGATTTGCCTGTTGAATCACACGCGACACTTTCAGTTTATAACTTGCTTGGCGAAAAAGTAGCAACACTTATAGATGAAATAATGAAAGAAGGAACACACCAGGTAAAATTTGACGGAAGCAGTTTATCAAGCGGTATATACATTTATTCACTTGAAGCTGGAAATAAAAAGTTTACTAAGAAGATGATTCTTACTAAATAATTTTTCCCAGTTGACTCAATACGAAGCCTGCACTTGTGCAGGCTTTTTTATTGTTAAAAGTTGTAGAAAAAAATTTTAGTTACATTAAATCAATAAATTTTTCTATGGATAAGTCTGCCATTCTTAAAATTGATCTTAATGTACCAAGATCAATAACTTTATGATTGGGAATGGTAATTTGAGAAAACGGGTCATCACGACGAAGAATTATATGACTTCCTCTTTGTCTTATCACAATAAACCCGATTCTTAAAAAAGCTTTTACACATTGTTGCCCGGAAACAACAGGTAGTTTTGTCATACAGCAATAACTATGGTTTCAAATTTTTCCGGGGGAACAGGAAGTTTATCATCTTCCAGTGTTTCAATATAAAGATCAATTGCCTCTTTAATATTTTTTAATGCTTCCTCTTTTGTTTCACCCTGACTTATACAACCGGGAAGGCTTGGACATTCCGCAACCCAAAAACCATCTTCTCCAGGGTATATTACTACTTGTCTCATTCTACACCTATTTTATATTTGTCGAAAGTTAACTTTTCTATCTGTTTAATTCAGCAGAAAACTATCTACTTTATATCCAGTTCTATTCCTACAGGGCAGTGATCTGAACCCATAATATCGGGCAGTATGAAAGCGTCTTTAACATTCTTCCTGAAATTTTCAGAAACAAAAAAGTAATCGATTCTCCAGCCAACATTTCTTTCACGCGCGCGTGTTACCTGGTCCCACCAGGAATAATGTCCCGGCTCGCTGTTAAACATTCTGAAAGTATCAACATAACCGTTCTCAAAAAATATATCCAGCCATTCTCTTTCGATCGGAAGAAAGCCCGATACCTTTTCATTTTCTTTTGGTCGGGCAAGATCAATTTCTTTGTGAGCCGTGTTTACATCTCCGCATATAACAAGTTTCTTCCCAGCTTTTACTAACTTGTTTGAGTATTCAAGAAAGGCATCATAAAAATCCATTTTGTACTGAAGACGTTCTGCACTTGCTTTGCCATTAGGATAATAAATGTTTATCAAAACAAATTTTTTATAGTGTGCGATAACTATTCTGCCTTCATCATCAAATCTTGGTATGCCAAACCCGTGTTCGACTTTTACCGGTTCTTCCTTTGTATAAATTGCAACGCCGCTGTAACCCTTCTTAACAATTGATGAAGAGAAAAATGATTTGTAACCATTGATGTTCAGCAATTCTTCTGATAGTTGTTCGGGACTTGCTTTCGTTTCCTGAATGCAAAGCATATCAGGGTTTTCTTTCAACAACCATTCAACAAATCCTTTTTTTTGAATTGCTCTGATTCCGTTAACGTTCCAGGAGAGAAGTTTTAATTTATTCATAATTATTTATTACCTCGGGATTCTTATTGATATGCCACTATTAAAATACCAAAATTTTGGATTATGAAATAGCCCGTTGCCGCCGGAAATATCTAATTGAAGATTTGGGAGTAACAGAAAAGTAAATCCTGCAGCAAGTGATATGAATGGCTTTTCAGATGGATACAACTCAGAATAAAACTCGACGAAGGATCCAAGTTTTTCAGTTAAGCTAAAACCTGCTGTTAAAGTATAAAGGTAGTTTATCTCTACATCACTGCTGTTATACTGCCCGCCAATATTAGAACCAAGTGAAAGGAAATCTGTTACTGATTTTGCAATTGATACAACCATCTGAGGTTCAGTTTTCATAGGTTTGAAATTCTCTGCCCCAAGCGGCATAAATAGGTGAAATAAAATTGCAACATCAGGAACTGACTGTTGCTCACTAACGAAATTGTACTTTGCACCAAACATAAAATCTGCAAGTCCTTTCGTTTCCGTTTCAAAACTTTGCTGTTTATTATTTTCTATCAAATATGTTCCACCCAATCTGATTTCTAATCTTTCAGCAATTCCATATCTAAACAAAGTTCCCGCAATATTTATTGAATTCAGCTTTGAATCATTATCAATTTCTTCTGTAGAAAATTCCAATCCTGTCTCTATCTGAAGCCATCCGACAGGCACTATTGACGCTGATTCGGTTTTATCGGGTCTGTCAGTAACTAATTCGGACACAGTATCCTGTGAAAACAAATCAACATTCAGGCATAAGACTCCAATTAACAGTAACAAAACTGATTTCATAATTTTCCTTACAGATGGATGGTAAAATTTTTAAGAAGCCAGCAATCGCCAGATCTGTGTGACAAAAAATGTAACTAATAATCCCATTACAACAGGCAGCATTGTTGAAATCAAAGTCCACTTAACACTTTTGGTTTCTTTATAGATAGTAAAGATTGTTGTCGAACATGGATTATGCAGTAATGAGAACAGCATCAGGTTAATGCCGGTTAACAATGTCCAGCCGCCTGCATGAAGAATGTTTGCCGTATCAGCTACTGAATCAAGTTCAAACATAACACCATCTCCTGCACCTATGCCTGTTAATCCTGAAGCTAATACAGTCAACATAAGAACCGTTGGAATTACAATTTCATTTGCGGGAATTGCAATAATGTATGCAAGAAGAATCACTCCATTCAACCCAAGTATAAACGCAAACGGATTAACCCAATTAATAAATAGTACTGCTATACTGACATCACCGATTTTAATATTTGATACTAACCAGATAACTATTCCCGCCGGAATTGCAAATACTATTGCACGCCACAGAACAAATAGTGTTCTGTCAATTAAAGAAGTATATAGTGTCTGCAAAATTCTTGGTGGTCTGTAAGGAGGAAGTTCTAATGTAAATGCAGAGGCTTCACCTTTTAAAACAGTTTTAGATAATGACCATGAGACAATCAAACTGAAAGCTATACCAAGTACAGCAACAGCAACAACGGCACCTGCAGAAACTAATCCTGCAAGATGTGCCGGAACGGCGGAACCAATGAATATCGTTGCGATTAATATTTGTGTGGGCCACCGTCCGTTACAAAGTGAAAAGTTATTTGTGATGATGGCAATTAATCTTTCACGCGGGCTATCAATAATTCTTGTTGCGATTATTCCGGCTGCGTTACATCCGAATCCCATACTCATTGTTAATGCCTGTTTACCGTGTGCCCCGACTTTTCTATATAAACTATCCATATTAAAAGCTACACGCGGCAGGTAACCAAAATCTTCAAGTATGGTAAAGATAGGGAAGAATATCGCCATTGGCGGAAGCATAACACTTATAACCCATGCCATTGCCAGGTAAGCCCCATCAATTAAAACACCACTTAACCACCATGGCAAAAATGAGTCAGAAAATGTTTTTAATACCGGATGAAAAGTATCAACAAGTAATGATGCAATCATACCTGACGGAACATTAGCTCCTTCGACGGTAAGCCAGAACACAATTGCAAGAAGCAGAAACATTAACGGAAACCCGAGATAAGGACTAGTGACGAGTTTGTCTATAAAAGAATCAATATCAAATTTCTTTTTGCTGTCATCTATCACAACACTCTTGGCGGATATTCTTGCTGCATCACTGTAAATATTTTCCATTAGTGAATCGTGAAAATTTTCACCAAGTTCCCACCGCATATTATTTGCGAGGTTAAGAATAGCGTCGCTGTTTTTTGATTCCTTTATCATAATAAAATTTTCTTATGCTATTGACATGTTTGATTCGTAACTATTTAGTTTTCTCAACTGACCAAGTTCCCCTGATTTTACAGCATCAATAATTTTCTGGTCGCCTTCAAGTAAACGTAACGCAACCCATCTGGCATTTGGTAAACCGGGAAAAAGTTCAAGTACTTTCAGTGTTAACGTTTCAACTGATTTTTTTATCTGTGAGGAGTCACTGCTAATTCTGTGTGGTTTACAAACGTATTCACCTATTGCAACTTCACTTATAAACTGAAGCAGTTCTTTGATTCCCTCTTCCTGCCGCGCCGCACAAAGTACAACAGGAATTCCAAGTTCGCGGGACAAATTTCTGTCATCAATTTTAATTTTATGTCTTCTGGCTTCGTCAATAAGATTGACACATAATACAGCACGGTCTGTTATTTCAAGTACCTGGAGAACAAGATTTAAATTTCTTTCAAGTCTTGTCGCATCAACAACAATAACAGTAACATCGGGCTGACCGAAAAGTATAAAGTCGCGCGCAACTTCTTCATCGGTACTTGTTGAAAGAAGTGAATATGTACCGGGAAGGTCGACAAGTTTAAAACGTTTATCACGGAACTCAAACCCGCCTTCAGCTCTTGTAACAGTTTTGCCTGGCCAGTTACCTGTATGTTGTTTTAGACCTGTAAGGCTGTTGAAAACTGTACTCTTTCCTGTGTTAGGATTGCCTGCGAGTGCAACAACAAAATCAAAACGGTCCATATTGATACCGAGTTTTTTAAGGTTGCCGACGTTATGTACAGGACATACTTCGCATTGTGGATTTACATTCATATCAATTCTCGTTCTCTCTTATATATATCAAATCTGCCTGTTGTTTACGTAATGCTACTGTTGTGCCTTTAATTGAATAAGCAGTTGGGTCACCGGTTGTACCTTTTAAACTTGGTTTTATTTTTGTACCCGGTACAACTCCAAAATCCAAAAGTCTTCTTCTTTGCTGGCCTCTAATTGCTTTTGAAATACCGATTACGATTCCTTCTTCGCCGACTTTTAATGAAGATAATGTTTTGAATTCATTTTTTATTTCGTGTTGTTGTTCAATCGGTATTACTGTAATATTTGCGGCAACTATTGGTGCAAGTATGCACTCTTCACCATCGGCTTCAAATTTTATTCTGTCTTTTGATGATTCGATAAGATGAATCTGCATTCCGGGATGCAAACCTTGTGCAGCCAATTGCGCATATACTGCCTGTGGTTCATCTTCAATATGAATAATTCTAACAAACTCTCCGGCTTTTATATCTGATAGCAACATTCCTTTATGACCCGGCAGCTCACCTTCTGCAGAAGGTATTGGATCACCATGAGGATCAAAAACCGGATTACCAAGTTGCGCCGCAAGTGCCTGAACCTGTTCAGCAGTCAGATTATGTTCTTTCTCTTCTGCGGAACTATGCCACTCGACTTCAGGAGTAGTGGTTTCATCGGCTAAATAGCGTTCCCACAAGCGGTGTACTCTTATAACTCTTAATGCATAAGATCTTCCCTCGGATGTAAGTTGAATTTCATTATTGATGAACGAAACGAGTCCCATTTTTTCAAGACGTGTTATTAATGCGGCTGATTCATCGGCGGTTATGGAAAGATTTCCGGCAAGACTATTAAGGTTACATATAACATTTTTATACTCACAGTCATATAAATATTTGAGAGCGTCTTCAATAAGTATTCTTTTATTGTTTCGTCTTGCACTTTGTATTTGTGAAAACATTCCTTTCCCGGGAAGGAAAAACAATACCAATAATGTTATTACAAACACAGCGATGATCAATGCAATTAAAGGTTCTGTCATATTTGTTTACCTGTTCTAAAAATCACTTTGTTTTTACTTCGACAAAAATATTTGCTGCCACTGTACCGCTAAGATTTATTTCTTTTCCATCTATGATTACAAGCATAGAATGATCAAACTCCAGAATATCATTTATAAAAATTTCTTTATTCAATTCAATCCCGATCTTTGACATATATTTTAAGAAACCACTATCAAAGTCATTTACTCTTAACACTATTGCTTTCTGTTTTTCTTTAAGAAGTGTAAGGGGCACTGCTTTCCTGAGTTTAGGAAGAGTGCCATCTTTACCCGGAATCGGATCACCGTGCGGATCGTATTCGGGAAAGTCGAGCATCTCCTCCATCCTGTTTATAAGATCATCTGAACAGGAATGTTCAAGCTTATGTGCTTCATCGTGTACTTTATCCCAGGGCATACCTACTACCTGTGAAAGGAACACTTCCCAAATCCTGTGGCGGCGCACCATATTCTTTGCATAGTTCCTGCCTGATTCTGTTAACTGAATGCCTTTATACTTTTCATATTTAATATGACCATCACGAGAAAGTTTTTTTATCATATCAGTCACTGCGGCGTTAGATATTTCAAGTTTTTCAGCAATAATGCTTGATTTTATTTTTCCGCTGCTGTCAAGGTTTTTATAGATCACGCTCAGGTAATCTTCTTTAGAGATATTATGCATTTTAAGTTCTTAAGTGAATTAACTGACTAAAGTTAAGTATACTTAAATTATATGTCAAGTGCCCTTCAATTACATTTGAAATTTTTAGCATAAAAAAACCCCGCTGTAGCGGGGCATATTTAAAAATAAAGTTACGGAATAACTAAGAGCCAACCATTGCTGCAACCTGGCGTGCAACTTTCAGATTATAATCGAATGCCAGTTTTTTATAATTAACAAGGTCGATTATTGTACCGATTACGCAAAGACCGCCGGTGAATAAGTACAACAAACCCATTCCAATCTGATCAAGAACAAACCGTTGAACTCCGGCAATACCAAGAAACCCGATTAATGTCAGAAGCAGAATCGTTTGTGCATCTTTTCTTCTTGAAGAATATATTGTTGCAAACTGCTGTAGTTTAGCATCATCCATATCCTTAACAAGGGTTTGAACGTATGCCATTTCATCCATTTCAAGAGTTGGCATATACTGGTAAATTTTATCCATAATAATTCTCCCTTCAGTTTGGAATTATTTTATTGTTATTGATTGATATTTGTTCGCGCGTTAATTGAATTATCCTGAAGATAAGTATGATGAATGCCGGTATTCCCAAAGGGTGCGAAATGAATGATTCGTAAAACTCCAATCTGAAAATGTGAGAGATTGAGTGCCCGATACCACAGCCGGGACAGAATCCTATTCCAAGATTATTAAATAAACAAAACGTAAAATGATTATCAGTTGAAGGGTTACTTAAGGCAAGGAAAACTAATGCAGAAGTCCAGATAATTGCTTCAAAATTTACACGGTTATATAGTGATATTGTTTTCATCTTCATTCCAGTATAAACTTAAATGAAAAATGTAAACAAGTCAATTTTTTCCTAAGCATTGAAAACCGCTTATCAGACTATTTACGATTTTGTGTAAAAATAAGTAGTATATAATTTCAAGCTTACCTGGAATTTGATTTAATAAATTCATCCAGTTCGTGAAGTGAATCGAAGTACAGCAGGTCAGGAAACTGTTTGAGTAAATTCTTTTTTTCCTGTTTAGCCGCCTGGCCGCCAATTATTATTTTTTGATCCGGAAAAAATTTTTTTATTGATTCAATAACAGTATAAAGCCTTAACAGATTCAGATAGAGATTGAAAGACAATCCGACAAACTCGGGTTTATTTGCTCTGATAAACTTTAATATTTCTTTTGCCGGCACTGATGAGCCGAGGAAACGTGTATTCCATCCGTTAAACTCAAAAATATTTGAAACCATTTTTGCGCCAATTTCATGATATTCTTTATCTATACATGTGATTAATGCACTCTTCCCTTTTTTCTTTACTGACTTTTTGGGCAAGATAGTATTAATCAAGTGTAGTGTAATTTGTGTGGCTGAATGTTCTTCGGCGATTGAATATTTTCCTTCATCCCATAACTTACCAATACGATAGAGTGAACGCTGGTATAAGTCAGTGTAAATATCTTTTATATCAACATTTCTGGATAAAAGCTCAGTAACTATTTCTGCACAGTGTGATTTATCACCTTCTGCCAGGCTGTTGAAATAATCCAGAAAAAAAACTTCGCTGAATGACTTTTTAACAATTTGTTTTTTCATAAACAATTATCCGCTTTATAAATGTGTAAATGATTATTTCTTGAATAAAGTTCCAAATGAACATAAAATTTATGATTCGATACCTCTGCGGGATAATACCCCTTTCATGTAATAGTGTTTAATTTCTTTCATTTCGGTAACCAGGTCTGCTTTATCAATAATTTCCTGCGGACAGTATCTTCCGGTTAAAATTAATTCGATCTCTGCTGGTTTACTTTCAATAAAATCCAAAATCTGTTGTGTTGTTATGAGCTTAAAATATATTGACACGAGGGCTTCATCGAGTACAATTAAATTATAGTTGCCGCTTAACATATTCAGTCTTGCAGAACTTAATCCTTTTACTGCTTTGTCAATTTCTTCTTTGGGAGGCAATTGTTTTTTATAAACAAAATCATCTCCGGCAAATTGCTCAACTGTTATCCATTCACCAAGTTGACTGAGGCTTTTTAATTCATTATAAGGAAATTCTTTCATGAACTGTACGATGTAAGTTTTTAATCCGAACCCCGCCGCTCTTACTGCCTGACCTATTGCAGCAGTAGTTTTTCCTTTTCCATTGCCGGTATAAATTTGTACAAATCCATTTTCAAGTGTCATAAAATTTTATTCTCTGTTTTATGGAATAATCTTTTAAATGCTGTAGTAAATACACCGACGATAAGCCCGGATATTATCGCGATTAGTGGTGCTATCAGCATAAAAAAAGTTTTGGGTTCAAATGAATCAGGAAGTTTTCCCATCTCGTTGTTAAGCTGTGGATTATTTACAAGGTATTCATCAAATAATATGATTTGTATGAATGAGACCGCGATGGATAAAATAAATCCAAGAACAAAGCCGTTTCTGAAAAACTTTTCCTTAACAGTTTTTGCCAAAACAATAGCACTGACAAGATAAATAAATAACCAGTACAACAGTTCATTATTAATGATTAGCCCGTAAACGGTAGCAAAACCCATCAGCACCCCGAATAAACCTAACAACAAAATAATTTTAATTTTCATTTTACTTTATTATTGGAGCAAAACTATTTAACGCTTTTTCAGCCTGATTTATATGTCGTTTGTTGTGATAAGCGAGTATTGTCAAACAATCACCAAGATTATACCTTATCATCACTGATGCCGGGGATGTTACTTTAATCTTATTTAAATCTTTTCCCTCAAATTTTTGAATCAGTGTAAACAATTGCTTTTCCTGATCCAGGAACTTTTGTATTACATCATTTCTTACATTACTCACACTCAACCTGAACGCTTTCGGGGATTTATATCTTTTGATTTGTTCCGGGTCTACTGTTTTGATAATAAACTTTCCTGTAAAAGTATTCCTAAATTCTTCGCCGTTATCATTCTTCTGATCAACCAATTGGTTAATAAGTTTATTAAAAATCGGGATATATAATCCGTTAGTTTTCAACAGATGTTCAAAACATTCGCCGCAGCTCCATTTTTCAGGGGAAGGTTTATGATTGATTTGTTCAAAAGACAGTTTAAGAAAATTCAATTCAACCCTGGATATTGCTTCAGAGTAGTAATTCATTAAATGCAAAAAAAGCTCTGATGACTTCATAAATTTTCAATGGATCGTTAAACTTGTTGATTGCAAATTAAAAAAATGTCCGTTCAGATGCCTCTTAAATTGAGACTCAGGATTATTTATGTACACAGTATTGGTCCGTTAAGATTCTTTTTGCTTAATAATTGAAAGATTTGATCAGACTGTTTGCTGGCACAGAATTTATAAAATCATTTCTGTTGTGGGCTAATTAACTATTGAGGGTGTTATGGAAGTTTTATCAAATAATGTCTTTCAGATATTTGCAATACTCATCTTTGCGGGTGGGTTATTGGGATTTCTGTTTTTGCTTTTGTTCAATGACAAGTGAACTATTTTTTTGCTCTAAGCTGATGGGAACGTCTCCTTTTCGATTAACCGGGGATCTAAATGAATGAAATGTGTTCCTGTAAACTAACAGCGTATCCTGTCAGCTTATATATTTGAAACTCTCCCCGATATTTTTAATAACAACATTTATTTCATAATTCTTCGCTTCATCCGTTAATCTTTGCATAGGCTCTTCAATTGGTTCCATTCCCTGCTTAAAAGTATAAAAATGAATTGGTATAAAATGTTTTGCTTTGATATGCTGAGAAGCCATTACCAAAGCTTCTTCAGGCGTGCAATGATTTCTTTGCCAAGGATGATAAGCTCCTATGGGCATAATTGCAACTTCAATATTTTCTTCAAACGATGCTTTAAATAATTCGCTGTAAGCTGTGTCTCCTCCAAACAGAATTTTTTTTCCGTTCTTTTCAATTATGTATGCATTAAAACTTCTGCCATTTTCCATAAACCCTTGCGACCTATCACGCTCCCATGGAAATCTCCATCCAAAATGTTTTACTTCAAGAGCTTTTATCCGCATATCGTTTAAATATATTTCCTGATTCCAATCAATCTCCTGTAAAGTCTTCCATTTAAGATCTTCAATTACATCTTTTGTATTGTACGCTGTAACACAGTCCATTTCATTAGGATACATTCCGGTTAAACAACTTAGTGTTTCATAATCAATATGAACCATGTGGGCATGTGAAAGCAGTACAAGATCAGGTTTTGGGATTTCATTTATTTCGAGTGCCGGCAGTGTATATCTGCTTGGTCCAAAAGTTATTCCGAACATATAAAGACCGACGCGTTCAAAAAGCACCGGATCAGTTATGATAACTGTTCCGTAAAAATTTATAAGAATCGTTGCGTGACCAATCCAGGCAATGTTTATTTCATTGTTATTCCAGGAAGAAACATCAGGTTTAAAGCGCGAATAACTCTCGTCTGATTTTTTTGCTGGATAAATCCTTTCACTGATAAATGGAATTGAAATGAGAGATCCGGCAAAAGCCGTTGATATTTTTTTAATAAATTTTTTTCTGTTCATCATTTTAATGATATAGTTATTTTGGTTTTGAATTTCTTTTACCGAACAAATACATTAAAAGTGTAATTAACTTTATAAGCAGGAATGATATTTAATTTGCTCATTAACGATTCTTATATAGCCAATTTCAAAATAAATTGCGATTGAAAAATAACTATCCACATCAATATTATAGAATGAATATAAAACGGAAATTAATCCTGCTAACTGCTTTTTTATTTTCAAGCTGTTTTGATGATAAAATTGAGCCTGTCACTTCTTATGATGTAAATTATTTTCCGATGCAGGTTGGTAATAGATGGATTTATCAAAGTGACAGCCTCGATCTCGTAATTGAAATCTCAAAAATGAAACTGCTTAATTCAAATTTTTATTTTGAATTTCTAAAGACTTATGACGGCGAAGTTGATACTATGCTCTTTAGAGGCGGATCAAATGAAAAAATCTTTGTCTTTGTTTTTAATAATGACGAAATATTTATAGACTTTAACAGTCCGGAAGGACAGATATGGGACTCATTCGGAGATTTCTATTCAAAAGTAAACCGGCGCGGATTAAACATTCAGACTCCTGCCGGAAATTTTGAAAATGTAATCGAAATTTTTACAGACAATTATCAACTCTCTGATCTTTATGAGTTTAATAAATATGCGGCATGTGTTGGTCTGGTTGAAACCATTGGCTTCAGAAGAATATTCAGATTAAAAAGTGCATTTGTAAATGGTATAACATATCCATAAAAAGTTTTAATTTTGAATTACATTTTTTAGAGAACAATATGAGTTTATTTCAAATACTTCTTCTGTTAGTAATTGCCGGTGTATGCGGATCAATAGCACGATCGCTTGTTGGATTTTCAAAAGGCGGATGCTTTTTATCAATCGCAGTAGGGTTTATTGGTGCGTTAATCGGTAACTGGATGGCTCGCGAAATGAATCTGCCCGAATTCCTGAGTGTAAATATCGGCGGAACAAATTTTCCAATTGTCTGGGCTATAATCGGCGCAATGGTTTTTAGCGGAGTATTAAGTGCAATTTCACCGGGTAAAAAATAATTATGGGCACAAATTATAAAGGAAAATCTAAAGAGGTTGATGCTTTAAATTCATTCATCAAACTTTCAAGAGCCTCTGATACTATCAGATCAAAAATTAATCTGTATTTAGTAGAGCAGGGATTAACTGAAAATCAATTCGGTGTGCTTGATATTTTATACCACGTTGGACCGTTAACTCAAAAAGAAATAGGAAAAAAACTATTGAGAAGCGGCGGTAACATTACTCTTGTAATTGACAATCTTGAAAAACTCGGATTAGTAAGACGCGTAAGAGGAAAAGAAGACAGGCGTGAGTTTATTATTCAACTTGAAGAAAAAGGTAAGAAAATTTATAAAAAAATTTTCCCCGGGTTCCTGAAATTGATTATGGAAACTTTTTCAATACTTACCGATGAGGAACACCGGCAATTTCAAAAGTCTTGTAAAAAAATCGGGCTGAATAAAATTAATAACTAAATCTTTTTTCTTTTCAACTCTTCCAGAATGATTGGCAGCACTACTCCCGATTTTTCGTAAAAAGAAATATCAACCAATGATGAAATTTCCGTCGGTTCAATATTAACTTCTACAAGATATGCACCTGCACGTTTAGCTGTATAAATAAGTGATGCAGCAGGATACACTATCGCCGAAGTTCCAACAACAAAAAACACTTCACATTTTAAAGATGCATCTTCTGCTCCCTTAAATTGATCCTGAGGCAAATATTCTCCGAACCAAACTATATCGGGACGAATTAACCCGCCGCATTTACATCTTGGAATTTTTTCTGCAGGATTAAAATCTTCATTATAGAACGTGCGGCAGTCTATACAATAGTTCCTTTCAATATTACCATGAAGTTCAAAAATGTTTTTACTTCCTGCACGTCTATGAAGATTATCAATGTTTTGTGTTACTACTGAAACTTCATCAAAAAATTTTTCCATTTCAGCTATTGCAGCATGACCTTTATTAGGTTGTGCGTGGTGCACAATTTCTTTTCTGTGATTGTACCATTCCCACACTAACTGAGGGTTCCGGAGAAAAGCATCAAAGTTGGCAAGTTCTTCGGGTTTTAGTTTGTTCCAGATTCCATCTTTTCCGCGAAATGTTGGAATACCGCTTTCCGCAGATATTCCCGCGCCTGTAAAGAAGACTGCTTTACTGAATGAAGAGAGTTTTTTGAAAAAATCTTCTTCCCTGTCCATGTTTATTCGTCTTTGATATCGTTCAACAATTTTTTTGCTTCGGCAAGAAGTTTATCATCATCCTCATCCGCTTTTGGAGCTTTTTCAATTTTCTTTAATACTTCTCTTGCTTTTTCATATTCGTCTTCTTCTATGTAAGCCTTTCCAAGATCAAGATAAAACATTCTGAAATTCGGACGTAGATTTATTGCCATGTTAAACTGCCTTATTGCTTCATCAATATCACCCCATCCCAACCCGATTGGTAAACGAACGAGATATGATTTTTCACAAACTTTTGCGTGGGTTCTTCCCAGCACATAATGTGCGAGCGCCTGAATTTGATTTCCACCGTTTCCAAGTTGAATTGATTTTTCACAATCTGCTTTAACATCATTAACAGTACCGATTGCAGAGAATACACCTTCGAACAGAGCCAGTTTACCTCCGGCAATTGCGCGGCGTAAATATGTTATGGATTTATCAGATGCAAGTTTTACAGATTTGTCTGCATAGTCAAAAGCTTTTTTGAACATTGCTTCCTGGTCATCTTTTTGTTTATCAGTATTAACTGGAAGATGTTCGGCTATATCAACAAGAACACGGCTTTTTCTCCAGTACACTTCCCAGTTGTTGGGAAATTTTTTATCAGCCTGTTCAAGTACTTCAAGGGTTTTTGAGTTATTGAACTCAGATACATACTTGTCTGCTTCTTTTAACAAGTCTTCCAGTGATTGAGAAAAAATTTGAGTTGTAAATAGAAATGCAGAAAGAACGAGAGAATTAATTATTGTATAAATTGTTTTCATGTCAGTCATCAAATAAAGTTTTGTTACCGGTTTCTTCTTTAATTAAATCCTGCCCAAATAAATCGGTGCCTGCAAGCTGAATATATTTAGTCCAGTTGCTGTCACCTTTTATTTCTGTTTGGATTGCATTCTTATAGGCATTTACTTTTGCGCTAAGTTCATCTGCCTGGTACAATGCAATTGCTTCTGCTGTTTTAGGTACAACGGGTGATGCGTGTTCTAACTTGCCCTGGTGACTCAGTATCAAATGAAGTAATAAATTTTTTGTTTCTTCCGAAAAGTCCGGAATGGTCTTACATTTTTCATTTACAATTATTGCGGCAATAACAATATGTCCGATCAATTTTCCTTTATCAGTATAATCAAATGATGTTTCTGAGTTAAGTTCTTCAATCTTTCCGAAATCATGTAACATTGCCCCGCAGATAAGAAGGTCACGATTTAGATCACTATGTATGTCACACATAAGATCACAGATTTTTATTATCTCAAGAGTGTGTTCAATTAAACCGTGTATATACCCGTGATGCCACATTTTTCCGGCAGGTGAAACTGAAAACTTCCGAAAATTTTCTTCATCAAAAATTATTGTAATAAGCTGTTTAAGTTTTTTGTCTTTTATTTTTTGAATGCGGGAAGTGAATTCCTTTTTCATTTCATCTGCATTTCGTTTTGACTTTGGCAGAAAGTCGGAAGGTGAAACTTCATCCGAAGGAATTGCAAAACGGATTGAATCAACTTTTATCTGATTTGTTCCCTGGTATTCTTCTATCACACCTTTTACTTTTACAACATCTCCGTTTTTTACTCCGGGCAGATGTTCATCAAAATTATCCCATACATTAGCACCAAGTGTAGTTGATTTATCGCCAAGTTCAAGACTTAGAAACTGTTTTTGCTGCTTGGTAAGACGGATTTCATTTTTTCGTACGAGAAGGAAATGATCAACTTTATTTCCCTTTGTAAGAGAAGCAAGTTCGGTTTGATTATTCATTTTGTTCTTTCAGAATTTCATAAGAACTTTCTTTCGGAAGATGAGCAAGCACCGATCTGTTTAACAGTTCAATTGATACTGCAATAGTTTTTTCATTCGTATCCTCACGGTAAACGGCAATAACATCTTTGAATGGTCCGTCGAGTATCCTGATTTTTACTCCAGGAACAAGCCCCTCTTTAATAATATACTCGGTATCTGTTTGCAGCATCTTGCGCAAATTATCTATTTGCCAGGCCGGAATTTTAGCCGGGCTTCCTTTATCGCAGACACATCTTACAACTGAAGGCTGGCTGAGAGAAAGTATTCTTTCCTTTTCATCTGCGAAAATAAAAATATAACCCCGCAGAAGCGGTTCGGTTACTTTTTTCTTGCGGTCGCTCCATTGCTTCAGTCTTGTAACTGAAGGCAGATAAAACTCGACCGAAGCTTCTTCAATTTGTTTTGCAGCTTTAAATTCGCTTCTTGGTTTTGTATAAAGAGCGAACCAGTGTCTCTGATTTCCGTTGTTAGCGCTCATCAGGATTTATTTGTCATTCAAAAAAGTTAACATACTTTTACTTAGTAACGGCAACACGACCTATTGAATAGTAGGTAAAATCCATGTGTTTCATTTTTTCAAGGTCATAAAGATTCCGACCATCAAAAATTACAGGAGCTTTCAGTTTAGATTTTATCATATCGAAATCAGGGTTCCTGAAAACATTCCACTCAGTTACAATTATCAGTGCATCTGCATTGTCAATTGCAGTGTATGAATTTTGCGCGTACTTAATCATATCGCCCAGAACAACTTTGGTTGTTTCCACTGCTTCCGGATCATAAGCAGTTACCGAAGCACCTGCATCAATAAGTTTTTTAATTAGATAATGTGATGGTGCTTCACGTACATCGTCTGTATTTGGTTTGAATGCAAGACCCCACATTCCGAAATGTTTTCCATTTAAATTTCCACCATAGTGTTTGTTTATTTTATTAAAAAAAAGATCAACCTGCCTGTAATTAACATCAATAACCGACTTCAATATTTTAAAATCATAATTATTTTCGTTTGCGGTATTAACAAGTGCAATAACATCTTTAGGAAAACAGGAACCGCCGTAACCAACACCTGGGAATAAAAATCTCTTTCCGATTCTTGAATCAGAGCCGATCCCTATTCTTACTTTATCAACTTCAGCGCCTGTTAATTCACAGAGATTTGCGATTTCATTCATGAAAGAAATTTTTGTCGCAAGGAAAGAGTTTGCTGCGTACTTTGTCATCTCGGCAGATTTTTCATCCATAAAATAAATTGGGTTGCCTGAACGTACGAAAGGCTCATATAATTGTTCGATTATTTCTTTTGTCTTGTGATTGCTTGTTCCTACAATAACTCTTTCCGGTTTCATAAAATCTTCAACTGCAATTCCTTCACGAAGAAATTCAGGATTTGAAGCAACATCAAAATCAAAATCGGGGGCGTGTTTTTTTACTGCGGCACGAACTAATTCACTTGTACCGACCGGGACTGTACTTTTATCAACCAAAACTCTGAACCCTATATTTGGTTCCGCTTTAAAAAATTTACCTAGATCATCTGCTACCTTGAGTACATACTGAAGATCTGCTTTTCCATCGCCGCCTTGTGGTGTTGGCAGACATAACATAATTACAGCAGCTTTTCTAACAGCATCATGAAGATCTGTTGTAAATGTTAATCTTCCTTCTTTAATGTTCCGTTCAAATAATGAATCAAGCCCGGGTTCATAAATCGGCATTTTACCGTTACGCATCATTTCAACTTTGGCTGCATCCACATCAACACAAATAACATTATTTCCGGTTTCCGCAAAACAGGTTCCTGATACTAATCCTACATAACCTGTTCCAACAACTGCAATGTTCACAAAGTCCTCCGTTTTTTGTTGTGAAATATAGCGATTGACTAAGTAAGTTGGAACTAAAACGAAGCGCAGAGGAGACAGCTAAGATGTTTATTGGTTGTAAACTATTTATAACTCAGTTAAGTGCGGTTTTAATTTTTTCTGCCAGTATTTTTTTGTTAACCGGTTTATCGAGTATGTCAGATACACCTAATCTTTCATACTGTGGTTTTAACTCTTCAACCGGCACATCGGCAAAGATAATTACAGGTAGTTTGTAATTTTTGATTGACTTGCGAACAGATTCAGTTAACTGCACACCGTTCATTAATGGTGCTGAATGATTTGCCAGAATTAAAGTGGGGAATTTGCTGAGAACAAGTTCCAGCGCTTCATAACCGTTTTGTGCTTCAACGACATTGAATGCCGGGTAATACTTTTTTACTATTTCACTGTAATGAATTCTATCCTTCTGGTTTTCTTCAACTATAAGAATACAGTTTGAACTGCACGGAACAGTAATGTGGAATTCACTGCCTTCACCTTTTTGTGAGTAGAACCAGATTTCACCTTTATGTTTGTCTATAATTTCTTTAGTGAGGATCAATCCAATGCCTGTTCCTTTTTCATTTTTTGTGCCGGCAGTGGAAAACATTTTATCGATTTTAAAAAGTTTAAGCTGGTTAACTTCTGAAATTCCGGCTCCTTTATCTTTAATTACAAACTCTGCCATATCATTATTAAACAAAGCAGCACTGACGTCGATTCTGCTGCCTTCCTGTGAATATTTTATTCCATTTGAGAGCAGGTTCGATAAAGCTATTGATAAATGACGTTCATCACCCTGAATAAAAAGTGAGTCACTTACATCAACCTTTATTTCAATTTTTTTACGCATTGCAGCGCCGGTCAATGTTGATATACAATTATAAACAATAGTCTTTGCATGAAGACGCTGGGGCTGAAGTTTAAGCCGCCCGGTGCTTAATCTTGACCAGTCTAAAAGATTATTTATTAATTGAAGCTGGTTCAGAGAGGAATCATAAATAAAGTGCAGGTACTCAAGCCTGTCTTTAGGTTCAAGTGAATTTTCATTCATTAATATTTCGGCAAAACCCAGTATGCTGGTAAAAGGTGAACGCAGATCATGAGAAAGAATTGAGATAAAATTATCCTTTGCTTCATTAAGTCTTTTTGATTCGTTAGTTGTGTTAATCAACAACTCTTCTTTTTCTTTAAATATTGTTATATCAATTAAAGATGCATTAAAAAAACTGACTTCGCCCTCTGCGGCACGGTTAACAAAAATATTTTCTTTGATAAAAACTTTTTTACCATTCTTATTGGTAATACCATATTGGAGTTCGAGTTCATCCTGAATATTATCCTCAATAAAATTATCCAGATGTCTTTGTATTAATATTGATTCATCTTTATCAATAAGAGAATAATGTTTTAACGGAAGTGCATCTAACTGTTCGCCAATATATCCTGTCAGTTTGAAAATATTATCCATATAGCGGATACTGTTTCTTATATCGGGTGAATCCGAAACCCAGAAAGAAACTCCGGAAAGATTATT
Source organism: Bacteroidota bacterium (assembly GCA_023453665.1). Lineage (GTDB taxonomy): Bacteria > Bacteroidota > Ignavibacteria > Ignavibacteriales > Ignavibacteriaceae. The sequence continues at coordinate 7,364 of JAEXTA010000018.1, read as the reverse complement.
TATTGATGCTTCAAAGTTCTTGAGCCCGCCGCTTTTAGATGATGAACTTTTTTCTTTAATCATTTTGGTTGAACCGGATTTGGAAAAATTGGTGACACTTAAATATGTATATTGTTTATTGTTGCCTAATAACACTCAATTATTAGTTAAATATAACTATTTAACATGTTTAAAAAAACGGAACTAAATTGCTTACAATAATGTTTACGAAAAAAAACAATTGAAGTATGACTAAAATAATTTTTATAACGGCAGTATTTGTATTAATAAAATCTTTTGATATTAACGCACAAAGTAATTCCGGTACAATCTCCGGAAGAGTGATTGACGCAACAACGAAACAACCTGTCATAGGGGCAAACATCTTTATCCCCGGCACTGAAAAAGGTGATGCCGCAGATGAATCCGGAATTTATAAAATCAGCGGACTTGAACCGGGGACTTACCAGGTTAGAGTATCATCGATAGGTTATAATTCCGTAACCAAAACCGATATAACAGTAAGTGCCACAAAACCTGCCCAGCTCGATTTTGAATTGACTCCGCAAACAATAGAACTTGAAAGTGTAACCATATCAAGTGACTATTTTTCTAAAAATCCTTTTGAAGTTAACAGTATAAAAAATTTCAGTTATGAAGAAATAAGAAGAAGTGCAGGCGGATTTGAGGATGTTGTTCGCGCGCTTTCGGTATTACCGGGTGTTGCGCAGGCAGATGCAGGAAGAAATGATCTTATTGTTCGCGGAGGTGCGCCTTCAGAAAATTTATATATAGTTGATGGTATTGAAGTCCCGAATATAAATCACTTTGGAACTCAGGGAGCGACAGGCGGTCCGTTAAGCTATATTAATCTTGATTATGTAAAGGAAACATCTTTTTCAACCGGTGGTTTTCCGGTACTTTACGGCGACAAACTTTCATCCGTATTAAATATTAATTTGCGACAAGGAAGAAGCGACAGACTCGGCGGCAAGGCAACAATATCTGCAACTCAGTTCGGGTTGAATCTTGAAGGACCATTAACAGCAAACTCTGATTTTATTTTTTCCGCAAGAAGAAGTTATCTCGATTTTATTTTCAAAGCTGCAAACTTTGCTTTCGTTCCTGAATATTATGATGTACTATCAAAAGCCAATTTTAAAATTGATCAGAACAACTCGCTTTCATTTCTTTTCATCAGTGCTTTTGATAATGTGAGATATTTTAATGATACCGAAGAACAAAGATTTGATAACTCACGTATACTCGGCAGCAATCAAACACAATATGTGACCGGATTTATTTTCAGACATCTTTTCGATGATGGTTTTATTGATCTGACCCTTAGCAGAAACTTTACTGACTATGATACTCAGCAGCGGGATACTCTTTTTAACCCGATCTTTAAAAATAAATCAATCGAAGGAGAGAATAGTCTGAAAGCAGACATTGTATTAAAGCTGAATAAAACTTCAGAATTAAATTTCGGTGGAATGGTCAAGTCCATTAAGTTTGAATCTGATATCCTCTTTCCAACCTTCAGAACTACATTCGGTGATTCGCTTCCGCTTCAATCACTATCATCCTCAAACAGATTTACAAAACTGGCCGTGTTTTCAAATTACAGTTTTATTTTATTCAACAACCTGACGGTTAATCTTGGTTTGAGGGGTGATTACTTTGATCCGCTTGAAAATAAAATATTTATCAGCCCAAGAATATCTGCATCTTATCAACTTAATGAATTGACATCTTTAAATTTAAGCGGAGGTATTTATCATCAATCACCATCATACATCTGGCTTGCGGCTAATCGATCAAATAAAAAACTTAAACATGTTCGAAATAATCAATTGGTCGTCGGTCTTGAACATCGCTTGCGTGAGGATGCCCTGCTTAAAATAGAAAGTTTTTATAAGGACTATGAAGACTATCCGGCAAGTGTTATAAGACCTTACCTTGTTCTTGCAAATACAGGTGCTGGCTTTTCTGGCAGTGACGATAATTTTTCTTCTTTCGGGCTTGAACCATTGGTTAGCGAAGGGAAAGGTAATGCAAAAGGTATTGAACTATCAGTGCAGAAAAAACTTTCTGACATACCATATTATGGCATTTTAAGTTTAACTTATAGTCAATCCGAATTTACCCCGCTCGATGGCATTACAAGAAAAGGAAGTTATGACCAGACCTGGATATTTAATATAAGCGGTGGTTATAAATTCAATAACGAGTGGGAAACCAGTTTAAAATTCCGGTACGCTTCAGGGAAACCTTACACACCGTTTAATCCAGATGGCTCACAAAGTGTAGTTAACTATAATTCAGCAAGACTTGAACCGAATCACAGTCTTGATCTTCGTGTTGATAAACACTGGTTCTTCAGCAACTGGACGCTTATAACTTATATAGATATTCAGAATATTTATAACAGGACTAACAGAAGTTTTATCCGGTGGGATGCACGTAAAGGCGCAGTTGATGATGAGTCATCGATTGGTATTCTGCCATCTATCGGTATTAGTGCGGAGTTTTAAATCCAGATTAAATATTTGACAGTTCAACTTATGAAATTTAATTAAGCGAGCAGAGACTCAGCCGGAATATTAAATTTTCTGTGCAGATCTCTCATCATCTTCGCGGTAAGTTCTCTTTTTCTGTTAAGAATTTCAGAAGCTCTGTTTTTACCGCCTATAACTTCGGCAATATCCGATTGTTTTAATCCTAGCTGCTCCATCCTGAACTTTATAGCTTCAACTGGATCAGGGGGAGAAACTTTAAATTGTTTTTGTTCGTAAGTTTCAACTAAAGTAACAAGCAGTTCAAGAAGATCGCCTTCCTGTGACCCCGGTTTCGCATCAAAAATCTCTTCGATCTTTTTAAGTGCCGCGTTATAGTCTTTTTTTGTTTTGATTACTTTTATTTTCATACCTATATCTCCTCAGCATTTATTCTATCATATTCTTTATGTGTTCCGATAAACCTTATATAAACAACTTTGTAGTTATAATTTATAGCCGTAATTAATCTGTAATCATTTCCTTTTATATTAAAAATAATTCTGCTGTTTGAAAGTATGCTCGCAGTCCGATAAAGAGCCGTTATATCAGCTGGTTTTTTCCAATCTGAATTTGTCGCTTCCGAATACCAGGCTCTTAATGGTTGTTCAGCATCTGGATGTTTTAGCCAAAACTCTTTAAGTTTTTTTATTGCTATCACTCTCATACATTAATATACAAAGTTCCCAAAACGGGAACAACTAATTTTTAGATTTCTTGATCCGGAAGATGATTCAAAGCAAAATTATCTTTTGCGATTATAAATTCCCAGAATAATCCCAAGTGCCAATGACCATATCGCTGCCAGCCCTATCTGAAATTCTTTTGGAAGGATAAATGTAATTGTGTGTGCGGGTATCCAGAACCACAATAACGAATAAAACCCTTTATCAATATTTCTCCAGTTACTTTGTTGTGCAATGACATTGTCCAGCACACGATGCATTATAACAAGGAAAGGTCCGAATTGTAAATTCATCATGGTTGAAATTGCAAATGATTTTCCAATGCCATCAAGTTCAGGCAGGTAATCATGAAAAATCAAACTATCAACAAACCCGTTAAATCCAATAAAAGCATATTTGATGAACACCGCGAGTATTGCCCATTCGATCATCTTCAACAAAAGAGTCTTAAAATCATATGGCGAAAAAATTTTCCGTTTAACTAACCAGTGAGAAACAACATCTCCAAATGTGCCAAGAATTGCAAACTGAATCATTGCTGAGATGAGAGGAAAACTTTTTACAAAATCTATATACCAGGACATTTTAGAACCTTTTCAATAACATTTACAAAAATGATTTCAAACATAGAAGTATTTGTTGAAGCTCCCAAATAAAATTACTTCATAACAAATCATAATGATCTTAACACATTCCTATTAGGTTCAAATCAGTGTACCTTGCTTTTATCATCGATTGTAAACTAACAATAGTTAACAGCTACTGGTACAATAGTTGAAAAATTTGTGCTAAAAAATTCCGGAGAAAATCCGTCTCTTGACTATAGCTGACTTCACCCATACATTGAAATCAAATTCATTGGAGGTTAAAATGTCCGCGCTCAAAACAATCCTGTTAAGTCTGGCAGTCACAATCTCACTTTTTGCGGGTGAAGGAAAAATCGTTGGTAAGGTAACTGATGCTGCAACCGGCGAACCATTAATCGGTGCTAACGTAGTAATCGAAAACACAAAACTTGGTGCTGCCACCAATATCGATGGTAATTATATTATTCTGAATGTCCCCGAAGGTACTTACACAATTATTGGAAAGTACATTGGTTATAAAGATACCAAAATCAAGGAAGTGATTGTATCGACCAATCTCACAACCGAAGTTAATGTTAAACTGATTGCTGAAGTCTATCAAATGGGTTGTGTAGAGATAGTCTCTGAAAAACCTTTAATAAATAAAAATGTTACAAACTCTAATACTGTTGTGAGTCCGGAAAATCTATTCTTTCGTGGAATTAATTCTGTAGTAAGTACACAATCAGGCGTAGCTAATCAGAATGGTAATATCCACATTAGAGGCGGCAGAAGTGATAACAATGCTTATTACGTCGAAGGGATGTTAGTTAATGACCCTGCATTCTTCAACACAGAAGAATACAACACAATAGTTGAAAATGATTTTCTTGAATCAATGTCAAATCCACTTTCAACATTTTCAATTGATGTTGATGCTGCGTCATACAGCAATGCACGGAGATTTATTAATGAAAATACAATTCCACCGAGAGATGCGGTTAGAGTTGAAGAGTTCATCAACTATTTTGACTATGATTATCCGCAGCCGAAAGACGGCTCGCCATTTTCAATAACGACCGAAATAGGTGAATGCCCATGGAACAAAGACAACTACCTGGTTCACATAGGAATAAAAGGAAAAGAATTAATTGGTAATGAAAAACGACAAAGCAATCTTGTGTTTCTTCTTGATGTTTCCGGTTCAATGACGCCGGAAAATAAACTTCCGCTTGTAAAAAAATCAATGAAGATGATGATTGATAAAATTTCATCTGATGATAAAGTATCAATAGTCGTTTATGCAGGTGCTGCAGGGTTGGTTCTTCCATCAACGTATGTATCAGAGAAACAGAAAATTCTTAATGCAATTGACAGACTTAATGCTGGTGGTTCAACTGCCGGTGGTGAAGGAATTTTACTCGCGTACAAAACTGCGGAAGAAAATTTTATTGAAGGCGGCAACAACAGGATTATCCTTGCTACCGATGGTGATTTTAATGTTGGTGTTTCGAATACATCCGAACTTGTTCAACTTATTGAAGAAAAGAAAAAGTCTGGTATTTATTTAACCATACTCGGATTCGGTATGGGAAATTTTAAAGATGGCAGACTTGAAGAAATAGCTGACAAAGGAAACGGCAACTACTATTACATCGATAATTTTTTGGAAGCAAAAAAAGTGCTTGGTCATGAAATTACTTCAACATTGTTTACGATTGCCAAGGATGTAAAAATCCAGGTTGAGTTTAATCCTGCAAAAGTCTTAAGCTACAGATTAATTGGTTATGAAAACCGCATGCTCAAAAAAGAAGATTTTGAAGATGATAAAAAAGATGCCGGCGAGCTTGGTGCGGGTCACACTGTAACAGCTTTGTATGAAGTTGTTCCGGTTAAGGAAGTGGCTGCAATTCAAGGATATGAAAATCTTCGCTACCAGGAACACAGACTAAAGTATGAAGCAGTAAGCTCAAAAGAAGTTTTATTGTTCAGCATCAGGTACAAAGAACCGGACGAAGATACAAGTAAGTTGTTAACAAAAACTCTTGAACTTGATCCTGAAAATGAAATAGAGGTTTCAGAGAATTTTCTTTTCTCATCTGCGGTTGTGCAGTTTGCGTTACTGTTGAGAGATAGTCAGTTTAAAGGAACATCTAACTTTGAATCAGTCATAAGTCTTGCTGAAGATTCACAAGGTAAAGATGAGTTTGGTTACAGGGAAGAGTTCATAACATTGGTTAGAAGTACAAAAGATATGATTGAAAGATTAAGTATCCGTCAATAGCAGATTTTAATGGCACACTGATCTAACGGAACAACCGGATCGGAACTGATCTGATCCGTTAGATCAGTGTGCTATTTGGTTTTACTTTAGTACAACCATCCTTTTGGTTTCAATGTAATCACCCGCAATTAACTGATAAAAATAAACTCCGCTTGAGAGTGATGATGCATCAAAGGCTATTTCATAACTTCCAGCGTTTTTATATTCATCGACCAGAGTTGCAATCAAATTTCCAAGCACATCATAAACCTTTATGGATTGCCAACTACTTATTGGTGATTGCCAACTTATTTTAGTGCTCGGGTTGAATGGGTTAGGATAGTTTTGGAAAATACTAAAAGAAGACGGCGGATCACCAAAATCATTTAAAGCTGATGGATGTCCTTCGCCAGATATCTGAATTGCTTTTGTAAAATAATATCCGGAGTCCACAACTGTAAATCCAAAAGTCAGCGTATCAAGAAAGTAGTCTTGAATTTCAAAATCACAAATTGGACAAAGGTCAACATCATATATTTGAAATAAAATTGAATCGTGAGCAGAGATATTATATCTGAGAGTATCCAGAGGATGATTCGGGTACTTACCAAACAAGTTTATAAAAAAGTTACCGCTGCCATCAATTATTAAAGACAGATAACCATAACTACTAGCTGTAAAAATTGAATCAAGGATAACGTTGCTATCTGAATTATTCCTGATATAACAGTTTACCGTATCTCCAATAAATTCGGAGTATAAACTATCACTGGAAAATTCTATTATTTCAACGATAGGGTTATCTTCACCTGTTTTTAATAGTTGAGCATGTGATACGTTGAGGAATACAATTATGCCAAATAATATTGCAAGTAAAGTTCCAATTTTCATAACACCCCCATAAAAAGTTAGATTAATGTAAATAACATATAGTGTACTGTCAATATCTTTTAGTTGATGATTGGCAAGTATTAATAGCGCACGGATTAAACAGATCAAACGGATTAGAACTGATCTGATCCGTATTAATCAGTTCCATCAGTCTAATCCGTGTGCTAATTGTGTTTAAACAACAAACACTTTTGCAATATCAATTAGTAATGATGGATTGTTCATCAACGCAGTTGTAAACACTTTCCCCAGTGTTCTTTTTTCGATTGGAATTTTTAGAATAGATTGAGCGATGTTGTTAAATTTATCATCTGAAAAATTGTAAATGCCTTCTTTAATCCTGTTAAAAGTTTCGTGGCGTTTACCAAGTCTGTCTTTCCAGGCTTTATCATAAGTTAAAATGTGATCCGGCTTATTCGTCTTT
>JAEXTA010000010.1 GCA_023453665.1 Bacteroidota bacterium | reverse complement strand
TTGTCCGTTCGGGTATTTCCATTCAATCTCAATCCAGTCTTTGAACTTCATCACTTTTGAATCTTCAGATTTGCCTCCGATGTTTACACGGAAAAAATATTCGGGCCATTGATAACCATTTTCAGTTTCCTCTTCGGTTGGAATATCATCTGTATCTTCCACGTATTGAAACTCCCACTGGGTTTCAATCTTTTTATTTTTTATCGTCACTGGAATTGATGCCACAAAATCATGAGCAAGGTCAGAATCATATTCCCATATCTGAACTTCAGCTTCAGCGCCGTCATAGACATTTGTAACATCTGCAGTTATTTTAACTATGTCGCCTCTGTGAACTTCATCCCTGTCCCATTTAAGATTTTTTAATTCAATCGGCGGTAATACTTCAAGTCCGTTTGATTTCTTATTAAGACTCAGTTTAGAAATTTTAGCTTCAGCAAATAACTCATCTTTTGCTTTTTCAGGAACGGTTACATCGAGCCATAATTTTTTACCGAACATTTTTTTCTTAATGGTATCGAAATTACTTCCTGATTTATCGGAGATTTGAATTGATACTTCAGTATTAATTCCAACAGCCTGCGTTGTAATTTCGAGTCCTACTTTACCTCCGGGCGTACCTGATTTACTTGTCCAGATAACCTGTTCAATTGAGGAAGTCAACTTGACTTCTTTGGGTTTATCGGTATCGCCGGAGTGTTTTTCCATAATTATTTTTTTGAGTACAACTTAACAGAACTCAATTAATTTTTTGTCCACGGACAAAGCAATATAAAAATTGATCTGAAGCACAGATTAAGTGGTCGCTGTCTATGAATACCGGGTTAGTAGTTAGCTTATCGTTTTCAACGTGAGTCAGATAATTTATCTCACCTGATTCATTTAATGTGTAAATCATTTTTCCGGATGCAATAACTAACAAATCCTTTGAATCAATACAAGCTCCGCCAAAGGGCATTTCGATAATTTTTTCAGTTAACTTTTTTGTTTTTATGTTATATGAGAGAATTTTATTGCCATAAGGAATGAAAATATTTGATTCATAACCGATAACAGCAGGGAAGTATCTTTCAACCGGGTTGTCCGGTAATGTGAGATTCATTAATCGTTCACCATCAGGAGTTATTATCCATAAAGATGTTTTCGTAGTTCCATCCTTATCATTTGTACTTACAATCAAGTAGATTTTTCCGCTCTGGTCTAAACTTATCGCCTGTGGTACAAACTCTTCCTTCAATACTTTTTTAATGTTCAGATTTTTATCTGCGATGATAATGTGCCCCGGTGCTGCAGCAACCCATGTTTCATTAGTCGAAGCTGCTACAACATCAATACTTCTGAATGAAATTGTATTCATCCGGTGAGCAGATTCCAGGTATCCTTTATCATCGACTACAATAGGTTTTCCAATATCAAGTAATTCAAGTACTGAGCTGTTTCGCACGTGATTGCCGTGAGGGTCTTCCTGTTGTTCAATCGAAAAAATATAAATGAAGTTATCTTTAGTATGGAACATAGATCGTCGATAACTGTTCCCGTACATCGCAAACATAGAAAATCTGTGCGAACCGTCTTTTAAATTTCTTGCCTGAACCAACCCGTTATAATCGCTGAAGTAAAAAACATCATTTGATTTATCCATATAGACTTCACTATGACCTAATCCGCCTGATGCTATTTTTTTACCTTCAGAAGAAAACAACTGCCATTGAGTATCGCTGTAAACAATTATTCTGTCTTTGCAAAAAAGTATTTGTCCTGGCGAAGCCTCATCATCTTCAAGAGGAACTTTCCATTTTTCATCCCAGATATTCTTACCTACCTCGACTGATGTTCTGCTGTTTCGACCGGAATTATTAAATGAAGTCGCAACTGAAAAATCTTTATCAGGTTTATCCGTGAGTGACAAAGGTTCTTCTTTATCTTTAATAAAAATTGTATCGGCAGCGGCTGCTGATAAATTTTCAATAACTTCTTTTTCTTCCATGACTGAAGAATATCCTTTCCAATAAAAAACTAATCCTGCCAGCAGGATGAAAATAACTTTCAGGAGATTAGGGGAATACTTTAGAAATTTTTGCATCCGGCATAAGAATTTTTGCGATGGGTTCATAGCTTGACGCTTCTTCTTCTTTGTTGTCGGGAATGCCAACCATGTGTGCAAAGAAACGTGGGAACTTAGCCGGTGCACCCGCATTGAATAAAAATTTTAAATCGTTTTTACCTTTCCATTCTGAAGTTCCCGAAGTTTTTGTCTCAACATCAAAATGAAGTCCGTGTTCGGATTTTATATCACTCACAACAGAATTATATTCCGACTTTTTTGTGATTCCCATATCACCGTTAAGTTCAGCATCACCGGAATAATTTTTCACTAAGTATCTTGGAAAAAAATGCAAAAGGCATCGTTCCAGTTTTAATTGTTTGCTTTCTGCAAAAAACTTTTGATTGAACTGATTGAAGATTGCTGAATTAATATTTGCAACCCCATTTTTGATTGTGGCATGAGTATCTGTATGAAATTCAAATCTCATCTTAACAAGTATCATTAGTATTGAATCGAACGGGTCGATAGCGGCTTTACCTTTTGTCGGATGATTTCTTAAAATGTCGAAGGGAAATTCATCCTCACCAAGTTTGTAAAGAAATAAATCAAACTTACCCCGTTCACCGAGCTTTACATCTTTATCACTTTTAATCGGGAATGAAACAAATGTTTTGTCGGTTTTATTTGGATTAGTCGGGATATTGAATTTGTGTATCCGTCTGTGTACAACAAATTCAGTATTATAAATTTTATTAAACCATTCGGCAGCATGCCAGAAGTATCTCGCCCTTATACGTAAATTTCCATTCATCATTGCTTCAGAATCAAAATCAAATGGCGAACCTGGAGAAAAACTATAAAAACCGGGCTGTTGATATGACGCGCTTCTCCACCGCTCAACGTATTCATCAACAAGACTGTCACCGTGACCCGCTTCGTGCGGATTTGCGCTTGTATGTTTTTCATTTAATTCACCAAAACCTTTTGAGGACATAAACGCTCTGCCTGCGTCATCATTAAAAACTTTTAAAGTATAGTGGGTGAGATTTTTATCTGCGTCTGGAAGTGCCTGCACAAACCAAAGTACCTGGCAGTTCAGCTTGCCAAATTTTTCATCCTTGGGTAAAATTTTTGCTCTTCTGTTATTTATATTATCGTTGCCGTTCCAGCGGTTCATTATTCTTGTGCAGGTATTATTCTTAAAAATATCTGCCTGTGCGCCTGTTTTTGTTGAAGCAACTCTGTTAATCTTTTTTTCATCATCAGTTAGCGCAAAGTTGAATGAAAAATGAAAACGGAGATAGTGAATATTTGCACCAATCTCGGTATCACTATCAATATCGCAGCATCGAAGCAGTATCAAATCAACGCGTCCAATGCGTCCATGAAAATCATGTATCTGTTTAAAGACAGGCTGAATAGCAGATGTTTTTCTTGTGTGCGTAATACCCGGTCTGTCATCCTTATCGGAATTCGGAGGGATTAATTTTGAGGAGTCAATCCATCGTACAGCGGCTCTTGCACCAACAACTCCGGCATTTGTATCCGGTGAACGTAAATCAAAAGCGTCGAATAAATTTCCTTTGACAAAAACAGCACGCACCCAATCGGGATAGTCAACGATATGTGCAAGTTTGTCTGTTCGTGTTACTGTGACTTCTTTTTTAGTAAAGAAATCTGAGTTGGTAACCGGTTTGAACAAACCAAATTTTGTAAGGTTAGTTGTATCTTCAACCCCTTCTGCATTTTTATCTTTAAATGTATTACAAAAAACAGCGAGTGAACTTCCATCCCAGTCAAACGAAGAAGTTATTTTTCCGCTGGAATCTCCTACGAACAACACAATATCATCAAGTGAAAAAACAAGGGGACGTTTTAATGTTGTTTGTTTTGTCACCATCGACTCAAATAATTTTTTTTCAGCGTTACCGCCTTCAGTTTCTGATGGCTGCTGACAGAAATATGTTTGAGATTTCCAGAGTTTTGGAAGGTCATAAAACTTCATCCGGTTTGCATTCATAATATCAAAATCAAGATTTATTCCTGAACCTTCATTTAATCCTGCATCAGTTGATGATGAAGGATTTTTCGTTACATATTTTCTTGAAAAACTGTCTGCATTTCCTGATGATTCAATAAAAGTATTTTCAGTAAACCGAAAACGAAGATGTGTATTTGCATTTGGTCTTTTGGTAGTCTGGTCAATCCATGGAAGACACTGACATTCTTCTGCTGCATCTAACCAGTTACTTTGTGATGTAGGACTAGCATCAGCTTTTGTTGCAAGTCCTTCAATCATAAGCGGGAGAAGACTTAATCTCTTTTTAATCTGCCTGTCGAAGTAGGTGAATTTCAGATGCTGCCACTTCGGGTCTAATATCATTTTTACGGGTGATGCTTCCGAGCCAATATTTTCAACACTCAGGTTGTCAAGGTCATTAAATTGTTTTTCTGTATCATCAAAATTTGAAACTGATGGGGACAACTCCCAGACAGATGTCTTGAGGTTAAATTGTAACGGCAGATTAAATACTTTAAAACCATTTTTGATTTTTTCTTTAACAGCCGTTTCTTTAACAAGTTCATCCTTTTGTGTGTCATCTTCAGGAGATGCGATAAAATTTTTCTCAGTAAACTTGAATTCAATTGTAAATGCTTTTTTCTCTCGTAATACCTGGAGAAAAATCTGTCCGTTATCCGTTTCAATTTTTCTTTCTTCAGTAGTTCCATCCTGAAATTTTAGTGTGTATGGAAAATCTTTTGGAAGACTTCTTTCTTTATCATCAGGAGTCTTATAAATGAATTTCAAATGAACCCGCACTGCCATCCCGCTTGGTAATGGAAGAGGTTCAGCGGGGACTGGATTTCTTTTAAAAAATCCTTCAGGATGCAAATCACATTTTGATTTTATACACTGAAATTTTTTGGGATGACATTTTAGTTCAGGTTCTTCACCGTCATCAAAAAATAAAAATTCAACTCTTCTGTCAACAGCATTTGCTTCTTCACTTGTTGCGCCGCTTGCAGGAAAACTTTCGCCGCAGCCGACAACTGGCGCCGGGTGCGCTTGAGATTTTTTAACAAAATTTAATTTTGTGCGAAGTTCATTCAACCCATCTTCTGTTATTCCCATTACAATAAGCAGTTCAAGCGTGTACATATCGAAGAAGGCTTTCCAGGTTTGTTTACCCATCTTTCCGTCTTCATCAATTTTGGTAAACAAGCGGGAGAATTTTTCTTTGTGTTTTTCAAGGACTACAAAATCTTCATTATATCTTTTTTGAAAAGCTAAAAGAGCGCCTGTTGTTTCAGCGTTCATCTTATTTGTTTTTTCGCCCGGGTCACAATCATACCGGAAGTTGAATGATATCCATTTTAATATTTGCTGAATGTCTTCAACCTGGTGTTTTTCATTCGATGAATCTGCCCATTTGTTTCTTTCTCCCATAAACATAAAGAAAACATTTTCAGCTCTTTGTTGGGAGAGAGTAAGATTATAAAACTCGCCGCCCTTTTTATCTGTGTGTCCAGCGACTAAAATTTTCTGGAGGAATTCTTTTTTCTCAGCTTGTTTATAGCTCGTGAATAATACTCCAAGTCCGGTTATCCTGTTTTGTTCAGCAGTATTTTCTTCAGGTCCTTCAGTGCCATAATCGGGCAGTAATACTGCGCTGTCAAAATGAAAATTGATATCCTCCATTTCAATAACAGTTACTTCACGATTTGTCTTAATTGATAACTTGTTTAACCCACCGGATTTCAGGTTATCAATTTTAGCGTCAGCGTTATTGAGTTTTATTTCGATTGTGTCAGACATTTATTTGATTTAGAATATTTCTTTGATTGTCCTGCTGAACTGGTTTCATCATCTGTTTTCATCCAGAACCCCAATCTAAGATTCCGAACCGAGTTCGGAATGACACTGGTGGTGTTGCGGGAATTAAAATTATTTTTGTTTTGGTTTTAAATTCGGGAACTGCACTGAATACTTTCCTGCAGGTATCTTTTCAATTTTTTTATATCCATTGCCGTCAAGTTTTCCTTTTTCAACTTTACCGTTCGACAGGAACAGGATGAACTCTTCATTACCTTTTGCATTACCTTCATCATCCTTTAATTCAATTTCTATGAAGTCTTCGTTGTACAACATTCCGGATTTTGTTCTGCACTGACCAATGAATACTTCAAAATAATATCCTGCTGCAGAATAAATCTTATCTGAAGAATCCTGGGAACCTTCTTCAAATTTATTCTCAAGTTCTATCTCAATTTTATTGCTGCTTATTTCTTTCTCAACAGTTTTTACAACAGTATCAGTTCCGTTAAAATCTTTTTTGAATATTTGTATAGTAGCTTTAATACCATTTTCAAATCCCTGTGATTCGGCAGATAGTTTTACTTTATCTCCTGCTTTTACAATTTCTTTAGACCATTTAGCATTTTGCAGAGAATAAAGAATTACTTCTGCTTTTCCTTTACCTGTTGAGTCGCGGGTTATTTTGCCGTCAGGTTTTATAATACCTTCGGAATCTTTACTGTCAGGATCTTTTAATTTATACGGAATGCCGCTAACAGGATTTCCGGCTTTATCTTTGAATTCAAATTCAAGCCAATGCTCTTCTTTTGTTGTCACTTCAATATTATCTGACAGGGCAGTAGCCGCACCTGCTTTTGCCGATGCTGCACCTCCGCCTCCTGCGCCACCGCCGCTTCCGCTTCCGGAACCTGACGTTCCGATTAACACGGTCATACAGCCCATTACAATTGAGTCAGGTGGTCCTGTACATGGAGCCATATCACCCATACGCGCTGCAGGCATACCACCTATTAATACTGTCGGGCTTCCCGGTGGAATAATAGGCATTCCAACATGAGGGATAGGTGGAGTTCCGGGTGTTACCATCGGGCAAACATGCGGGTCTCCAACTCTGGCAGCAGGCATACCGCCAATTAATACTGTCGGACATCCGGCCACAATCGCTCCGCCATGAGCACAACTGTCACCTAATCTTGCAGCAGCACTCATTCAAATACCAGCATATTTAATTTCAAAATCATCTTTAATTAATTTTTACAAGTGAACCTTTAATCGTATTTATTCCGGATGCTTCAATTGTTGCCAGACTACCTTTGACTTTAATATCAACTCCGGCTTCAAGAGTAGTGTTTAAACCTTTTATTTTTTGATCGGCGGATGCTTCTGAAGTAACATTCATTCCTTTTTGTTTTAAATCGCTTTTAGCTTCTTGCTTAATGTTTGCAGATTTTACTTCGAAATCCTGCTGAGTTTCTGTTTTCATATTACCGGATTTTATTTTTAAATCTTCTTCAGTCTCAATTGTAAAATTTTTTGATTTGATATTTACTAATCCCTTTGGAGCTAGAATATCAAGGTCGCCTTCTTTTGTTTCTAAAACTATTTTATTGTTTGTTATGTCAATAGTTATATAATTTTTCCCGGGTTTGTCTGAGATATGAATCTTTTCATCTCCGCCTTTGTCATTAATGATGATGAAATGTCCATTCTTTGTTTTTACTTCGAGTTTAGTGTTCTTGTCATCCATCAGAATTGTGTGCCCGTCTTTTGTATTGACGGTGAGATTCTGATTCTTATCATCCATTAATATCTTGTATTTGTCTTTTGATAAGACTTCAATCTTATCATCCTTATCATCAAGAAGTACTTTATGAGATTCTGAAGTTGTAAGTGAAATCTGTGTTTCATTCGAACGGTCATCAAGAATGATTTCATTACCCGATGCAGTACGAATAATATTCTGTGATTTATTTTTTGCAACAACAGGTGATGCTTGTGAAGGATTAGGTACTGTGCCGATACCGACAGGTCTGTCAACATTCCCGTCAACACAAGCCCAAAGCAGTTCAGTGTCCGCGTGATTTGGAAAATGAATACCGTAACCAGGTCCTGAATAACTTTGTAAAAGCCGTATCGGCAAAGAAGCTTCACCGTTTGTTGCATCACTCAGATCGAAAAGCATTTTAGCTTTGTATCTTCCATGGTCATCAAGAAATGAATATTCATCACCCGAACCTGATTCAAGTTTAGCGCTCATTATTCCTGAAATTTTTGGAACAGGAGTTTTTCTAACCGGACGGTAATCAACTTCAACAGGTATTGCTGTAAATTTATTTTCATAAACCAGGTCCCCTAATTCAAGTTTTTGCGGAACAGCATATTGACCTTTTTGTGAACCTGCGTGTCTGACACTTGTAATTACATATTCACCGTTCCAGCTTTCGCGGTAGTGATTTTCCATTTTATATCTGAAACCAGCACTGAATAACCTGCAGTTAGTTTTACCAATAAAGATTTTACTCTGAGCGATTATTTCCTGGTTTCTTACTTTTGCGAGTACCTCACCGCTTTTTTCATTTTCAAAGTTGTCACCAAAATCATAATAAGTCCCGGGATAATCTGAATTTATCTGGCTTTGTGCCATCAACTGTTTTTCGGGGAATAGATAGTTGTAATCTTTAAGCTGTACTGTGCCTGTAACAACTTTTTCGTGTGAGGAAAGGTCAAGAATTGATTCCTCGCTTCCGAAAGGATCCTGATTTTCATTGTAACCAAGATTTTCTGAAAGTTCAAGATCAGGAAGTTTGCTGTTATCATCTGTTATACACAACATATCTTTTCCACCGGAATGTTCGAAGTAATAATAGATTCCGTAATGCTCCATGCGGCGGTTTAAAAAGTTGAAATCTGTCTCCCGGTATTGAACTACAAATTCCATTACAGGGTAGTTTCCTTTTAATTCTATTTTATATTCAATTGAACCATCTCTTGAAAGAACAGTCTGTATAATGTCGCTGATGTTCATCTCCTGGTAAATTTCATTCTGGAATGTGAGGTTGGTTCTCCAGAATCTTGGGACAAGTACAACTTTATAAAAAACCTGGTCTTTCGTTTGTCCTAACTGTTCAAATTGAGAGATAATACCGTGAACATCTCTTGAAGTTTTATCCGGTCTTATCATTGTAAACTTAGCTGTCTTGTTAAGTATTTTTGATGAATCAATTTGCCGCTCAGCAGAAGCAAGAATGATTTTAAATTCAAATAAATTTGAAATCTCTTCAATACCTTCAAATGATACAACGCCGACAGTATCATCTTCAAGGTCTGCAAAATGAATCTTATAATAAGGTTCATTAAACTTATGTTCAGCCATCTGAGCCTCTCATCGGAATATTATTTAAAAAATCGTTTTCAGTTACAAATGTTTATATGTGTATCAAACAAACTTGTATTTGTAAATTCCGTCTTTAGCTTTGGTTACTATTACTTTTTCCGGACTCTTACCTTCCGCCATAAAACCTAAAAGCTGTGATGAAATTTCCGGTGCAAGTTTTCTGTCAACAATGGCATCTATGTTTCTTGCGCCTGTTTCTGCTCTTGTGCAGCTATCAACGATATCGTCAATAATTGCTTTGTTAAATTCAACTTCCAGATTCTGATTTTGTTTTAATCTTCTTTGAATCTTTCCGAGTTTTATTTCGACTATCGGTTTCATTGTTTCTTTTGTAAGAGGTAGAAACACAATTGGTTTTAATCTTCCTAAAAATTCCGGCCGGAAATATTGATTCATATAAGGACGAATTGCTTCTAATAAATCATCAGGGTTTGTCATACCTTCATTATACTTTTCGAATAAAACTTCTGATGCAAGATTAGATGTCATAAATATTGTTGTGTTGGTGAAATCAATGTTTCTTCTGTCAGCATCCTGCAGCATACCTCTGTCAAAAACCTGCATGAACAAATCAACAACAGAGGCATTTGCTTTTTCAATTTCATCAAGAAGCACAACACAGTAAGGTCTTCTTCTTACCGGTTCGCTTAATGCGCCTCCTTCACCGTAACCAACCAAACCGGGATCAGCACCGATGAGGCGTGAAGTGTTATGTTCACTTTGATATTCGGTCATGTTCAGAGTAACCATAAAACGTTCATCACCAAAAAGAACTTCTGCAACAGCCCGTGCTAATTCTGTTTTGCCGACACCGCTTGGGCCTACCAAAAGAAATACGCCGTTTGGTCCTTCTTCTTTTTTGATTCCGACTTTAGCTCCGCGAATAACATCAGCTATTTGTTTGATTGCGTGGTCCTGACCGACAACTCTTTTCTTTAAATCTGATTCTAATTCAAGAAGAGTTGTCATTTCATCTTTTGTCATGTTGCCGACTTTAATTCCTGTCCATGCTTCAATTACTTCTGCAACTGTGTTCGTTGTAACTTCTGCAAAAACCTGCGGTCTGGGGTCCTGAAGTGAGCTTAATTCTTTTTTTACTTTAGCAATTTCATTTATTGTTTCAGTATCTTCTTTACCCTGACCACCGTTTGAAGTATTTGATTTTTTGATTCTTAGTTCCATGAGTTTTCGGGTTAACTCACTTTCCTTAGACCATCTTTCCTCATCTGTTTTAATTTCGGCTTCTAATTTTTCTTTTCTTTCCTTTAATTCATTTAAAGCCTTCTGGTCGATGACAATGTCCATATCTGAATCTTTTTGCTGAGTATTGATTGCCATCTTAACAGAATTTAACTGGCTTATCATCAATTCAAGTTTTGGAGGTTTACTTGTGAGCGACATCTTAACGCGTGTAGCCGCAGTATCAAGCAAGTCAACAGCTTTATCAGGAAGCTGCCTTCCTGCAATATATCTTCTCGATAATTTTACTGCTGCATCAATAGCACCATCTGTAATATGAATTCCATGGTAACCTTCATACTTGGTTTTAATTCCGCGTAACATAACTTTTGCTTTTTCATCATCCGGCTCACCAACATGAATCGGCTGGAATCTTCTTTCAAGTGCTGCATCTTTAGCAAAGTATTTATTGTACTCAAGATATGTTGTAGCTGCAATCGCTCTGAATGAACCACGCGCAAGTGCGGGTTTTAAAAGATTTGCTGCATCACCACCGCCTGCTGATGCACCGGCACCGATAAGTGTGTGCGCTTCATCAATAAAAAGAATTGCGGGAAGGGGAGAGTTTGTCACTTCATTAATTACAGCCTTTAATCTTTTTTCAAATTCACCGCGCATTTTTGTTCCGGCTTGAAGTGAACCCATATCGAGTGAATATATCTGGTTGTTTTTCAGAATGTCCGGAACTTCTCCGGCAGCAATTTTTATTGCGAGTCCTTCAACAAGTGCAGTCTTACCAACGCCGGGTTCGCCGAGTAAAATCGGATTTGATTTTTTTCTCCTGCATAAAACTTCTATGACCTGGATTATTTCTTCATCTCTTCCGAGAATCGGGTCAATCTTTCCGTCTTTAGCCTGCGTAACGAGGTTTGTTGTATATAAATCAAGAACGGTTCCGTCTGCAGGTATTTCACGGGCTTCTTCCTGAGATAACATTTCAGATGATACCGAAGCATCTTCAACTGAACCTTTTAGTATGTTATAAAATTCAGTGCGGAGTTCCTCTTGTTTAATTGGAGAAAGTACATCCATCAATCTTGTACTTATAACCTGTTCAGAAGCGATGAAAACTTCAAACAAAGCGCCTGAACGGATCTTGGTTTCGTGATGATGAACTGAACTTGTTATCCATGCCTGTTCTAATAGTTCAGTAAGAAGCGGCGAAAGTTTCGGTTTGCCGGTGTTTCCTTTTTCCATAGTATCAATACTTCTTAAACATTTTGCCTGTACTTCACCTGAATCAATTGCGTAGTGTTTAAGTATTAACGGCACATCACCTTGTCCGTCTTCAATCAATGCATTCAGTAAATGCTCAATTGTTATTTCATAGTTGCCACGATTTATTCCCAGTCCTGTTGCGGTATCAAGATTGCGAACCAGATAGTTGTTCAGTTTTAAAAGTAATGATTTCAAATCTTTACTTTGCATTTAAATCTCCTGCGATTAATTGAATAAAAATTTTTAATGTAATAGAAGAACAGAACTAACTAAAAATTATTTCACAATGCCGCCGTAATTATCGACTTTTGCAGAAAGGGCCTGCGGTTACCCCGATCATTTTTTTTGTGTCAATTTAATAAAGCGAATTCTTCATTCTGTAAATACACTTCGAACTGTTGAACTTCAGGTTTACCTAACCAGAATGTTGAACCGAGTTTTAGTCGTTCATCATTCCATGAAACAGATACTATTGTATCAGCTTTAATGTTGAACTTCACGTCATACTCAAGTCCGTCGTTTACATATAACTTTAAAAGTTCATTTAACTTTTTTGCATTTAATGTCCCCGGTAGAAAATTCAGATAATCATCAAATGAAACCGGACCAACTTCAATACAAATCCTGCTCATATAATCAACAGTTGAACTGCCGACGAAACTGTTTTTACCGAGTATAAAATTTTCATCTCCAAGTTCAGGCACGTCAACGAGGGCAACCCAATGAGGAATAAATTCTTTTATCTTAACGGGATAATCAGGAAACATATGGGATAGAAGAATTTTTAATCCTTCTTTACTCCTTACACGTTGACTGATAACACCAGCAAATTTGAGAAGTGTAAAATCTGAAATTGCAGCAGAAGCCGGTTTGGTGAATATACCTCTGCCGATAAAAGAATTAATCCTTTCGGCAATTTTATTTTCAGGATCACCGTTAAGATTTAAATAGAAGCGGTATTTTTTCCACGACTGATAATAAAGCCAGTAGAAACGGTTGTTAAAAATATCTAGAAAATTCTGTAGCGGAATATTTCCCGTTCCGAGTATTCTTTCCTGGAAAGATATCTGCTCGTGGTAACATCTCGGCAGCGGAGAATTAATTCCGTATAAGCCAAGAAAATTTAAAATAAATTTTATCTCGCCGTCTTCATACTCAACAGTTCTTATATCACGCGGCGGATATTCATAAAACTGGTATGGGCGGAACTTCATGCCAAGCTGGTCGAAGAGATAATCCTTTCGTTTGGGATTATCCTTTTTAGTAATATTCTCACTCAGCCACACAGCCTGCCAGACGTGGTATTCAGGACCGTGTTTTATTATATCTTCTTTTATACCGGTAGTATCTCGCCTGCTGACGGATTCCATGTGTAACTTACGCTTGTGCCTGATTCTGTTATTTTTAAAAATACGTATGAATTAAGAGTTACATAATGAGAGAGAAAAGAATTCAAAACCATTCCGAATAAATTTATTTCACCCTCACCGTTTTCAAATTCTTTTGCATCAACTTCAATATGAAATTCAATTCCACGTATCAGACTTTGATTCATAATTTTATTGATAAGTTTCGGTTTATGAATTTTTCTGATGCTCTCAATTCGTTTTTTATTCGGGTGGTTATGAGCTTTTGACCAGTTATATAAATTTAATATACTCTTCAGAGTGTTTACATCTGCAAGAGTTGAGAAGCTTACTGAAAGATGTGCAATCAACGACCACAAATAATTTTGTTTTGGCGGACATTCAAGAATTTCATTGGGAACAGTGATATTATAAGCTTCAAGTCCTGGTGGAAAATCAAGTGGTTCTTTAATTGAACCGACTTCAAGATATGCTGAAGGTAAAAACCCGTTTGATAATGTTGCTTCGATACTAAGGGTTTCTTTGGGGAATAAATCCTGTTCCATACTTGGCCCGAAAAGTCTTATGAATGTTTCGGACATATCACTCGAAATAGTTCTGCGGAAAGTTGAAAAGAATCTTTTAAAATTATATTCGGGATTACTTGTATCCAGTATATCGTGTGCGGTGATTGGAATATATTTATACTGTTCAACCCGGTTTTCACTGATTCCGCTTACTTTGTCGATAGAATAAATCTCCCTGCTTTTCCTTCTGTATAAGTCCGGCACAACATAATATTCCGGTAGTCGTTGATTTACAGGTACTTCTTCAGTTGAACGTGAAAATAAATTCACTATCGGTGTGCAGTTTAAAATGATGTTATGTTTCTCGGGTAGTTTTTCGCGAAGCATCTTTTTGCTGAAATCAAATTTGATTTCAATTGTTGAGGATTCACCTGTTGCAGTAAATTTATCAAGACCAAGAACATCAATGAAGAAAAATTTTTCCGGGTAAGCGAAATACTCCTGCAGCAGCCTGAAACCTGTGGATGACTGGCGGGAGAAAGGTAGTATAGAATAGTCTTCACTGTCATATTCAACATCTGTTGAAAGTTCAGGAACCCTGATTTTAAAATCAGGAATCTTTTTGAAAACACTTTTGTCATTTACTAATTCTCGTACTGATATTGAAGAAACATATCTTGTAAGAAACAGGTGAAGATTATATTTCACAGATGCCGAACCATGAAGATATAATCGGAAACTTTCCATTCTTAAGGAATTATAATCAACATTTCTGTCGAGTTGTATTTTCAAAACTAATGATGATTTACCCTGCATCGATTCTTCAACGGTAACATCAACTAATTTTATAGGTCTTACAGAAAGTTCCTGCGTCGTACGAAAAATAAATTCTGTTGGTTCTTCTTTTTCTGTTAACCTGCTTCCGCTGCCGGAACCGGATTGTACTTTGTATTTTACTTTATACCTTCCGGCTTGTGTCTGAATTTCACTTCCTCTTTTTATCTGGATGGGTTCAGTCAGCGCACCCGATTTTATATTCGCTTGTAATATTGCGCAGGAAGGAAATGTTTTAAGCATGTTGGGGAAAAGTATTTCGAGTATTCCACCGGCAATTTCCGGAAATTCATCATCAAGTCTTTCGTGAATTCTTCCCGCAAGAAATGCAAACCCTTCAAACAATCTTTCAACAAAAGGATCTTTTCGTTCGCGTTCACTCATGTGAAGCCGCGAACCCAGCGTAGGATGTTTTTTGCTGAACTCCTCGCCTGAAGTCTGAAGAAAGTTATATTCTCTTTCGAAGTATTTATCAGTGCTCATTGAGAATCCTTATCTAACACTACTTTAGTCCAACCTGTAGTTGAAAACTCAGTTAACAAAATTTCTGTATTAGGACTGTCTTTAACTTTGATAATAATCTTTAACGAAGCACGTAAAGTTTTTTGATCGAACTCTGAAGTTTGTATCTGCACGGAACCTATTCTCGGTTCATATTTTAATATCACATCTTTGATTTCCTGTTTCAGTGATTCTACAGGATTATCTGATGCAAGATAAATCTGGAGAATATCTGAAATTCCGAAATCAGGAAGATGCAGTATTGAACCTCTTCTTGTTGTAAGTATCATACGAAGGTTTTCAACAATACTTAAACTAAGTTTTTGGTCTTCTGTCAGATGTTCAAACTGCTGCGGACCAATCTCATCTGGATTAACAACTTCCGAAATAAACTGACCCAAGAGAAGATTATATATACTTAAGTTCTTTGACAAATTATTTCAAATTAATTTTCATATTATAAAACAGGGTGGATGATAGACCTATCTTATTATAAAGAATTGAATCAAACAATCCACCCTCAATGTATTGCAGTTTGTGAACAGTATTATACTCTGAACGAGAAGAATCCCTGGTCGGCAAACATTGTACTGCCTTTCACGTGTTCCCACTCAGCGGCTTCGGCAACAACAGCTATCTTTTCAAGATGTGCTACATTCAGCTTGGGGTTATCATATGAAGGCGGCATAAAATTTTCAACTGAAACTACTCTGGCATTTGTTAAAGTATATTTGAAATACACCGTCTCCTTACCTGTAGCCTCGGCAATTTCATAAAGTGAAATAACTATGGACTTGAATACCTTACCTTCGGCACAGTACTGGAACATAAATGGAGTAAGTTTATCTATCTCCTTTATGACTACGAATGGTTCGTACATTCTGCTGCCTGTAACCTGACCGGTAGATCTTTCAAACGGCAGTTTAATGCTTTGTGAATATTCGAGTACTGCACATGAACCATTTGGACGCGGACCTTCAAGATCATTTCCTTCAGCATCCTTGAACAGAATTTCGCCTTTTACAGCCATTTTTACCTCCTCGGTAATAGTTTATTGATATGTTAATTATGAATTATAGAACATCATTATTCTTCGCCTGAATGGTAAGCAATTAGTTTAAGGTTGACATCCATTCCCGTAATTGCAACGTGCGGTCTGAATTCTGCACTGATCTGGAAGAAGCCGGGTCTTTCTTTTAACTCTGTTACCTCAAGTTTATATGAACGAAGAGGTTTTTCAGCAACTATTTTTTCTGCGGGATTAGGCATATCAACGACAAGTGTATCAAGCCAGCTTGACATATCTTTTTTGATTTCGCCCGCACCTGCATTCTTACCAACAAATACAAGCTGACGATATTTAAGATAGTGTGCTATTCTTGTTACAAGCATTGTGTATTGCAGTCTTGAACCAACTGAAAAGTTTGCTGATGCCTGCGGATCATTCTTAATAACTTTTGGTCTGTTTGCTGAAGGTGTTTCAAAGAAGCATGCGTAATCGGTTCTGTCCCAGTGTGCTAATGGAATAAATCCAAGTTCGCAAAGTTCTGCATCCTTAGCCTGACCAACAGAAGCTTCAACCGGAACTTTAAGTTTTTTCTGTCCGTGTTCTTCGTAAGTAGGAACAGGAAGACTTTCAACTTTACCGCCGGATTCAACGCCGACAATTTTTACACTCCAGCCCCAGTTTTCAAAACTCTTAACCATGTTTGAAGCTAATGCAAATGAAGTGCTGCACCAAAGACTATTGTCCTGTCCGCCTCTCATTACATTTTCTGAATAGTTAAAGTTTTTAGTTGGTTCAGCTTCTGCGCTGTATGGTAATCTTCCGAGGAATCTTGGTAAAGTTAAACCGATATATTTTGAACGGTCATCATCACGGAATGCTCGCCAGGATGCATAAGCTGCGCCTTCTTTTAATTGCTCAGGAAGGAAACGATTATTCATTACATCGTTCATATTTTTTTCACCAAAGAACTCATGACTTGCATTACCTATAAACGGAATCTGTGCTGATTCTGACAAAACAGATAAATGCTGCAGTAGTGAAATATCCTGTGGTTTGTTGCTAACTGCAAAGTCTGCAACTATTGCGGTGTATGAATGTCCGCCAACTTTATCATAAGCGCCCCAGTAAATGTGATGCCATAAACCTGAATCTTTTTCATAACCTTCACCAAGTGCAGCGTCATTAAGGTCATCATATAAATCTTCTTTAGACACATCAAGCAATTCAAACTTAACCGGTTTGCTGAATTCGGTATTCTGTACAAGAAATAAAAGTCCACGCCATGTTGATTCGAGTTCCTGGAAATCCTGGTTGTGTAAGATTTCATCCATCTGCGCGCTGAGTACTGTATCAAGGTCTGCTATGTAAGAATCAACGAGAGCACCAGTGATTTTAAATACTTCAGATTCCTTACCAACTTTTCCTATAAACTCTGCTACTGCTGATTTTTTTGAATCATCCAGCATGGAGATTAACTTATCAACAGAAGTTTGTGCAGTTTCCTGACCTTGTTCTGTTGAATCTGATTTTTCTGTAGCCATTTAATTAAACCTCCGTTTAACTTTTAAAATTTTATTAATAATTTTTATACGATTTATTTAGTCGAGCCTAATTTGTTCATCAGGTCGTCTATACTTGCGCCGCCATCTTTCAAAACACCTTCAAGTGCTTTTTTAAGGTTAGCATCTTTCAGAACTGCGAGTTTAAGTTCTTTCAGTCTTTCTCTCGCTTCCAAAAGTTTTTGCAGAGGTTCAACTTTTTTAACTATTTCATCCGGATGAAAATCTTTGATGTCCTGGAAGTCAAGTTTAACTTCCATCTTTGCTTCAGGGTCATCGGAGATTTTGTTTGCGACTGTAAGTTTCAGTTTAGGATTTATATCCTTCAGAATTCTTTTAAAGTCGCCTTTATTCCCGATAGTACGAAGCCTTCTGTCTTTTACCGGCGGTAAACTTCCCGGTTCACTTTTACTAAAGTTTCCGGGTATAAGCATCCTGTAATCAAGTTCAACACTTTCCTTTGCATCACTGCTTGGGAGAATTGCGACCTTAACACGTTGTGCTATTTTGGGTGTAACTGGTCTTGCCATTATCACTTCCTCCTTTTATGTTTTTGTTGTTCTAAATTGATTGCTAAAATTCCATTGTACTTTGCAATTTTGTTGTATAATTCTTCCTGTTGTTTTTCCAGAACAGTTTTTGTTGATTCACTGTCGATAGTAAAAAGCAACTGAATATTGGTCAGGTATAACGACTGCCAGACCGCTGTACTTAAGGCAGGTTCCCACTCGCCTAAATTCAATTTGTCGATTGTAGTATTCAGTTCTTCAAGATTTACTTTTGCAACATTATAGTGTTTAGCTTCGTAACAATAGTTTGCAAGGTTCAGCCGTCTTAAAAATTTACCTTTTATTCTGTCTTCAGCCCGGATCTTCTGCTGCATCGATTCAAAATTTTCCTGGAACTTTGCAGGGAGATTGTTTACCGCATCTCTGTATTCCGTTTGTATATCATCATACGAAGAATCAACAATCGGAGTGAGCATTGTTGATGAACCGCTATCAGAAGACTTTGAAGAATCCGGCGAAGCAGAACCAATTTCATTCAACCAGTTAATCGTTTCCTTA
This sequence comes from Bacteroidota bacterium, assembly GCA_023453665.1. Lineage (GTDB taxonomy): Bacteria > Bacteroidota > Ignavibacteria > Ignavibacteriales > Ignavibacteriaceae. Next base: position 20,947 of record JAEXTA010000010.1, on the reverse strand, counting down.
TCAGCGAAAGGAATTTCACCGCCGTTAAAGAAATAAGTTTTAAGTTCAGGTAATCTTTTGTTAAGTCTTGATAAATAATATTTGATATCGTTAGCGGCAATTGTATAGTTACCGCCTTTTCTTTCAAGTGCTGTGACTAAATATCTTTGTGCATCAAGCCAGTAACGGAATTCGCTGTTATCTTTAATAAACTCAAGTTCAATTCGCGGAATCAAAATTTCATATTTATTTTCATTAAACCATTCCTTTACAAGTCTTCTGATGATATCATTCGGAGGTTCGATGCTGGTTATTTTTTCTTCTGCGGAAGGAAGTGATAGTCCACTCCATTGTATCTGGCGCGAAATACCAAAAACAAAAAATGAATCAGGAATTTTTTCTTTTGATTCACCATTTGAAATAAATTCATGGAAATGAACAAGAGTTCTTCTTAACTGAACAGCTGCTTCATCCTCTGAAGCCGGAACAGATGCTTTTACTGATACCGTTTGTTCAGCGCCTTGAGAAGAAGTTGATTGTTTAAATTCAGTTTTTTGCTGAGGCGGCGGAGCTGTCTTTTTTTCCGGTGGCGGAGGAGGTGCTGATGCTTTTTTTGCTGACTCAACATGATTTGTTATGACCTCCTGTAATGCATGAAGAACAGGCGGGTTATCAGGAAGGAGTTTTTCACCTTCAGCAGTTATTTGTTTTAATAGTTCGTCTATTATAGTAATGTCATCGGCATTTGATTTTGTTATCTGCTCACGTTCAATAAGTTTTGTTACTCTTGCAGTATTAAGAAACTGAATGGCTTTGCTTTTGTGTAACGGATTCTCCGGATATAAACTTGCGCCGTATCTTTTTAACAACTCAAGTACAAGTGTAAGTCCGTCTTTAAATCCTTTGAGATTTTCAGTTCTGTAAAAAGCAAAACATAACCAGGATGCAACTTTAATGTCTTTACTTTTTTCTTTAAGAATTATTTCAGAGAGTTCAATCCAGTTTTTATAGTCGGGGACTGTTTTAGGGAACTCCATATTCAATTTAAAAAACTCTTCCTCGTTAGCAGCATCTTTACCAACGGGAGAGTCACCGGGTATAGGTTCTAAGTATTCCTGAATTACTTCGGGAATTATTATTTCGGTTGTTTCACTCATAAATTACTTCCAACATTAAACAGGTTACATCAGTTAGAATGTAAACTCTGTTCTTCCAGATATTGTTTTAGTGTGATGTTCCTGTTATTAAAATCAAACAATTTATTTTTTATTTTGTCTGATGTTTCAGCAGTAATCAACTTTGAAAAATCTTCTGAATCAGGTTGAACCGGGTATACAAAAATTTTTGCGTTATAATCTTCTGTCCGTGTTCTGAAAATAAATGGCAGCATATCGCTATTTCTATTAACAACAGAGGACACCTGTATCAAAAATCCTGAATCAAAATTATAGTTCTCGTCATCAGCTATGAAGCTAATACCCTGTGATTGGCTGTCATTTTCGAGCTGAGTAAATATTCTTTCATTTAATTCACTTATTGAAGTTGAGCTGAGATATTCTTCAAATAAATTATCGATTGCAGATGAAGTATTAATGCTGACGGAAGTTTTACTGAATTCTGTGTTTATGCTGTTTACATCAGTTGAGTTTACTGCAATTGTGTAGAGTTGTTTAGCCTGGTAAAAAAATCTGTTCAATTTTAATGGCAGTGAGCCAATCAGCTTATTATTAAAAGATTTTTTTTTCATTACCGAAAAAATTATAAACGGAAATTCTCTTCCGCTTTTATCAATACCGGGGTACAATACTCCGGCAATAACACTTTCATTTTTTTTTACAGGGAAGAAAAATTCATAGACAGGAGATTTTGAGTAAACAGTTTTCCAATCATTTTTGAATTTTATTTTTGCTGAGGCAATACCTTTTTGTAGCCAATCATCGAGTAACGAAAATTCTTCTGAACCAGCTTTATGTTTTATAAAATCTGCATACTGCGGGAGTTTGCCGAAATATCCAAAACTTAAACTATCATTATTTAGATCATTCACTTTGCTAATCAGTTAATACTTCCGGGAAGACTAAGTGATTTGAAAAATCCTGAACTAAAAGGATTTTTTGAACTGCCGGCGTTAAGCTGATACGTTACAGTTACATCATATACATTTTCTTTTTTGAAGAACCAGTTAAAATTGTACTGTGATGCTGATTCTCCTCTGACATTCGATGCATCCTGCAGTAGCTTGAACATTGCCCACTCACCATCAAATCCTTTTGTTTCGCTTGTACCGTAGTTTCTAATGGAGATATTCATTCTTGCAACAGGAACACCTCTTCCGCCGGGCCAGGTATAATCTTTCCAGAACGGCGAACCCATTTTGTAATAATCCTCGTCACCGTTTATGTTGAGATATACCTGTTCAACAATCGGCTTTTGTCCCCGCACTGTTTTTGATTCAGGCAGTTGTGGTTTTAACCTGAATGAAACAGTAAGATCACCGCCTTTAAATAATGTTGAAGTTATATCATCGGCTCGTTTTAATGCATTTATAAAATCATTTGAAAAGCCCACACCTTCATTTTCCCACTGGTTGGCTTTCCATCTTTCTTTATTAATTAATGCACTTAATTCCTGGTTAAAGAAAGACCATAAAACTCCGTCAGGTTTGAAAAAGTCTTTAAAGTCCTGAATAGGTGCATCGGGTCCGTTGCTTTTAAATGGAAATGAAACAGCGAGATTTCTGTTATAAAATTCAAATACTTTTGATTTCCATTGCGTATTTAAATATTGAGATGCATCAGAAAGTATTGCTCTCCAGCTTAACCTAACCGGATCAACAAACAATGATTGAAGTGCCGGGATGTTATACAACGCTCCTTTTATCATTTGCATAGCAGTTGGAAATTCCACCGCACGCTGTGATAATACATTCACTACATAATCCTTTGCAAGATCCTGTCCGCCGCGTACTGATTCAAGAACACCACTTATAATACCGTATTGAACTATGATAGAATTTATCTCACCGGGTTTTGAACCATCAGGTGCTCCAAGAACAAATTTTTTATACTTCATAACATCTGCTGCATTTGTTGCATTCAGCTGAAGCCCTGCAAACGGGTTTGCGCGAAGTGTATCAGTCGGCGAATAAATTTCAGATATAACCTGAAGCTGGTCGGCAAATATTTTTGTAATTAGAACAAGCGGTGAACTTATCGGGTCGCTTAATAATTTAAGATTTGTTGCCGCAACAGGTCCGGAACCAAAATCACCGTAGCGTAAACTTTGCAGAAACTGAACCCATGTCTGTTGATAGTCATTTAAATAAAGATTAAGAAGATTCCTCTTCATTTCTTCGGGAGTCATTTCAGAACCGGCTGCAGGTTTTATCTGCTGTTTACCAAGTGCCCAGTCTTCTTTACCGGGATTCATGCTTTCTTCTATGATTGCATCCTTAATAAAATTAATCCATCCGTCTGCAGTGAAGATATACGGAACACGCATATCAGTGGTTATGATGTTGGAATATATTCCGCCAATAGCTTGTTCAAGAGTGAATTCATTCGGGAACTCACTCATACCGCTTTGTTTTAATCTTGCATATATCCCTTCAGCGTTTGGCTGATACTGCATGCGGCTCCGGACAAGATTTATGAGAAGATTATCGTTCTTAATGTTATAATAATTCTTATCACTTAAATTGTTTGTAAAGAATGCCAGGTAATTTTTGAACATTGATTTAAGCGAATCTTTTATCTCTGTTGTTGCTGCAGGATTAGATTTGATAAAACGTGAATCAAGAATTCCTGTAAACACATTGACTAAAAATTTTTGGTTTGATGTATCGAGTCTTGCACGCTCGCTTCCTAATAGTAAATATGCTTTCAGATAGTTATAAGTTTCCTCACCGGAATAATCCTGACCATTTGCATAATTATTCAGGTTGCGAACCATATCATCAAAAATATTTTGAGTGAAAAAAGGTTCGGTCTTTTTAAGATAAAGTTGTTTTAATGATTCAAGTGTTTCTTCACTTCTATCCAGACCCATTGTTATAAATGCTTCATTCGCACTTCCATCTTCAATCTGTTCAATTAGTAAGCGAAGTTCTTCAGCCTGTTTGAAATTGTTAAGAAGGTCACCGCTCCAATTAATTTTTTTAAATGATGCTGCTTTTTCTGAAATTCTATCTAGCACATCACTGCTTCCGTTAAAACCAATAAATGCAAACAGTGATAACAGAACAAGAATTAATACTGATGCAGCAATCGTTATAGTTCTAGTTGTGCTGTGCTGCTTTACAACACCGGAAGTTTTACCGACTGCAAAATTCTGGTCACTGATTACAAGGTCATTCAGTAAATCTTTAATAAAATAATTTTTAACCTCTGTACGTTCTTCAACATCATCACTTGAGGCAGGAGCGAGATTAAACTGTTTTGCAATTTCTCGTATTGCCAAATCGAGTGGAACGCCTTCCTGCGTTCCGCTTGTAAAATAAAATCCGCGGAAGATCGGATTATCCTGATAAGGGTTATTCTGAAATACTTCACCAATAAGATAAGTTAGCTTTTGCTGCAGAGATTTAAACTGAAATGGGAATAAAAATACTTTTCTTCTTTGCTCTCTTTTTAAAGGCGCGCTTAATCTTATCGTTCTTATTTCAAAAAGTTTATTTGAAAGTTTATTAAACTCACTTTCAAAAGCAGACTTAGCTTCGAAATTAACGTGTGAACCAAAGGTTGCACCCCAGATTTGTCCTCTTTCAATTTCACTAAAGTCGCCGAAGTATTCAACAAAACCCTGAATCAAGTCGCACTTGGTGAACATAAAATAAACAGGGAAGTTTACTCCGAGTTTTTCAATCAGTTCGTCAATACGCTGGCGGATGTTTCGTGAGTGTTCATAAATCCGGTCTTTATCGCTATTAATTATTTCATCAATATTCAGAGCAACCACAACACCGTTGATAGGTTTTTTACTTCTGTTCTTTTTAAGTGTTTCAAGGAATGCTACCCATTCAACTTTATCTTCTGATTGGGTGACATACCTTCCGGCAGTATCAAGAAAAATTGCTTTAGTTGAAAAGAACCAGTCACAGTTTCTTGTTCCGCCAACTCCTCGGAAACCTTCTTTACCAAAAGGAAACTCTAATCCGGAATTTTGTATCGCAGTCGTTTTACCCGCTGCTGATGGTCCTATTATCATATACCAGGGAAGCGCATACAAAGCAGCCTTACCTGATTTACCTTTTGCAAGTTTGGAATTTTTTAATGAAGCAATCGCTGCCTGAAGTTGTTTCTTGAATTGTTCGATCTCTGCTTTTTTTTCAGGACTCAAATTTGCCATCTGAGAATCCGCAGAAGAATTTATTGAGTCTTCAATCTTGCCGGCTTTTTGTGCATCCTTCATTTTTTTGAACATAAAGAATAGAGCGCCGACCAAAAGAAAGAATACAATTATTACAACCTGTACAACCCATGATGCACCGAAATACTGTCCAACAAATATTATAAGTAAGATCAGCACGACGGCAATGATCATTGATATTAGATTTTTGCCTTTAAAAAATTTAGTCATGTTCGTTTAATTTATTTCGTTTGGAATAAAATCAGGAAAGAAGATTTTTTATAAGTTCGCTTACATCAGAAGCGGAACCGGAAATGGACATTGACAACACAACATAAAACACAATGAAGATTACGATAGCGCCGACAGGATAAACCCACACCGGCAAACCTCCGCCGGATGATTGAACAACAATCTCGCGAGGTTTAGCGTTTGGCGAAATTGCATCAATCGTACTGTACATTTCAGGGTGAAGTTCAAGATTCAGATCATCAATCACTCTTCGTAAATTTTCGGGAGATTGCAACTGGTACTTTCCCTTAAAACCAAGAGCCAGACACAAATAATAAATTTCCAAAATATCTTTATTGCCGGATGATCTTTGTCTTAATGTATTGAGATGCGTAAAAAATTCTTCACCTGCATTGAATGTATCGAATAACATTATTTGTAACGGTTCGGATAACCATTGATCTTTTTGATTCCACGATGAACTGATAATTGTTTCATCAAGAAAAGCCACGAGAGCAAACTTTGCCATTGTAATTTTTTCGTTGTCAATTGCATTGGCTCTTGCCTCGGATTCAAACCTTTGAAATAATTCTGTGCAGCTTTTCTTTAGAGCGGCTGCATTTCCAAAATCATTTGTTGACCTTAACTGTAGAATAAGTATAAGTGTTTCGGAAGCAATCTCTGAAAGCTGTTTCCGTTTTTTACTTGGTTGCGGTGTGTCCATTTAACATCCGGATTATTTAATATTAATTAGGGAAGAAGAACTAATTCCATTTGAAGTGTTTTAAACTCTGATGCTATAAAGAATGCGATATTATTTTTAGCAATAATTTTTTCCCAGAACCTTCCTTCTTTATTTACTTTGAAGTAGTGGGCTTTTTCATTTAACGAAACTCCGGCTGGCGGACGCGCGATGTATTCAATTGTAAGTCCCTGAATTCCGGCCTGGTGAACAGCAAAGATTTCTTCATAAGCAGATATCTTAATGTTCTTGGGAAGTTCTGAAATGATCTTCTTTTCGGGTATATCACCTGTTACGGCAATAAAAAATTGCGCTTGTGAATGATTCGGTGAAAGCTGACCCACAAATAATGTATCAGCCTGCCTTCTTAAAGGAATGATAATATCTTTACGCTCAACCGTCTTTTGAACATTTAGCATGCTGTCAATCTCGGTAAACATTTGTCCGAAAATTTCCGTGAGATGTTTGTGATCATAAACGGGGTATTCGGCATTTCGTAAACCAAGATTTGTAAATGTTGAAAGTTGTCCTGCTAAGTTCAGGAATAAAGTGTATAAACTTTCAGGATGATCGTGTTTTGAAGAGTAATAATAATTTAACAAAGGAATAAATGTATTGATTGAATGAAGCATCATTAATATTTCAACCTGCATTAGTGATAACTCAGGTTTATGTATTCCTGCCTGTGTTCTGAGTTCTTTACTTTTTGAAACGAGCGAACTTAATATGTTCCTCGTATGATCAAGTAAAACTTCAGATGCGGAAATTGCTACTGATGTAACAATATATTCATGATTCATTGTAAACTTGCCGTCAGAACTTCTTGCAAGTTCACCAATTTTTATAGAACTGAAACCTTCAAGATTTTCATCACCAAAGCGGAATTGAAAATTCGGTTTTACCATTCCGACATTACGCAGATTTGCGCCGGTATTAAAATCTAACACTTCAAAATTCTGCAGTGTAAATCTTGCATTGTTGTTTGTCGGATTTTCGTTCAGCAGACAGTTATTTCCACCGTTTACTTCCGATGGGATAACAAGAAACACATCAAGTTTTTCCGATGTGGCGAAAAAAAGTGAATCAAAATTTCTTGTACGCGGCAACGGATCATTTACCGGCATATCAAAGATTAAACCATCCGGCATAATACCACTGCATCTAACAAGTCCAAATGTACCGCCTGAGATAGCTGCGTTGTCAAACTGCAATTCTTTTAGTCCCCAGGAATTCGGGTTTTCAGAAGCTATTCTTGAATTTGTATAATATTGATTGTACTTATCCGCCTGTTGAAAATGATGCGGATCAAGTTTCATTCCTTCGTACCAAACAACTTTCTGAAATTTCATCGGATTATTTTTTCTCCCTGTAGTTTTGGTTAGATAAGATTTTACCTGTGATGATCAATCTGCTATTACGGACAGTGAATTTTCGTGGATCATTATTTTTAACTCACCGGGTCCGTCTTCAAGTGAAATGAGCTGCTGCCATCCATCCTTTGAAGGCGAATGAAAATCGCCTACAACTCCGAGATACATTGCTTCTGTTTTTATTTCAAGTTCTTCAAGACTGAAATCTTCATTTGGCACCATTAATTTTTCATACTTGCCGTTTGGTATAAGATCATCACCAAGTACTGATTCTGGGCTTCTTAGTAAAGATTCAAAACTTGCTGTACGGAACTTATCTGCGCTTTTTAGCTGAAAGACTTTTATAACAACCGCATTGTTATTGTTGCAGTTTTCATCGCAGGACATGTTAAGACTTATTGTACTGCTGCCGCCGCATCCTGCAAGTATTATTAATAAAACGAGCAATAAATATTTAACTAAAAATTTCATTGGAACTCCGGAATAGTTTTGGTTTAATATTCGTTAATCTGTTTTTTAGATAAAATTCTGCTTTGGTAGCCCTTCATAAAAGCAGGACGAAAATATTTTTTTTCAATATGATAAGGATCGGACATATACTTCTGATAATTCTCTTTTATCATATCAAGGATTTTTGATTTCTGGGCAATCGGTAAAATCTTACCAATATCAATTCCTGATGAAGGTTTATTCTGAAGTTCTTTTTCAATCTGCTCAGGATCAAGACTGTGAAGCAGTAACTTACTGCCCTCCGTAATTGATATTTTATAACCTTCGAGCAATCCAAGCTGATGTGTCAGCAGTTTCTGAATTTCTTCATTCAGCAAATCCATTCTTTTCTTTTCTTCTTCAGATGAAATATCAGGATTAAATAAAAACTCCTTAAGTTCCTTAAGCGAACCGGAAGGCATTGTATGATAAATTGTTACACCAAAAAATTCCTGCCTGAAATGAAGAAAACCCTGTATGAGTTTACTGAAAGTATCGAGCAGTAAATCAACTGTATTTGTAAAATGTGAGTTGAATGAATAATCAGACGAAACAGATGCAGCGGGTTTAAATTTTGTTTCAGGGATAACCGGTTCAATTGTTTTAGGAATTGCCTCTTCAGGAAAATGAAACGCATCTTTGTTTTGAATTATCGGAGTCTGAACTTGCTGAGCAGGTCTTCCCAGAAAACTTTCGGCAAAAAACTCAGCAATGATTTTACTTGCATCATTCTTTTCAATACTGCTCAAACTCTGAAGTACGGATATCCTGAACATCTCTGCTTTCGAAGGCGAATCATCTAAGGTATATTTAGCTGTCAGCAATTTTAAATTTTCCGCAAATGCCTCGACGTCTTCTGCGAACGGACTGGAGAATACCATTGTTTTCTGGTCATCATCAGGAACAACGCGTTCGGCTTCACGGACAAGTTCAACAATAAGTTCATAATCGCTTATCCTGATTACGTCGCCCGTTTTGATAGCGTTCTCTTCGTTCGGAATTAATTTTTCACCATTCAGGTAAGTATGGTTTGCCGATTCAAGATCGATGAGCTGCAGTAATCCTTCAGTATCAATTACTTTGGCATGTTTTCTCGAAACAACTTTGAACGGATCAGGAAGGATAACATCATTTTTATCTTCTCTTCCAAATATTACCGGGAATCTGGAAAAATCCAGTTGTTGTGAAAATGAAGAATCGGACTGACGGCTGATTGTTAGTTTTAATTTCATGATTTAAAGAATAATTTGAATAAAAGGTTGGACTTTAAGGTTGGTTAAAATACAGCTTCGCCGCATGACTCACATCAAAAAATAGAAAAACAAATCTGAGCGAACAGATTTATAAGTAAACAGTTAGATACTATAATTGACTAAAATCAGTTACAGTACAACACAAACATACCGGTGCACCTGTAACTAATATTTGCTAAATGAGTGGATATTATTGAAACAATAATTTTTAGTAATAAATATATCCGGCATCATTCAGTTTAAACAGCAATTAAATGCCCCTGAAAAATTTATTTACACTAAACTTTTACTATGAACAAGAAGAAAAACCCGTAATTATAATTCTCACATCGTACTATCACGGGTGAAAGGAATTTTCTGATTTTTTTGTTCAGAAACGCAATCAAAATAAAGGAATCCATAGCGATAGTCAATAGAGTGATTAGTTATCACAAATGACAAATTGATTTTATTTTTGTGATAAAAATTTCTATGAGGATGCAATTATTCGCGTAAAAACTTAGTGTGAATTATGTCATTGCAAGAAATTGTTAATTGAACTACAATTTTATTAAAGAATAGTAGTGTCCTGATTTCAAACCTGGTGATCCCGAAGGCATTGCAATTCGGAATCTATCAAACTAAATAGATTCTGAAATAATCCGCCGTGGCGTACAGAATGGCAGTTTATAATTTGAAATTAGAACACCACTAAAAAAAATTAGCTTTAACTTCTAAATATTTTTAACTTGCTCACACTCCAATCTGGTTTGTAAAATTTCCAAATCCACAAATAAAAACGCTAAAACAATTGAAATTTTCATATCAAATATTAGTAACAGCATTTTTGATTTTTGTTTCACCGAATTACAGAAATACTCTGTGCCAGGAAATAAATTCTGTTGAATTTAATTTTGACCAACTAACAATCCAGAATGGACTATCGTCAAACAGTATTAATTCAATCATCCAGGATCAAAAAGGATTTCTATGGTTTGGTACTGAAGACGGCTTAAATCGTTTTGACGGATATACGTTCAAAGTTTACAGAAATAAAAGAGGAGATAATAATTCTCTGTCAAATAATTTTATCTGGTCAATCTGCGAGGATAAAAACGGAATGATCTGGATTGGAACGGATGGCGGAGGCTTAAATAAATTCAATCCAGTAACGGAAATATTTGAAAGATTTGTAAATGATAATAAAAATCAAAACTCATTAAGTTCTGATGTTGTACAGAATGTTTTTGTTGACAGTAAAAATAATTTATGGATAAGTACATGGGGGGGCGGTTTAAATCTTTATGACAGAAAAATAAATTCATTTAAAAGATTTAGACACAATCCTGCTGATGATAAAAGCATTGGAAGTGATAAAATATTTTTTGTTTTTGAAGACAGTAAATCAAGAATCTGGGCGGGTACAGAAGAAGGAGGATTAAATTTATTTGATAACAAATCTGAATCCTTCATAAAATTCAAACACAACCCTGCTGACAAAAATTCAATCAGTTTTAATAATGTAACATCGATGATTGAAATGACAGATAGCAGTTTTCTAATTGGTACTTCAGGTGGCGGACTTAACAAATTTTTGCCGGAGCAAAATAAATTCAAAAAAATTAGTACGGGGGATTTTAAAAACATCTGGAAGATTTTTCTTGAAAAAGATGGAACTGTCTGGTGCGGATCATCTGTTGGTGAAGGTGTTTGCATTTTATCTCCTGCTAAAAATGAAGTGTTGGTTCTTAAGAATGACAAATCAGAACCATCTTCAATTACCTCAAATGATATAAGATCCTTTTTTAAAGACAACACAAATGTAATGTGGATAGGGACAACAGCAGGTGGTTTAAATAAAATTGACAGAAAGCCCAAAAAGTTTATTCAAATTAATCCGGACAACTCAGATCTGCCTGATAATTTTGTTTTCACCCTGGAGGAAGATAAAAACAACGATATTTGGATTGGCACTTATAATAAAGGCGTTACGCGTTTTGACCCGCAGAAAAAAAGTTTTATAAATTACCCGCCATCAGGTTATTTAAATGGCCGTCTGAATGGTGAAATTGCAAGGTATATTTTTAATGACCGTAAAGATAATCTATGGGTCGGAACATTCTACGGTTTACTTAATCAATATGATTTTAGTACAAATAAATTTTTCTACAAAGACCTTAACATTAATAAAAATAATCCTAGTGCTAACTTAGTCAGGGTTATATATGAAGATTCAGAAGGACTTTTGTGGTTTGGCGCAATTGGCGGCGGCGGATTAACATCATTCAACAGGCTTTCGGGTGAATACAAACATTACTCATCATCCCAGAAAAATAATACTTCTGTAAGCGGTGATGATATCACTTCAATTTGTGAAGATAAAAACGGGGACCTTTGGATTGGCACTTATAGCTTCGGTTTAAACCGGTTTCATAAAAAAACAAATGAGTTCAAACAGTTTGTTAGGGAAGAAAACAATTCAGTTTCACTGCCCGATAATATCATTACCGATATTCATCAGGACGTTGAAGGAAATCTGTGGGCTGCAACCTATTCCGGCGGGCTGTGTAAATACAATTATGAGCAAAACAGTTTTGAAATATTAACAGAAGACAACGGGTTTGCATCCAACTCTATCTATGGAATACTTGAAGATGAAAAAAATAATCTCTGGCTGAGCACTTCAAAAGGAATAACAAAATTCAATTACAATAATTATGTAATAAAAAATTATGATCAGACAGATGGTGTTCAACAGCCCGAGTTTAATCCTTCCGCAAGACTGAAAACAAAAAATGGTTATATGTATTTCGGTGGTGTTAACGGAATAACGTATTTCCATCCTGACAGCATTCGTGAAGAAACTTATTCATCAAATATTTCCATCACTTCATTTAAAGTTTTTAATGAAGAAAAAAAACTGCCGGAAAGTATAACTTACACTGACAGCATCACACTTGGTTATGATGAAAATGTTTTTTCATTTGAGTTTACATCACTTGATTTTACTTCACCTGAAAAAAATAGTTATGCATATATGCTCGAAGGATTTGACCTGGGTTGGGTTAACACCGGAAGCAGACGTTTTGTTAACTATACTCATCTTGACCCCGGAGAATATAGATTTAAAGTTAAAGCAGCAAACAGTGTCGGAAACTGGAGTCTGCCGGCTTCAGTAATATTAATTATCAAACCACCTTTCTGGATGACATGGTGGTTCAGGGCAATAATGCTGATTGCGTTTCTCTCGGTTGGACCAATATTTTATTTTAAAAGAGTTAACCAGTTAAAGAAAGAAAAAAGTGTGCAGGTTGAGTTTTCAAAACAGTTAATCAGGTCACAGGAGATTGAACGAAAAAGAATTGCGTCCGAATTACACGATAGTCTCGGACAAGACTTACTTGTAATAAAAAATCTTGCACTGCTGAATAAAAGTAAAGATGAGCAATTCGAAGAAATTTCAAAAACCGCAGGACAAGCTCTTGATGAAGTAAGACGCATATCTTATAATCTTCATCCATATCAGCTTGACAGGTTAGGACTGACGAAAGCTATAAGTTCTATGTTTAATAATATTGAAAGTGTATCAGGAATAAAATTCGATTTACAAATTGAAAATGTTGATAACCTGTTTAACAAAGAGCAGGAAATTAATATTTACAGAATAGTACAGGAATGTGTAAACAATATTTTAAAACATTCCGGTGCAAATACCGCCGCAGTAACTATTCAAAAGTTGAATGACGGGCTGTATATATACATAGCTGATAATGGGAAGGGATTTGATTTTGAATTAATGAAATCAGAATCAAAAGGATTCGGACTGAAAAATATGGCAAACCGGATTTCATTTCTTGATGGGGAAATTGAATACGATAAATCCGTGGATTATGCAACGATAATAAAAATTAAAATCCCGATTGAAATTAAAAATTGATGATCAATAATAAATCCTCAACGAGGATTTGTAATCGTGGCTTACTCTTTTTTACAATAATATTTCCTCTACGAGGAAATAGGATATGTGATAATAAAACATCGTAGATGTTTATTATTGTAATATTTAAAATGAAATAAAATAAGAACCCTGTAAGGGTTCTATAAAATTTAGTGTGAGGTGAAACAACAAATTATAAATCCTCTACGAGGATTCACTTGTTCACGGTCTCTATTTGTTACAATAATATTTCCTCTACAAGGAAATAAAAAACGTGAGTACAAAACATCGTACAAATCTTATTTTTCTAACACATAAAAAGAAATAAAAAAGAACCCTGTAGGGTTCAATAAAAATTTTTTTAATAAAATATTTGAAACCCAAAACATCGTATATGATTAATAATATCAGAAGAATAGGTTGATTTATGAAACCCGGCGTCTTCACACAGATGTACATTCACATTATTTTTGCACCAAAGTACCGGGAACGTTTATTGAAAGAAGAAATCAGAAGTGAAGTATTTAGTTACATTAGCGGAATCATTACAAATAAAGGTCATAAATCGATTATTGTAAACGGAGTGATTGATCATGTCCATATTCTTTTTGGTCTTAATCCCAAAGAAAGTATATCAGATATAGTAGGATCAATTAAGCGGGATTCATCGACATTCATAAATGATAAAAAAATGTTTAGTGGTAAATTTCATTGGCAGGATGGATATGGTGCATTTTCTTATAGCCGTTCTCAATTAAACGCAGTGTATAAGTATATACTAAATCAGGAAGTACATCATAAGAAGAGAACGTTTAGAGAGGAGTACATGGAATTGTTGAGCAAGTTTGAAGTGCCGTATGATAAAAGATTTTTATTTGATTTTTTTGAAGATGTGGAAATTGAATAATTGATCCTTTACAAGGAAATGATTTTAATCAAAATAAGACATCGTAGTTGTTTAATTACAGTATTAAATGTGGAAACAAAAAAATTATGAACCTTGTAGAGTTCAATATGTATGACTACTAAGAAAAATTGCAAATAATAAATCCTCTACGAGGATTTGTATTCCTGGGTTGTTATTTATTTTACAATAATATTTCCTCTACGAGGAAATAGGCTATGTGATAATAAAACCTCGTAGATGTTTTATTGTTGTAATATTTAAAATGAAATAAAATAAGAACCCTGTAAGGGTTTTATAAAATTTAGTGTGAGGTGAAACAACAAATAATAAATCCTCTACGAGGATTTGTAATCGTGGCTTACTCTTTTTTACAATAATATTTCCTCTACGAGGAAAGATGTTGATAACGAAGAAACATCGTAGATGTTTTATTATTGTAACACAAAACAAAATGAGGATATGAACCTCGTAGAGGTTCCATAAATTTTATAAAATCGTAAAACCAATTGAACAATAAAATAAAAGTAATAATTGCCGATGATCATCCGGTAATGCGAAGCGGTGTCAAATCTGTTTTACAAACAGATACACGCATCGAAATTATTTCTGAATCCAGTAATGGTGAAGATGCTTACAACTCTATTATTAAACATCAGCCAGATATTGCTCTCATCGATATTGAAATGCCAAAGCTAACCGGACTAGAAATTGCGAGAAGGTTATCAGAGGAAAAAATCAAAACAAAAATTATTTTTCTTACAATGTACAAAGAGCAGGATATGTTTGATGAAGCAATGGATGCCGGAGCTTTTGGTTATGTACTCAAAGAAAATGCCGTTGAAGATGTTCTTGAATGTGTGAAGTCAGTTTCAGACGGGAAGTATTATATAAGTCCGTTAATATCTAATTACCTTGTTAAGAGGATGAACAAACTAACGGATTTTAAATCAGATACTCCTTCGATAAATAGTCTTACCATGACTGAAAGAAAAATATTAAAACTAATCTCGTTGGAAAAAACAACGCAGCAAATCGCAGACGAACTTCACATAAGTTACAAGACGGTTGAAAACCATCGCAACAATATATCAAAAAAACTAAACCTGAGCGGCACACACAGCTTAGTAAAATTCGCGATCAGTAATAAAGCTCTTCTTTAGTCTTCTTCATTATACATTATAAATTGTACATTCTACATTAGAATAGGTGCTTCCACCTATATAAAATGAGTGTGTCCACCGATTTATTTCCCTTCTGACAAAACCCATCTTTGAATCAAAAAAAACAAAGACATGAAACTGTTATTAGTCGATGACAATGAAAGAATACGCAAAATGATGTTAAGTATTTATTCGCCTCATTTTGATGAAGTCATAGAATGTAAAAACGGTATTGAAGCCGTAACGGTTTTCGATGAAACAATTCCTGACTGGGTTATCATGGATATTATGATGAAAGAGATGGACGGACTTGAAGCTACGACAAAGATCATTTCAAAAAATCCATCGGCTAAAGTAATTATTGTTTCCCAGTATGATGACTGCACAACAATTGAAGCAGCAAAGAAGTCAGGCGCATTTGAGTTTGTAAGCAAATCAAATCTTTACAAAGTGATTGAAGTGATAGAAAAATTTAATTCATCAGATAATCATTAACTCATTATTTAATCAATAAAAAAAGGAGCGTATATGGAACGAAAGTGGGTCTATCAAAAAATCCTTATGGCAATTGTGATCCTTACACTGATTACAAATACTGCATGGGCTCAACACCAGTTATCGTCAGGTGTTTTCAGCTCAGGGGGAATAACACATCAGGGCAGCAGTTATATTCTGAGCGGAACAGTCGGTGAAACCGTAACCGGAAAAATCACCGGGTCTGCATACCAGCACAATTCGGGATTCTGGAATGTGTATTCTCAATCTGTTCTAACTGATGTTGAAGAAGATGAAACCATACCTTCAACATTTAAGATAGAGCAGAACTATCCTAATCCCTTTAACCCGTCTACTATTATCAGGTTTTCAGTTCCGGAAAACAGCAACGTTACGCTGATTGTTTATGACATTCTTGGTAATGAAATAACAACTCTGTTAAATGAGGATAAAGATGCTGGATGGTATAACATCCGGTTTGATGCTTCGGGACTTGCATCGGGAGTGTATATCTACCGGATTACTGCAGATAATTTTATATCAACTAAAAAAATGACACTACTAAAATGATGAAATCATTGCAGCAGAAATCCCGCTTTGCAGGAACATTAATCAATTAAGAAAGGAATAAAAATGAAAACGAAAATATTATTTACACTCTTTTTTCTCTTTACCTGTATAAACATTTTTTCACAGGGAATACCAGGTACAATTAATTACCAGGGAGTTTTAAAAGACAATTCAGGTGTCGTAGTTCCCGACGGTGACTATTCAATAACATTCAAACTATACAATACTTCATCAGGCGGAACAGAAGCATGGACTGAAACAAAAACATTACCTGTTGCGGGTGGAGTATTCAGTACAATGCTGGGAAGTGTCAATCCCATTAATGTTCAATTCACAGAACAGTATTACCTTGGAATTACAATTGCATCCGGTTCAGAATTAACACCGAGACTTCAACTTACTTCAGTTCCTTACAGTATGATTTCGCAAACAGTTCCCGACAACTCATTAACATCAAATAAAATTAATTCAGGTGAAGTAGTAAAAAGTGTAAACGGATTAAAAGATAATGTTAACATCGTCGCAGGTAATAATGTTACGATTACTCCCAACGGAAATGATATAACGATATCATCAACAGGAACCGGCGGTGGCGGAACAATTACAGGTGTATCTGCGGGAACAGGGCTGTTCGGCGGAGGCACCAGCGGTAATGTAACACTTTCAGTACAGGCTGCGGGTATAACAAACACTTTACTTGCGAACAATTCAGTCACTTCAAATAAAATTGTTGATGGAACTGTGACATCATCCGATATTGGTTCAAACCAGTTAGTAAAATCATTCAACGGATTAAAAGACAGTGTTACGCTTGTTGCGGGCAATAACATTTCAATTACACCATCAGGAAATAATCTGACGATCTCAGGAACCGGAAGCGGCAGTAGTGTGTGGAGTACAAACGGATCTAACGCTTTTTATAATACAGGTAATGTCGGAGTAGGATTGAACACACCGCAGAACCTGATGCATCTTCACCGCACCGATCCTCTCTTCGGTTCACCAAGTGTATTGCGTTTAACAAATTTTACATCCGGTACCGCGGCGACCGATGGAATGATTTTATCACTTAACAGTACAGTAGCCGACTTTGGATTAATTGGTGTGCTTATGATGCAGGAAAACAACTCTCTTGCTTTCGGCACTAACAATACTTATCAGATGTTCTTAAAAGAAACCGGTTTACTCGGGCTTGGTACATTTAACCCGCAGGCAAAGTTTGATATATTTCACAACAGCCAGGGCACAAGTCCGCAGCTAATGATAAGTGAAAATGAAAACGGCGGTTTCGGCAGAATAAGTTTCCGTAGCGTTGGTGTTGACGGTAAGTACTGGACAATCGCATCACGTTCGCAGGCGACTGATGCAACATCACAGTTTAATTTTTATTACTTCAACGGAACATCCGGGCAGGATATAGTAAGTGTAAACGGAAACGGTAATGTGGGAATCGGTACAACTTCACCTGCGCAAAAACTTGATGTTGCAGGTAACATTCGTACAACAGGAGAAATTAACGGATCGGCTACTGGCAATGCAAACCTTATTCCCATCTGCTATGGAAACGTTACCACTGCCGGAGTAATTAATATTGGTACAGGAAATTTTAGTGTTACAAGAACATCCGCGGGTAATTATGAAATTACGATAACAGGTGAGAATTTTCTTTTCAGCAATTACATTGTTAATACTAATATAACTGGACAAGGCACATCAACATTCAGCAGCGTGGATGGTAAATTATTAATCCGCACTTATGATATACTCGTTTCAGGATTGGTAAGTTCAGATAAAAACTTTACGTTCACAGTTTATAAACCATAACAGTAAGTGGTAATAACAAATGCTCAGGACAATCGTTCTGAGCATTTTTCTTTTTTAGATGAATAAAAGTTATTCTAACGATCACCGGATTTCTTATAACTTCTTTTATTATAATCTTAAAATGATTCCTTTTTCCGAAACACAATTTACTTATCAAAAGAGGTAAATATTTTTTGAATATTTCAAGTCACATTTTGAAAACGCTTAATCTCATTTTAAAAACTGTAAATCACTTTTTAATAACACACTATCTCATTTGCAAAAAACATTATGCCGATTGATATAAAACGGTTTTAAAGTTACATCTTGCGTTTTTGAAATGACATAATGCAATTTTAAAGTGATAGTCTGCAATTTTTAAAAGGCATAATGCAATTATGAAATGATACTTCACGACTTTAAATCGGCATAAAGCATTTTTAAAGTGGCATCTTGTATTTTCAAAAAGGCATAAAGCAATTTTTAAAAGGCATAATGCATTTTTAAAGTGATAGTCTGCAATTTTAAAAAGATAATACGCAACATTGACAATATCTCCGCCGCTTACGGAAATGGTACACTGATCTGCTTCCAATCAGCAGTCCTTTATGATAATTATGATTTTAAATGATAGGCCCAATACATCTGTATAAAAAATTAAGAGCACCATCAAAGTGCTCTTATTATTTTTTTCTGCTATTTCTATATCCTTAATTACGGATTAGTTTTAGTTGTAAATTTAAAACTCTCAGAATAAGCCTGTCCGCCTTCAACACTTCCCTTTAAGTGCTGAAAAAAAGTAGAACTTGCCGCATCATCAATTGTCAAAACAGGAAATGTCTGGTTTACATACCAGGAATAAGAAACATTTGAGGGCAGGCCTAACCCTTGTGGAGCGAGATTAGGAATAGTTGATGAGGTACTTTCTGTAAAGATATAGAAATCCGGTCCGATTCCATTACAAGAAATAGATAGCATACTGATACCTCCACTGCTTCCCATTGTCCACAGAAACTGGGTGGTTGTATCAATACCGGTTCCATTATGTGCGGGAATATTTAACTGAGGCGGACTTCCAAGGGTTACGCTGATACTGCTTGAACCACCTGTAATCCCTCTTTTTCGGTAAGAAGTGAATCTTTCGGTAGGTGTTGTGCTTAATACTGCTGCCGCTTCTACTCCGAATGTCGCGCCGGCTATCGATGGAACTGTGTAACTAAAATTATCAGAAAGTCCTGCCCCCCATTCTAATCCTAGACTAACTCCGGCATCCTCAAAAAATACAGACAGGGTTTTGTAAACTAAATTACAGCTCGTAGTGGGGCGAACAATTGAACCGCTTATATTTTGTTCAGGTGGATCTGTCAGGTTCGCTGCTGTAAAATTATTATCAGGAAATGTTCCGCCGGAACTGATAGTCAGGTTGTCAACCAAGCCATAAGCATCATACTCGGTTGGTATTCCGTTTGTGTTTGATGTCCATCGAAGCACCTGAAGTTTTCCGGTAAGAGAATTTGCAGTTCCTTTCCACTGAACAGTCAAAGTATATTGACCGGTTACCTGGTCTGCCGGTGTTGAACTTGAGATTGTGCCGCTGGTAAAAAAAACTCGTGATTCTTTTCCGGCAGCGGGAGGAACAAAACCGGTGATTGTGGCAGTTTTCAAGTTTGAGGATGTGCCTATATAAATTAAGGTGGGATCCGGTCTTGTTAATCCCTGGTATACTAATCCGGTTTGGTCGGTGCTGAAGATAACCCTTGCTTCATAAGGTTTAGTTACATCTGAAACTGTAAACACTCCATTTGCATCAGTTGTCACCGGTGCTTTTCCCTTTATGATTACAGGAACACCTGCAACAGGCTCACCATCTTCATTTTTAACTAACCCGCTTACAGTTATTGTCGGGCCATTACCGTTAGGTTCGTTTGGTGAATCGTTACTACAGCTAATCGCTGCGAAAAGAAAAAGAAATGCAACCATTAAAATTGCAACGCGTTTTAAGTTTACAAATAACATAATTACCCCTCAGATTAATTATAGAGATTTGATGATTTAGATAACTGAATGAACTTAAATTTTTTAGTAAACTTGTTTTTTTTAAGTGGGTGATCTGAAGGTTTTTGAGGGGTAATATTTTATTATAGTTTTTCAAAGAAGTTCTTTCTTAAATATTTTTCTTTTAAGAAATACAACTTCAGGGGTTCAATCCGAGGCGTTATCACTGCAGGTTCATTCAGCAACATAACTCTCAAACTCTTTTTCTCTGTGGATGTATAAAACTATACACTTAAACAAACAATTAATTTTCTATAAAGTCAACTTTGGTACATATTCAGCAAGTATTGAGAAATGTTAAGGAAAAGGATTTGTACATTAAAACGAAACTGTTTTACATTTTTTAATGTACTCTTTAAATTTCAAAAGATTCATTAATACTATCTGCCATTTGCCCTTTGTCACAAGTTGCTTTAAGTTGCTATTGAATTTATTTCGCCCCAGTTACCAAATCAGAAAAATCCCGGGGAGGCAGTTGTACAGAATAGGTTTGTATGAGGAAAGCGGATCGGGAGAAGAAAATAGTTAAGAGTTTAAAGTTATGAGTTTTGAGTTAATGCATAATTGGAAGATAGGTGTGGAACCGCACGTATACTTGTCCCCCACCGATGCATCTATGCTACATAGTTAA
>JAEXTA010000006.1 GCA_023453665.1 Bacteroidota bacterium | reverse complement strand
AACATCCTTTGGTTAAACGTGATATTTCAATCCTGCGGGATGTTAATACTCAGCAGGAATCATTCCGCGGCGCAGTAAAAAGATTGGCAAATGTTCTTGCAGTCGAAATAACCAGGGAATTAAAATTAAAAACTTTACAATTAGATACTCCGCTTGAATCAACTACAGGATTTAAAATGGATCAGGATGTTGTGCTTGTCCCGGTGCTTCGTGCAGGTCTTGCAATGGTAAGCGGATTCCTTGAATTGCTTCCTGAAGCAAAAGTTGGTCATATTGGTTTACAAAGAGACGAAGAAACTCTAACTCCGGTTGAATACTATTATAAAACACCTAAGGACATCAGCCGATCGAAAGTAATTTTGCTTGATCCTATGCTTGCTACCGGCGGCAGCGCATCGGAAGCGATCAAGTATTTGAAGAAACGCGGCGCAGTCGATATTGTATTTGCCTGCCTTGTAGCCGCACCAAAAGGAGTTGAAAGAATTTCAAAAGATCATGCTGATGTTAAAGTTTTCGGCGCTGCATTAGACAGAGAATTGAATGATAAAGGATACATACTGCCCGGTTTAGGTGATGCAGGAGACAGAACATTTGGTACACTCTAAAATATCTTTGTTCTTTCTCTTTTTCTTTCTCCTATTCAGTGCAACAGATTTTGCTCAGAATTATCCTGATGAGACAATTCATAATCTTTTAAAAAACGGAATTGAAAAAATTGTTGATCAGGAATACGATGATGCGTTAACGGTCTTTACAAAATTAAACAATGATTATCCGGAGATTCCTCTGGGTAAAATTTATATTGCCGGTGTTAAGATTGCCAGGTCGTTTGATTATGGAATTCCATTTGACGCAGCAAATATAGAGTCGCTTCTTGATGATTCATATTTACAGGCGAAAGCACTTCTGGATAAAGATTCAAAAAACATCTGGTATAACTATTTTGTTGCACTTGCCGAAGGTTATACAGCTTATTTCCAGGCAATACAGGAAAATTATTTCTCGGCAATGTCATCAGGATTAAGTTCAGTCGATTATTTTGAAAATTGTGTTGAACTGAATCCAAAATTTTATGAAGCATACATCGCAATAGGTACATACCGTTACTGGAAGAGCCGTAAAACAGAATTCCTTCACTGGCTGCCGTTTGTCAGTGATGACAGGGAAGAAGGTGTTGCGTTGCTTGAAAGCACATTGAATAAAAACACATACAACTCTCACCTTGCTGTAAATTCATTAATCTGGATTTATATAGACCAGAAGAATTCTGAAAAGGCAATCAGGCTTGCTGAATCAACGATTAAATTAAATCCGGAATTTAGAATATTTAAATGGGGACTTGCCCGTGCGTATGAAGATGTTGACAAAAGAAAATCAATTTCAGTTTATAATAATATTCTTCAGTCGTATCCTAAAGAGGGATTGGCTAACCATTTTAATGAAATCGTTCTTAAACATAAGATAGCGCAGCAGTATTATAAACTCGGTGAAAGACAAAAAGCTCTGTCATTGTGTAATGAAATTCTTTCAATTAAAAATCTTTCTGATTTTGTAAAAGATCAACTTGACGACAGACTAAACCGTGTTGAAGAACTTAAACAGGAACTCACAAAATAGTAAGCCTTACTGCGTGACTTTAACAAGTCATTTAAATGAATTAAATTATGCCGCAATTAACAACCTTAATCAAAAATGGTTACAACAGTTATACCTAAAAACGGAAGAAGTCTGGAAGAACTTCTTGCAGCCTGCAGAAAACATTTGCCTGCTGTAAATGAGAAGATGGTAGCAAAGGCATTTGAGTATGCAACCGAAGCACACAAAAATGATCTTCGTGCTTCAGGTGATCCATACTTTACCCACCCTTACGAGGTTGCGTTAATTGTTGCCGAAGAATTTCCTCTTGATGATGTTACGGTTATAAGCAGTCTTCTTCACGATGTAGTTGAAGACACTGAATTCAACCTTGATATGCTTTCAAAAGAATTCGGTAAAGAGGTTGCTGAAATAGTTGATGGCGTTACAAAGATAAGTGGAATCTTTAAAGGTCAGGATTTTACCAAAGCTGAAAACTACCGCAAACTTCTTCTTTCAATGGTGAAAGATGTTCGTGTAATACTTGTTAAGTTCGCTGATCGTCTTCATAATATGCGGACACTTGAGTTTGTTAATCCCGATAAACAAAGACGGATAGCACAGGAAACACTTGAGATATATGCACCGTTTGCAAACAGGTTTGGTCTCGGTAAAGTTAAATGGGAACTTGAAGATCTTTCATTTAAATATCTTAACCGCGAAGCGTATGAAGATCTTGTAAAAAAAGTCAGCGGCAAAAGAAAAGAGCGTGAATCATACATAAAAAAATTCAGTGACCCGATAAAAGAAAAGTTAGATGAAAATAAACTCAAGTACGATGTAAGCGGCAGACCTAAGCATCTTTACAGCATCTACAGGAAGATGGTAAGGCGTAACAAACCATTTGAAGAAATTTATGATCTGTTTGCTGTAAGAATTATTCTTGATACGGAAAACTCCTATGATTGTTATACCACCCTCGGTATAGTAAACCAGATGTATCTTCCCGTTCCAGACAGGTTCAAAGATTATATATCAATCCCCAAAACAAACAACTACCAATCAATACATACAACAGTTGTAGGACCTGAAGGCAGGCTTGTTGAAGTTCAGATAAGAACACAAAAAATGCACGAGGTTGCCGAAAAAGGTGTTGCGGCTCACTGGCGTTACAAAGAAAATAAAAGTGCTTCTGACAAAGAACTTGAAAACTGGGTTAACTGGATACGTGATATTTTTGAAAACGCTTCCAAAGAAGATGCACGAAAAGAACTGCTGGAAAGTTTTAAACTCAATCTTTACCAGGATGAAATATATGTCTTCACTCCCAAAGGCGAATTGAGAAGACTTCCTGTCAACTCAACTCCTGTTGATTTTGCTTTTGAAATACACAGCAAAGTCGGTTATCACTGTATCGGTGCAAAGATAAACGGTAAGATTGTTCCACTTGATACGATGCTTCACAGCGGTGACCAGGTTGAAATCATCTCGTCAAAAAATCAACACCCCAATAAAAACTGGCTCAAGTTTGTAACTACACATAAAGCAAAGTCAGCGATCAGGAGATGGATCAACAAGGAAGAAGAAGAAATAATTAATGCCGGTAAAGAGACCTGGGAAAAGAAAGTAAAAAAACTTAAACTGTCATTTACACAAAGTGACATTGCAAAACTTGTACTCAATCTTAAGTATGATAACCCGCGTCAATTTTATAAAGCAATAGCACAGGGCAAATT
>JAEXTA010000187.1 GCA_023453665.1 Bacteroidota bacterium | reverse complement strand
GTTATACGTTCGCGGTAACGCTGCAGCTGGTCATCATATTCCTTCAGTTCGTTATCAAGTCTGAGTTTATCATCTTTCGAACGGCTGTATTTATCGCTCATCATATTCAATAATTCCTGCAACTCTCTTTCAAGTCCGGCTTTCTTTTTAAGAAGCATATCCGTTTCAAGTTTTATATCATCGTTCACAGTCAGCATTTCAGTTGTTTTATCCTGAAGTTTCTGCATTTCAAGTTTAACCATTTCCTTCTGCTCTTTTGAATCACGTATAACCTGCTCAAACGATTCTATTTCCGCCTGGCGCATACTTAAAACGCGTTCACTTTCCTCAAGCGCTGCAATTTTTTCAAACAACTGCTGATCTTTTTCTTCAATGTCTTTATCTTTTTTCAGTACAATCTGTTCAAGCATGTTCCGTTTTTTGTTTATCTCATTAAGTTCAGTATTAAACTTCTGGAACATTTTTGTGAAACGGTTTTCAAGAGCCGTGTTTCCTTTTTCAATTTCAGCTCTTCTCTCTTCAAGCAAGCCAACAAGTTCTGAAAGTTTATTATTCTGTTCTTTTAGTTTATTGTAAGCTTCCTGCTCTGCACTTATTTTCTGGGGCAGTTCTGATTTAAGAGTTTCATAAAATTCAATTTCATCTTTTATTGATGAACTCTTTTTCTCAAGTGCAGTTATTTCTTTTTCCCACTTTTCAACTTCTTCGGATTTACTATCTAATTCAGATTTCAGATTTTCAAACTCTGTGGTTTTAATTGTAAGATTTTTCTGAATTGATTCTGTTTCCTGGATAAGAACATTTATTCTTTTCTGGCGTTCGTTTATTTCTTTTTCAAGTATCGGGATTTTAGGTACAAGCGATGCTTTAACTTCTTCCAGTGAAGCAATATTTTCATTAAGATGCCTTACAAAATCAATTTTAGTCCTCTCTTCTTCAGCCATTTCTTCGTTTCTCAGCTTAAGGTCTTCGGCTTCTGAAATTAGCGAAAGTAATTTTTCTTTCTGGGCATCATAACTTTTTTGAAGAGCTATTTTTTCATTTTCTTTAATCGCGATCTCACTTTCAAGCAGGCGCAGTGATTCGGTTTTTGCATTTATATCATCTGTCAGTCCGCTTGTTTTAACTCTTAGTTCTTCATTTATTGTAAGCAGTTTTTCTTCTAAAGCTTTTTTATTTTTTTCTTTCCTGTTAATAAGGTCATCAAGTTCTTTAGCAAAATTTATTTTCGCTTTCTCTTCATCTGCAAGCGCATTAAATTTTTTGTTAAACTCTTCATCAACTTCACTCAACTTGTCTTCAATAATATTTAGTTCAGCTTCTTTTACGGTAATAGATTTACTAATCTCTTCCAGCAATTTTGATCTGTCCCTGTCCTCATCAATTAGTCTGGTAATTTTAGATTCAAGTGTTTTCTCTTCATCTTTTAAATGATTAATCTTTTTGAAAAATTCGGCATTATTTGTTTCAAAGGATTTTTTTTCGTTCTCAAGCGTTTTGATTTTGGATTCAAGTTCTGCAATCAGTTCATTCTTGGATTTTTCAACTTCAACAAGTTTGTCGATTCTCCATATTGTTTCACTTTCCTCCTGTTTATGCAGGTTGACATTTTTTTTCATCTTTTCGACTTCACCGTCAATCGATCTCTTCAACTCTTCTTTCGCTGAAATTGTTTTGTTCAGATCTTCGATCAGAATATTTTTTATTTTTTCTTCTTCCTGCAAACGGTTTATACGTGACTGGTTCTGTGATTCGATATTAAGAATCTCATTCTTAAATGTCTCGATTACTTTTTTGTTGGTTTCAATTGCAATTTCAAGTTCATTGATCTGGTTGTTCTTTTCATCGAAGATACGGTCATAATCTTTTACTTTAAGATTTAGCCTTGTTTCTTCATCTTTAAGGATGGAAATTTTTTTCGCACCGGCACTTAGTTCAAGCTGAAGTTTTCTTTGTTTATTTGAGAGATCATCAATTTCTTTTCGTTTAGCATCCAGTTCAGTGTTAATTCTGAATTCTTCTTCAATTGATAAAGAACTTTTATCAGCACCGCTTACTGAACCAAGTTTTTCATTAATAAGTTTTTCTATACTGAAAAGCTCCTCCTCTTTTAATGTGATCTTTTCAGTTAATTCTTTTTCTTTTTGTTCTAATGAGTTAATTCTTTCAACAAGTTCTTTTGAAGCTTCTGCTTTTATTTCATCAACAGGTACAGGTTTGCCATCTTTTAATCCTGTTTCAAGAACCTGTAGTCTGTCAGTAAAATTTAAAATTGTGTTCTGCAGATCTTCTTTCATTTCAGTAAGGTCGCTGATCCTTTTATCAAGTTCAGCGATTGATTGCCTTTTAAGTTCATCTTCGGATTGTTTTGCGGAGAGATCTTCAACAATAACTTTTCTTTTTTTGAGCAGGCGGGTTACTTCAACTTTTAATTTGTTAATAGTGTCTTCAAGATTCTTTGAATCTTTTTCCTTTTCGTACATCTGGTGGAACTTGTTCTTTAGTTCCTCATTTTCTTTACGAAGCTGATCAACTGCTTTTGAGCTAAGGATGCCCATATGTGACTCCTGTTACATTTTTCATTCGGACATTAGCAAATATTGCCTGCTGACAGACATTTAAACGATTTGTTTCGGGATAAATCTCTCAAAAATTATACTATAAATCAACAATGATTTTGCTCTTTAATTATTACTTTTTATAGAAAAAAGAAGAGATTTCGGTAAGAATATTCCCGGATATAATTGCGTATTCCGGTTAAAAAGTAACTTGTTTGTTAATAAAAACTATTGTGTTTTTATGAAATATGAACTACTTAAATCCTAAAGCGCCCCCGCTTTATAAAGATTTCTGAAATGAACTTTTTGTAATTGTCGTTCAATGATCAGGTCAGCAAGTGCGGCGGGAATGTTATCCTTATTCTCAGCAGAAAAAAGTTCGGTTAATTTTTTTTCACTTACATCAATACGGTAAAGTGTTTTGATGAGAAGATCATAATTTTTATCGAGCAGATGATTTAGTTTAGCTGTCAGGTAAGCTCTGAATTCATTTAAATCATTGAACTCTTCTTTGGTAAGAATTGAATCAATTCCATTGCGGCTAAACTGGCTGTAAACAAGTTTTGAAACCTCCCTGGTTTCGGTTTGTTCTTCAATCATCGTGCACCTTTGAGCTATTCTGTAAATTTTTCTTTGTCTTTTTATGAGGTGTACTTCACAAGTTGTAATGACACATAAAATCCTTAGACAGATTTAATGAATATTCACTAATAATTCAAATTAATTTTTTGCGAATTAATAATATCAGCCGGTACGTGCTGTAAGTAAAAAAAGGAGCTGCAAAAACATCAATTGTATAATGGACATGCTGTAGTATTACCATTACGGCTACAATAATTGCTGCGATAAGAAATAACGTTTTCATGATTTTTTTATCTGAAATAAGAAATAAAAAAAACAGAGTCGCAGTATGCCCTGAAAAGAATAAATCTTTTTGCAATTCGTTCCCCGTTGTAATGAACTGAATAAAAGGATCAGTTAATGTTATTATTGTACTTGGTGGGTCAAGCGGAACGAAATACATTGCTGTCATTCTAACAACCAAAAGAAGTAAATAAAACTGAATTGCAAAAAATAACTTTGCAGGTTTATCAATAAAACTTATGAGGGCAACGATCAGCGATAAATAGATTATTGAAAATATCAGCCAGG
>JAEXTA010000151.1 GCA_023453665.1 Bacteroidota bacterium | reverse complement strand
GAATATGAGAGTATTCAGTGCAGGAAAATGAATTCATTCTTCAAAAAAAATATCCCGTTAACATTTTATAACAGCAATATTGTAATAAGAACCGACTTGTTGAAGAAAATAAACGGTTATCCGAATAACTCTTTTGCTTATTCAGACTACAGGCTGATTTTCCGGATTGGTGATTCAACACCATTTGTAGCTATAACAAAACCGGCAACTATCGGATACAGGATTCATTCATCAAACAATTCTAGCAACCCTGATTTTCTTATAGATGGTTTCATCGCACTTGTTAATGATGAACGTAAAGGAAAATTAGCCGGTGGTTTTAAGTACAAAGTTGACAGGCGAGGTTTAATAGCAACTAATGGAATATCTTTATTTCTTCAGAATCAGTATTCAGCAATTAGAAATTTTAAATATATTTCCAAAGTTTTTTTGAACTTAAGAACAATGTTGTTTTGGGGAATATTCAGAATTATCGCTTCAAGATATTACAATTCAGAAACTGCTTCATTTAAAATCCTGGGGAATGAAAATTAGGTATGAAAGAAAAATATTTGAACAACAGTAAGTGGGTTATGTCATTTTATGCTACGGCACTTTTGTGGTTTTTATTCCAAATTGTTTTTGCACTGCCGGAAAATATTCACAATGAATGGATGTGCTGGAGACAGGCAGATACGCAAACTATCGCAATAAATTTTATGGAACCGGGTTCAAATATTTTTTATCCTCAGATTAACTGGAGAGGTGATGGACCTGGTTACGTTGAAGCAGAATTTCAGATATATACCTATGCAGCTGCTCAGTTAATGAAATTTACCGGTGTTTCATTACTTCCCGGACAATTGCTTAGCTTGATTTCAATTCTTTTAACCTCCGTAATCATATTTAAACTAATTCAGTTAAGGCTTAAAAATTATTTGGCAGCATATATTGGCGCTGTTTTTTTCCTTGTCGGAATTGGGGCAGTACATCTTGGTACCTCAATACAACCGGACAGTATGTCCGTCTTGTTTTATGTAACGGCGTTATTCACATTTCTAAAATATATCGAAAACAAAAAAACAGTTTATTTTTTTTCATGGATTATATTTTCAATACTTGCCGGTTTGATTAAACCAATTGCACTTAATGTTGGAATCATACAATTTCTTGTAATTATTATTTCTCACCGGGAGATGCTGCGTTCAATTAAGATATGGCTCGGCTGGGTTATAGTATTACTTGCCGTTGCTGTATATATGTTATTCTCTTATAACATCTACCTTGAATACGGAAACACATTTGGAATATTAGGCGGTGAAAGTAAATTTCCGACTCTCGAGGGGTTGATGATGCCTGTTAACTATATAAAAATATTATATATGATTATACTCTGGGGATTGGGAATATCAGGCACTTTAGCATTCATCTATCTTTTAATTAAAAAGAAGTTAACGACTTTTGAATTATCATTACTGTTCGCAACACTTGTTTCCATTATTGCCGGGTTTACATATACAATAAGCGAAAGCCAGGGCCCGCACTATTATATATTTATGGCTGTTGCGGGTGTATATCTTGTTGCGGCAGCGTTTGATCAATTGCAGAAAGATCTCAAGTCAATAATGAGTAAAAAGATTTTAAATTCTTTTGTACTTGTTCTTGTTGTTAGTTCATTTGGATTTCATATGTATTTAAAAACACATCCGCAGCCAGTAAAACATTTTGATCCGCATGTAACAAAAATCGGGTTAGAATTAAAAAAAATAATTGAACCAAACAGCCGTGTAGTAATAAGAAGTATTGCAGAGGCAAAATTGGGTGAAAGCGGAGGCAAAGGAACAAAAAATTTTGAAGACCCCAGAATATTTTATATAGCACAGGTGAGGGGCTGGTCAATTCCGAGTGATATGAGAGGTGCTGAAAAAATTGAGGAGTATAAAAATTTAGGGGCAAAATATTATATCGAACCATTCACAAATGAAAGTGATACTGAATTATATTCATGGTTGAATGCCAACGCTGAACTTGTTTATGGCGATGATGAAGGAAGGATATATAAATTTCACAGCAGATGGTGATCAAGATTACACTGAAAAGTGATTGTTTTGGGACATCAGGTAACACAAATATAATATTGAATATCTTTTAATAAGTTTTAAATTTAGTTCGGTATTATTTATTGACGGCAGATATTTAACCGAATCCACCTGGACGAACAGAGCTCATTAAGCAATACAACAGAATTATAATTACGTGATTCAATTCACATCTAGATTTTAATATGCAAACAAATTACCTTAAAATATTACGGAGTTTATAAGTGCCGGAAAATCAAAAACTAGTTGCTGGAGATTTAGTATATGTTAAAATGCCAGCCGAAATTTTGAAAACCCTTGATGACAAAGGTTGCCTTGACAGCCTGCCTTTTATGCCTGAAATGATTAATTATTGCGGAAAGATTTTCAAAGTTAAATATAGAATTGAAAAAACATGTGTTGAATCAGATTCTGCAGTTGTAGCAGAGTTTAAAAACAATGATGTTGTTTACCTGGAAAATTTAAGATGCAGCGGTGTAAGTCATCATCATTGTCAAAGAGCATGTATGATATTCTGGAAGGAAGCCTGGTTATCCAGAGTTAGTAATGGTTACGTTGAAAAAGAACCAACTGTTCATGATAAAGATTTGCTGCGTGCAAAGTTACACACTGCTGATGCACAGTCCAATTATTTTTGTCAATCCACTCAATTGGAAAAAGCTACAGTCGGTCTTAGCCGGAACAAAAGATTAACAAAGATGTATTCTGATTTAAAGCATGGTACACATTCACTTTATAATATCATCAGGTTAGTACTTGTACCTGTAATGAGAAAGATCATTAAAAGATTTAAAGATCAACATCCAATGGGTACTCTTACAAAAACCCCGGGGGAATCATTAAATCTTCAACCAGGTGAATTTGTTGAAGTAAAATCACTTGAAGAAATTATTCAAACTTTGGACAAAAGAGGCAAGAACAGGGGATTAGCTTTTGAACCCGATATGAAAGAGTATTGCGGTAAACGTTATAAGGTCAGAAGCAGACTTGATCGTATGATACTGGAACGATCGGGAAAAATGGCTGAAGTAAAAAATACAGTGATACTTGACGACATAACTTGTAACTGCTATTACGCATTAGGCGGTTGCCCGAGAAAAGAATACCAGTTCTGGCGAGAGATATGGTTGAAGCGTGTAGTAACAATTTCCGCACTGAGCGTTCAAATATTTAGAGATACTGTCAATCACAAAAACACACAGGAACTTCAGGCCTTTGTAGCCAGTGAAGAATTTGGTTTTATAATAAGCAAACTGATTTAATCTTTATATACAGGAAATATTCAGATTAAAATCTCATAGGTTAATCAGCTATGAGTTATTTGGATAAGTAAAGTGATATCTGCAGGATTATTACTTTACCAGAAGATGAGCTATTTCTTCATTTAACAGCTTCTTTTATTCTGTCATCTTAATTAATTCATGTAGTCGCTGCAAAATTACGGTGGCAATTCTTTATTAAACATCATGTGAATTCTCTATTTGTAAATAAACCATCAAAATTACCTAATCGTGAATTGATAATATGGAAATCTATTTTCAGACTACTCTTAAAACTGGAGGGTATAAGAATAGTTTAGAAATATTCAGAAATGCTTACCAAGTGACTAATCATTTGAAACAAAAAAATATTGATAAAAATAATATTTCTTTGATTGATTAATTTGACTTTACATTTAAGAAAAATTATAATTGCCCACCGCAGTTAATAATATGGGGCACGCAATTCGTACTTGACTTTTAAGTTTTGTCCTGTGTTCATCTTGTAATACGTAAAGTTTTGATAGTCATCTTTTGATATTCATGCCAACCATTCGATCTGATGAGGAAATTTAATTCACACTAAAAAGTTCGTGTAATTAATTCACCTTATACATCAGGAGAGTTTGTGTTCATCTATTATCGTGTTGCATTTCCGAATGTATTTTCGTCATTATACTGTATTCAAGGTATCTCTCTAATAAACAAATCCATTAATCCACCAAACTTATTACCATTTACGGAGGCTCACTATGTGTGTTGGCACGCAACCAGTCTTTCTCAACTGACTGCTTTGCAGTAGATGATTCAATATAGTACTGTAAAGCGCTAATAATTCACGTCATTTAAAACCTTTATTTTATTATTAATACTTGAGAGGTTATACACATGAACAATTTGTTAAAGTTCTTTTCACTTTTGCTTTTTATAACATTATTATCGGGTGCAATAAATGCACAGATAGTAGAAACTGAAGGCAATTCCGGATTCAGAACATATGAATCAGTAACTTCATCTGATTTTTTTGCAATAGATGAAACAGATGCATTAACCGTATGGGCATTACCAACAAACCAGTCAACTTCCGGTAATAGCAGGGCTCCAAGTAATTTTTGGGGATACCAGAGAACTGAGTACTTGATTACTGCCGCTGAAATGACAGCAAGTGGTTTTCCTAATGGTGCCGCTATAAATTCTATAGGTTTTTTAATTGCAACAGCAGGTGTGGGAAACCTTACCGGTACTTTAAATATCTATCTTAGAAATACAACAGATGTTACATATTCACTTGGAACTTCGTGGACGACAACAGGATTTACGCAGGTAAGTACTAATGCCAGTTTCAGTGTTCCAATAACTGCTGGATATTATGATATTCCGTTCACCGGCGGATCAACTTTTAATTACACCGGTGGAGGCGTTTATGTAGCATGGGAATTTAGTTCAGCATCTCCGGTTGGTTCTACAGCAGTAGTTCATTATTGTAATACTACTTTAACCAGCGGACTTTATGGACAGCGCAGTACGACAGCACTGCCAACTACTCTTGTTGCGTCAAACTGGAGACCCGCAACCCGTTTTGGTACTAACGACTTCAATGATATTGTTAGCGTTGATAACATATATACTTTAGAAAGAGTACCAACCCCATTCGGTACTCCGACCCCAATTGATGTAAGAGTTTCAAACGTTTCTGCAGCAGTTACAACATTCAATTTAACAGTGACTGTAAGAGATGCTGAAACTTCTGCACAGCGTTATACCTCAACACAGGCAGTTACAAATTTAGCTGCTAACACAAGTACTGTAGTTAATTTTACGGGGTATTCACCCACATTTTTGGAAAATGTAAATATAGAAGTGGTTACATCAGTCATTGCCGGCGAGAACTGGACAATAAATAACACCAAAACCATTCAGGCAGAGGTTAACAATAATTTATATTCATATTGTTATAACCTGACCAGTCCCGGAGGTTATGGGTTTACATATCCCAATACCGGTATATTCTCAGCAAAATATACGATGAACGGACAGGGGTTAATAACAGGAGCTAATGTTTTTATTTACAATTTTGCTGCAAATCCGGGCAATACTGTATATGCAGTAGCACTTAACAGCGCCGGGACTATTGTTGCTCAATCTGCAAACTATGTAATACAGGCCGGTGATCTAGGTACAAATAAAAATTTTGTTTTTACAACTCCGGCTTATTTTAATAATGAAGTATTTTATGTAGGATTAGCACAAACAGCGGGTACTGCACAATAATATCCTCTTGGGTTATTTAATGAAGCACCGCAAAGAGGAAATACTTTTTATACTTTTGGTATAACCGGCGGAACACCGGATGTTGATGATATAGATGCCCGTTACGGAATTGAAGCACAGGTGACAACATTTGCCGGTGTATCAAACCCGGCATCATTTACAGCTACTCCATTCAGCACAACTCAGATAAATTTGACATTTGCACCAAACGCAAGTAATCATAATGTAGTTATTGTATGGAACAATACAGGCGTATTTGATTTACCTGCTGGAGTACCACCTGCGGTTGGTCAACCTTTTGCAGGAGGAACTCTTTTGTATAACGGTTTAGTTTCACCGAGAAACCATACCGGACTAACAGCCTCGACAACCTATTATTACAGAGCTTTTTCTTATGATGGTTTCGGAAATTATTCTCCGGGATTGACAGCTGTTGCCAGCACACCATGTGAAGTAACAATTGCACCATTCACAGAAGGTTTTGAAGGAACAACATTTCCTCCAACCTGCTGGTCTGTAACAGGAGCAACTACATGGTTCAGAACCACAGCAGCCAGCGGTTATGGTAACGGATTGGCTTCTGCAATAGCTAACTTCTATGACATTCCCGCTGCTACAACTTTCGATCTCATAACACTCCAGTTTGACATAAGCGCTTTTTCAGCACCTTTGTTGAAATTTGATTATGCTTATGCAACTTATGTGAATGAGGTAGATCAACTTGATATATATTATTCAACAAATAACGGATCAACATATTCCTTATTACTTTCAATGCCAGGCGGTACTTCAGGTATACTTAATACTGCCGGCGCTACATCTTCATCATTCGTTCCAACTGCTGCTCAATGGGCATCGCAAAATCTTAGTTTGCCCGCCGGGACGAATATGATAAAGTTCACAGCAACCAGTGCTTATGGTAATAATCTTTTTATTGATAACATTAAAGTTTACCAGGTATTTGCAAATGATGTTGGTTTACTATCTGTTGATGTTGGTGCTAATCAGAATCCCGGAACAGTTGTACCAACTGCAACAGTTAAAAATTTCGGAACATCAACAAATTCATTTAATGTTCAGATGACTATCTCAGGCGGGTACTCATCAACAAAAACTGTTTCCAACCTGGCAGCCGATGCTACACAGCTGGTTACATTTGATAACTGGAATGCCGCACTTGGTCAGTATTCTGTTAATGTCTGTACGCAATTAGGTACTGATCAGGATGTATCCAACGACTGTATGCCCAAATCTGTCGGAGTTTATACAGGTTCATTCACTAATGGAGCTGATTATCCGACCACTGCTTATCTTGGAACCGGAGTTGGTTATACTTCAACTACCGAAGCAACAGGTTTTCTGTATTCATTTGGTGGAAATACTGCTTCAGCTCTTGGTACAGAATGTTATAAATATAATGCAGCTACCAACACCTGGAC
>JAEXTA010000127.1 GCA_023453665.1 Bacteroidota bacterium | reverse complement strand
GGACTTAGTGATCCGACGGCTGCGAGTGGAAGTGCCGTCGCTCAAAGGATAAAAGGTACGCCGGGGATAACAGGCTGATCTTACCCAAGAGTTCATATCGACGGTAAGGTTTGGCACCTCGATGTCGGCTCATCGCTTCCTGGGGCTGAAGAAGGTCCCAAGGGTTTGGCTGTTGGCCAATTAAAGCGGTACGTGAGCTGGGTTCAGAACGTCGTGAGACAGTTCGGTCCCTATCCTATGCGGGCGAAGGATACTTGAGAAGGGTCGCTTCTAGTACGAGAGGACCGAAGTGAACGTACCTCTAGTGCACCAATTGTCGCGCCAGCGGCATAGTTGGGTAGCTATGTACGGTTGTGATAAGCACTGAAAGCATCTAAGTGCGAAGCACGCTTCAAGATTAGGTATCCCAGTCGTAAGACTCTAAAGACTCCTCGGAGATTACGAGGTTGATAGGCTGCAGGTGTAAGTTCTGTAAAGAATTCAGCCGAGCAGTACTAATAGGTCGTGCGGCTTAACCATTAAATTTTTATTCACAGATTTGTTGCTCTGTTTTGTGGCTCACTCTTTCTTCTTTCATTTTATTGATTTTAATTTTGGTGACTATAGCCTGGGTGTTACACCTCTTCCCATTCCGAACAGAGAAGTTAAGCCCCAGCGCGCCGATGGTACTGCATGCGCAGGTGTGTGGGAGAGTAGGTCGTTGCCAAATTTTTTTTAGAATCCCGGTTATTTTTAGCCGGGATTTTTTATTTTAAAACATGCCGCGATACTCACGTTTAATATTTCTTCATTTTGTAGATTATCTTCTCATAGTCGGGA
This sequence comes from Bacteroidota bacterium, assembly GCA_023453665.1. Lineage (GTDB taxonomy): Bacteria > Bacteroidota > Ignavibacteria > Ignavibacteriales > Ignavibacteriaceae. The sequence goes on along the minus strand of JAEXTA010000127.1, from coordinate 19,470 downwards.
ATTTGTATTTATTTTATTATTAAAAACAGGAATTATTTCTAAGTACAATCTTAAAGTTTAATATTTCTCAACTTTTTATTTTACAATGTATATGGCATACTTTTTTATCCGATTATAATTCTTACTCCCTGAATTATTTTATTTGGATTCAACTTGCAGACAGAGACAGATAAAACTGTTATAAATATTTCATGTTATCATTGTGGTGATAATTGCCAGGATGATTCAATTTATATAGAAGATAAATTTTTCTGTTGTAACGGATGTAAAACAGTATATGAATTATTAAATGAAAAAAAATTATGTAATTATTATTCCATTCAAACATCTCCGGGAGTTACTGCCCATACTATCTCTCTAAAAAAATATGAATATCTTGATGATGAAAAAACTATTTCAGATCTGATTGACTTCAAAGACGAAAACCATTCCTCAGTTACATTATCTGTTCCTCAGATGCATTGCAGTTCCTGCATTTGGCTGCTGGAAAATCTGAATAAGCTCAATGAAGGAATTCACAATTCACGTGTTGATTTTCTAAAGAAAAACATTTCAATCCTTTTCGATCAAAATAAAATTTCATTGAAAGAAGTTGTTCATCTGCTGGCATCGTTGGGCTACGAACCGGCTATGAACCTGAACGTTCCTGAAAAAAGGGAAGATTATAACTCCAGGAAAAAAATTTACATTAAGCTTGGTGTTGCTGCGTTCTGTTTTGGAAATATAATGCTGCTAAGTTTTCCTGAATATCTTTCGATTGATGTTACAGAAACTTTTTATAAAAAACTTTTCGCATACCTGAATTTATTGCTCTCACTTCCTGTATTCTTTTATTCTTCATCAGACTATTTTATTTCAGCGTTAAAAGGTTTATCCAAAAAAATTGTGAACATCGATGTTCCTCTGTCACTTGGAATCCTGGTATTGTTTGTTCGCAGTGTTTACGAAATATTAACTGCATCAGGTGCTGGCTACCTCGATTCTTTCACCGGATTGATCTTCTTTCTTCTGCTCGGCAAACTTTTTCAACTAAAGACTTATGACACATTGAATTTTGAAAGGGATTATAAATCATATTTTCCTCTTTCTGTTAATGTCAAAAAAAATGATGAAGAAAAAAGTATTCCCGTTTCAAACCTGGCAATAAACGACAGAATTATTATAAGAAAAGATGAAATAGTCCCCGCAGATTCAATTCTGATAACAGGCAATGCTGAGATTGATTACAGCTTTGTTACAGGTGAATCATCTTCCGTTCATAAAAAATCAGGCGATATGATATATGCCGGTGGTAAACAAACATCCGGTGCAATCGAACTTGAGATTATAAAAGAAGTAAGTCAGAGTTATTTGACCAAACTATGGAACCACGATATCTTCAGTAAGAAAAAAGAAAGTTCATTCGTATCATTTTCAAATAATGTAAGTAAATATTTTACTGCTTCAATCCTGGTAATAGCTGCTGCAGGTTTTCTTTACTGGTATCAGTATGATCTGAATAGAGCTTTTCATGTTTTTACCGCAGTGCTTATTGTAGCGTGTCCCTGCGCTTTAGCTCTTTCAACGCCTTTTACACTTGGCAATGTGATGAGGATATTGGGAAGAAATAAATTCTATCTTAAAAACACTGCATCAATCGAAGAGATGGATAAAGCAAATGTAATTGTCTTTGACAAAACAGGAACACTGACACAAACAGGTAATGCGTCAATAGAATATTCCGGTGAATTATTAAGTGATTTTGATAAGAAGATAATTAAATCACTAGTCAGAAATTCTACTCATCCTCTTAGCAGAAAAATATATGAATCTATCGATGCAGTTGAGAATTTTGATGTAACTGATTTTGTTGAAATTCCGGGGAAAGGAATTGAGGCGAACATACTTGGAATGAAAGTCAAACTTGGTTCAACTGATTCAACAAGAATAGCTGCAGTTGATGAGGAAGCAACTAATCATCGTGGGACAAAAGTGTTCGTTACAATTGATGGAAAAACTTTAGGATATTTTTCAATTGCAAACCAGTACAGAACGGATGTTGATTCACTAATAAAAAAACTGATAAAGAAATATGAACTTTATCTTCTATCCGGCGATAATGAAGGTGAGAAAAAAAATCTCTTAAAATTGTTTAAGGATGAAAAGAAAATATTATTCAGGCAGTCGCCACATGATAAACTCCACTTTGTTAAATCATTGCAGGGAAAAAATAAAAAAGTATTAATGCTGGGTGATGGGCTTAATGATGCCGGAGCGCTTTCACAGAGCAATATAGGCATAGCCGTTACTGAAGATATAAGTCATTTCTCACCTGCATGTGATGCGATTCTTCAAGCATCATCACTCAATAAACTTTCAACATTTCTGGAATACATAAGGTCAGGCATCAAAATCATAATTCTCAATTTTATAATATCTTTGTTATATAATTTTATAGGATTAAGTATAGCGCTGCAGGGAAATTTATCTCCGCTTATCGCTGCTGTACTTATGCCGGTAAGTTCAATAACGGTTGTCGTTGTTGCTACAGCGTTTACTAATATGATAGCAAGGAGGCGAGGTTTGTTATCTCTGTCATAGCCGTACTGATTGGATTCAGTTTGCTTGTTGCAGTTGGTTTTCTGATTGCATTTATATGGGCTGTAAAAAACGGACAGTACAAGGATACATATACCCCCTCAATAAGAATGCTTCTGGATGAAAATAATAATATTAAATCAAGTGAAGAAAATTAATTCATACTTCATACATAGGAGAAACATATATGGGGCTAGAAAAATTCAGCTACGATAATGAGATAGTCCGCAAGTTTGGGATTGCTACAATGCTCTGGGGTGTTGTTGGTATGCTTGTGGGTGTTATCATTGCAACTCAATTGTTTTTACCCGCGCTTAACCTCGGCATACCTTATATAACTTTTGGAAGAATAAGACCTCTTCATACAAATGCCGTTATTTTTGCGTTTGTTGGTAATGCAATCTTTATGGGAATTTATCACTCTCTTCAAAGATTATGTAAAGCAAGAATGTTCAGCGATATGTTGAGCAATATTCACTTCTGGGGATGGCAATTAATTATTGTTGCCGCAGCTATATCACTTCCTTTAGGATTAACTACAAGTAAGGAATATGCTGAACTTGAATGGCCTATCGATATTGCTATCACATTAGTGTGGGTTGCGTTCGGTATTAATATGTTTGGAACAATTATCAAAAGACGTGAAAGCCATATGTATGTAGCTATATGGTTTTACATTGCAACCTGGGTTACGGTAGCTGTTCTTCATATTGTTAATTCAATTGAACTTCCGGTAAGTTTCATGAAAAGTTATCCTATTTATGCAGGTGTACAGGATGCACTTGTACAATGGTGGTATGGACATAACGCAGTAGCATTTTTTCTAACTACGCCTTATCTCGGTCTGATGTATTACTATCTCCCAAAAGCTGCTAACAGACCGGTCTATTCTTACAGACTTTCAATAATACATTTCTGGGCTTTGATATTTATTTACATTTGGGCGGGACCTCATCATTTACTTTATTCAGCATTACCGGACTGGGCACAATCACTCGGAACAGTTTTTTCAATTATGTTGATTGCACCATCCTGGGGAGGTATGATTAATGGCTTGCTGACTTTAAGAGGTGCATGGGACAGAGTTCGTGAAGATGCAATTCTAAAGTTTATGGTTGTTGCAATTACCGCTTATGGTATGGCAACATTTGAAGGTCCGATGTTATCACTAAAAAATGTTAACGCACTTGCACACTTTACTGATTGGATTGTATCGCACGTACACGTTGGTGCTTTGGGTTGGAATGGATTTTTAACTTTTGGGATTCTTTACTGGTTATTACCAAAACTCTATAACACAAATCTTTATTCAAAGAAACTTGCAAATCTTCACTTCTGGATAGGAACGCTTGGTATAGTGTTTTATGCTTCATCAATGTACTGGTCAGGAGTTACACAATCATTAATGTGGAAACAGTTTACTCCGCTTGGTGTTTTGCAGTATCCTAATTTTCTTGAAACATTATTACAAATAGTACCGATGTATGTTATAAGAGCTATAGGTGGAACCTTATATCTTGCCGGTGTAATAATAATGGTTTACAATTTACGTAAGACAGTTAAACAAGGTAAGTTTGTTGCAGAAGAACAGGCAGAAGCTCCGGCTCTTATCAAACCAAAAGATCAATTTAAAAAAGGTTCACGTCATCGCTGGTTGGAAGCAAGACCAATTCAATTTTTGGTTGCTTCTTTAGTTGTTATACTAATTGGAGGTATTGTTGAATTTCTGCCAACATTCCTGGTTCAATCAAACATACCTACTATTGCTAGCGTTAAACCATATTCTCCGCTTGAGCTTGAGGGAAGAGATATTTATATAAGGGAAGGCTGCGTAAGCTGTCATTCACAGTTGGTTCGTCCGTTCAGATCTGAAACAGAACGGTATGGCGAATACTCTAAAGCCGGTGAGTATGTTTATGATCATCCTTTCCTGTGGGGTTCAAAAAGAACAGGACCTGATTTGCATCGTGTAGGAGGAAAGTATCCTAATCAATGGCATTACCTGCACATGGAAAACCCGGTATCAATGTCGCCGGGTTCATTAATGCCTCCGTATCCCTGGCTGCTAAGCAATACATTGAATACTTCTTCCACAGCTTCCAAAATTAATGTAATGAGGTCACTTGGTGTACCGTATGCTGAAGGATATGAAAATCAGGCAATTGACGATCTTACTAAACAAGCAGAAATGATTGCACTTGATCTTCAAAAATCAGGAGTGCCTGCTGAACCGGATAAAGAGATCATTGCTCTTATTGCATATTTACAGAGACTTGGTACCGATATAAAAGGTAATCAAACTTCATCAACAAACGGTACGGTGAAGTGATGTATAAAAATGTTTTAGTATCAATCGACGGGATAAATATATTCCCTATAATATCGCTGATATTATTCTTCATCTTTTTTGTTGGACTGATTATCTGGGTTACACGTATCGATAAAAATTATGTTAAAGAAATGGAATCTCTTCCTTTAGATGAGGAAGAAAACCCAAACTATAATTTTACAGGTGAGAATTATGAAAAATAAATTTTTTCTGATAGTTATTTCAATAATCGTATTTATACAAAAGCTAAATGCACAAACAAATAATCCTGATCTGCCGGATAATTATTATAGCTATGTCGCATTCTTCATTTTCTTAATAATCTTTTTGATGGTAATTGCATTTCTTTATTATGGAATGGGTGAGGGCAAAGAAGCAGTTGTAAAAGAAAAATCTGCATTCGCAAAATTCAGGCAGTTTGTTACGCGCTCAGTTCCGATGGAAAAAGAAAATGACATTATGCTCGATCATAACTATGATGGAATCAAAGAACTCGATAACAGGATTCCGCCATGGTTTAGTTATTTATTTTACGTAACCATACTCTTTGCTGTTTATTATATGCTTGATTACCATGTTCTTGCAACAAGTAAACTCTCTTCTGATGAATATGCAGAAGAAATTCAGATTGCTGAAATAAAAAAAGCTAAGTTAATGAAAAGCGGTGCATTAGTAAATGAAGAAACGGTTACCGCAGTTTTTGATGAAACATCGATTCAGGCAGGTAAGAAAATTTATGATGTGAATTGCGTTGCCTGTCACTCCGCAGGTGGTGCCGGTCTTGTCGGTCCTAATCTTACTGATGAATACTGGATTCATGGAGGAGGAATTAAAAATGTTTTTAAAACAATTAAATATGGAGTTCCTGCTAAAGGTATGATAAGCTGGCAGACACAATTAAACGCAAGACAGATACAGGAAGTTGCCAGTTATATCCTTACACTAAAAGGAACAAATCCGGCAAATCCCAAACAGCCTGAAGGTACTATATATATTGAACCGGATTCAACAGCAGTTGTAACTCAATAAGTTTTAGGGGTTCGTTATGAATGAAGTTAATGAAGAGAAGCAAACGTTCAGAAATGAATTAGCTACAGTTAGTAAAGAAGGTAAAAGAAACTGGATCTACCCGAAGAAACCTTCGGGTAGATTCTATAATGCAAGAACCTTAGTTAGTTTTTTACTGCTAGCGATTCTTATCGGAACACCCTTCATTAAAACAGACGGGCATCCTTACATTCTATTTGATTTTCTGAACCGGAATTTCATTTTGTTCGGCATTCCTTTCGGCACTCACGACTTTCATCTCTTCGTACTTGCGATGATATCAATAATCGTATTTATAATATTATTCACAGTTGTATTCGGAAGAGTGTTTTGCGGATGGGCATGCCCGCAGACAATTTTTATGGAAATGGTTTTCAGAAAAATTGAATACTTTATTGAAGGGGATGCAAATCAGCAGAGACAATTAAATAAAGCACCTTGGACAGCATCAAAGATTTTCAAAAAAACTTTGAAGCAATCCATATTTTTTGCGATAGCATTTTTCATTTCAAATATATTTCTCTCATACATCATTGGTATGGATGAATTATTAAAAATTGTCACTGCACCTCCTTCAGAACATATGAAAGGGTTCATTGCTATTCTGATTTTCTCAGGAATTTTTTATTGGGTGTTTTCATACTTCAGAGAACAGGCTTGTACAATCGTGTGTCCATACGGAAGGCTGCAGGGAGTTTTACTTGACCAGGATTCAATTGTTATTGCGTATGATCATGTTCGAGGTGAACCAAGAGGAAAACTTAAAAAAAATGAAGATACTTCATCACAAGGTGATTGTATCGATTGTCATTTATGTGTAGATGTTTGTCCGACCGGAATCGATATACGGAACGGTATTCAGCTTGAGTGTGTAAACTGTACAGCCTGTATAGATGCTTGTGATAACGTTATGGATAAAATTTCAAAACCACGCGGTCTTATCCGTTATGATTCGCTAAATGGAATTACAAAAAAAATTAAGTTCAGATTTACACCAAGAATGATGGGTTACTCCGCAGTACTTACAGTGCTTCTGAGTGTACTTACATTTCTTCTTGTAACAAGAAGCGACTTTAGTATAAACATTTTAAGAACACCGGGTATGTTATACCAGGAACAACCGAATGATATGGTCAGCAATATCTATGATCTGAATATTGTGAATAAAACTTTTAACAAAGCTGATATAGATATTAAACTTGATGACGTCAATGGCGAATTGAAATTGATCGGAAATAAAATTTCTTTAGCACCACAGGGTATTGCTGATGTAAAATTCATGATTATTTTACCCAAAGCAGATCTTAAAAAGATGAACACACCGGTAACACTGAGTATTTATTCAAATGATAAATTGTTAAAGATGATAAGCACAACATTTCTTGGCCCGGTTAAAATGAAAGAAAAAACGGAGAGCAAATGAAACTGAAATTTAACTGGGGAACAGGAATTGTAATTTCAATGCTCGTCTTTATGATTGCTACAACAGGGATGATGATCTTATTTATTAATCAGAAAGTTGATCTGGTGACAGATAACTATTATGACAAAGAACTAAAATTCCAGCAGCAGATTGACAAAGTAAATAATACAAACAATCTTAAAGAAAAAATTGAACTGAAGTATGAGAGTCAGTTTGTAAAAATAAAATTTCCTCAAAGCTATGTTGAATTGAATCCTGCCGGTGAGTTATTTTTCTACAGACCATCTGATAATAAAAAAGATTTTAAAATTCCATTAGGCATTGATTCAACCGGAATTCAGGTCATCCCATTTTCTTCATTTGATAAAGGCTACTGGAAAGTACAATTGCATTGGAGTATGCAGTCATCAGAATATTTTAATGAATTATCATTTTTGAATGAGTAGTGGTTAACTAAATCTGAGATGTTGAATTTAATTTGTCATTCCGGCTTGTCCGGAATGACGGAAATCTTTTTATTACTGAGTAATTAGTATAAATATGTCACCTGAAATACTATCAGCGTTCGTTATAGGTTTATTTGGAAGTCTGCACTGCATCGGTATGTGCGGACCAATTGCATTTGCACTTCCTGTTGCTCAGCAGACCAATGTTACTTTTTTATTAGGAAGACTTCTTTATAACCTTGGACGGGTAATAACTTATTTCTTTATGGGAATAATTTTCGGGCTTCTTGGCGGAAAAGTAATGATGGCGGGTCTGCAGCAATCACTGTCAATTGTTCTCGGGTTGTTTATCATCATATATGTTATTCTTCCTCAGAAGTACAAAACAAAAATTCTTTTATCATCAGCAGTTATTTCAGTTACAAGTCCTTTAAAAAAATCAATCGGCAGTTTATTTAAGAAGGGGACTATAACCTCATTATTTTTTATTGGATTACTTAACGGATTTTTGCCATGTGGTTTTGTTTACATAGGACTTGCGGGTGCCGCTGCAACCGGTGACGCTGTTTCCGGCGGAATGTTCATGTTTTTATTCGGGCTTGGTACAGTGCCAATTATGTTTATCGCTTCTTACTTTGGTAAAGTCATCAGTATAGATATAAGAAAAAAACTTTTAAAAGCGGTTCCGGTATTTGCGGTTGTGATAGCTGTAATTTTTATTCTAAGGGGAATGAACCTGGGCATTCCATACATCAGCCCTAAACTTGGTACGGTTATCAACACATCCTCTGAATCAAACTGCCATTAACTATAGAGTAGATTTCATTCTTCCTCTTACTCTAAAAGAATTCCTATATTTACCAAAAAACATTTTAAGGTTATGCAGAACTGGACAAAGATAACTTTAGGGGTAACGGCTTCAATTATTGTACTGATAGTTGCTGCGGGTTACATATTCTACAATATGCTTTGTTCATCTTTACCTGAATATGAAGGTGAGATAACTTCTTCGTCAATAAAAAATAGTATTGAGATTTATCGTGATAGTCTGGCAATACCATACATCATTGCTGAGAGTGATGAAGACGCGGCATTTGCTTTAGGTTATGTTCATGCACAGGAAAGATTATTTCAAATGGATATGGCTCGCCGCGCAGCAGCCGGAAGATTAAGTGAAATATTCGGCGATAAGACAATTGCTTTCGATAAAATGTTTTTGACAATGGGAATAAAAAATGTCGCTTATGAAAACTTAAGGCGAACTTCACCAGAAGTAAAAAAAATTCTTCAGGCGTATGCTGATGGGGTTAATCAATATATTGAGGATGCACGCGGTAACTATCCTGTTGAGTTTGATGTACTTGGATATGATCCTTATAAATGGCAGCCGGTTCACTCATTGATGATCGTAAGAATGATTGCATGGGAACTAAATATAAGCTGGTGGACAGACATTACTTTTTCAAGACTTGTTCAAAAACTAGGTGAAGATAAGGTAAAAGAAATTCTTCCGGGCTATCCTGAAAATGCTCCTTATATAATTCCGTCACAATTAAAAAATATTTCGGCAGTTACTTCTGACCTGATTGACACAGATAAAGCTTTCAGAAAATTTATGAAGATAGATGGTACACACCTTGGTTCGAATAATTGGGTAATAAATGAATCTCTCTCTGAAAGTGGTAAACCGATAATCGCAAATGATCCTCATCTTGGTTATAGTATGCCGGGCAAGTGGTACGCGGCTGTTATCAGAAGCAAAGACTGGAATGCTGAGGGTGTAACGCTGCCGGGAGTTCCTGGAATTGTAATTGGTAAGAATAAAAATATTTCCTGGGCTGTTACAAATATTATGATGGATGATGCTGATTTTTATTTTGAAAAAATTGACTCAACAGGAACAAAATATTTTTGCGATAACCAGTGGAAAGATTTGACAATCTATAAAGATACAATCAGGGTAAAAGGCAAAGATATCATTCCAATTGAAATCAAAAAGACACACCGTGGACCTCTAATTTCTCAAACTCATCTTTATTCAATCTGGCACCCCGAACAATATTATGGAAATACATCGATAAGTATGTGCTGGTCAGGTAATGATCCTAGTGATGAAATGAACAGTTACATCAAAATCAACAAAGCAAAAAACTGGGATGAATTTAAATCCGCAGTTTCAGGTTTCAGTGTACCGGGACAAAATTTTATTTATGGTGATAACTTAGGAAACATCGGTTATGTTTTTGGAGGAAGACTTCCGCTTAGAGGAAACAACAATCCTACTTTTGTTTTCGACGGAACTACAACAGCAAACGACTGGAAAGGCTATCTGTCAAAAAACGAAATACCTTCTTACTTTAATCCTAAAGAAAATTTTATTGCAACTGCTAACAATAAAACGGTCAAGGATTTTAAATACCATATTTCAAATCTCTGGGAACCATCTTCGCGTATTGAACGAATTAATGAACTGCTAAAATCAAAGAGTAAACATTCAGCAGGTGATTTTAAATTATATCAGAATGACATTGTATCTCCTTATGCAAGGCACATCACTTCGCACATTCTTAAATCATTTGAAGGAATAAAAGTGAATGATGAAAACCTTAAACAATCCCTGTCACTTTTTACAAACTGGGATTTTGAGTTTGGTGAATTCAGTCAAACGCCCGCTGTTTATGCAGTGTTCTTTAAACACTTCATGGAGAATATTTTTCACGACGAAATGGGTGATGATCTTTTTAATGAATATATCTGCGTAGCTAATGTTCCTTACAGATCGGTTTTACAGTTATTAGAGAACCCATCTTCATTATGGTTTGACGACATTACAACAAATGAGATTGAGACAAAAGATTTTATCATTAGAAAAAGTATTGATGATGCACTTACCGAACTTGAGCGAATTTTTGGAAAGAATATGAGCTCCTGGCAGTGGGGCAAACTTCATCAGTTCAGGTTTAAACATCCATTCAGCGGCTACTCAGGTCTGATAGATGAATATATTGATATAGGTCCGACCGGAATTGGCGGTGATGGAACAACCATCTTTAATACAGAATATCCTTTCTTTAATTCAACTGATCTGCTTCCCGGGTTTGATCATAAAGAATTTGAAAATAATCTGGGACCATCAATGAGATATATTTTTGATTTTGCAAAGCCAGAAGAGTTTCAGCTTATACTAACAACAGGGCAGTCCGGGAATGTTATGAGTGATCACTACAAGGATATGGCAGAAGGCTGGCTGAGAGGGAAGTATGTAACTATACGAACAGATGATTCGTCAATCAAAAATTCTTCACATAAGTTATTAAGAATAATTCCTGGTAATTAGGTCAAATCATACTTCGTGTGCAGTTAATCATTTTTATGTTAAATTTGTTCATCAAAAAATACAGGATTGAATGAAAGTAATTGAACATCTTGCAAAAGCTAAAGAGCCGCTGATAAGTTTTGAACTTATTCCGCCCAAAAGAGGCGGGGATATAAAAGGGTTGTTGTCAGTAATTGATGACATAGTGAAATACAGACCTCCGTTTATAGATATAACAAGTCACTCAGCAGAGGTTGTTTATGATGAAACACCGCATGGCATCACAAAAAAAATAAAACGTAAACGTCCAGGCACACTTGGTATATGTGCATTAATACAGAACAAGTATAACATTGATGCTGTTCCTCATATTCTGACAAAGGGTTTTACACGCGAAGAGACAGAGGATTTCCTTATCGAGCTTAATTATCTCCAGATCGAAAATGTACTTGCAATAAGGGGCGATGACAGCGGGTATGAAAAACCGGTTCCGAGAGGAAAAAGTGTTAATGTTTATGCTTCCGATCTTGTTAAGCAGATCGTGTCAATGAATAACGGAAAATATCTTGAAGAAAATCTGCTTGATGCCAGACCGACAAATTTTTGTATTGGCGTGAGCGGTTATCCTGAAAAACATTTTGAAGCACCCAACTTAAAAACAGACATCAAATATGTTAAAGAAAAAGTTGATGCCGGTGCTGAATATGTTGTATCACAAATGTTCTTTGATAACAAAAAGTATTTTAAGTTTGTAGAGTTATGCAGGCAGGAAGGAATAACTGTTCCGATAATTCCAGGATTAAAAATACTTACTACAAAAGCACACCTCGTTAACATTCCCAAAAATTTTTATATAAATATTCCTGATGCACTTGCAGATGAGGTATATTCTGCAAAGCCCGATCATGTTATTGATGTTGGCGTGGAATGGGCTGCGCGGCAGGTAGAAGAATTAATGGACCATAATGTGCCGAGTGTGCATTTTTATATTATGCAGAATTCACTGCCGATAATTAAACTTATGGACAGGCTGAAAATTGAAAAGAAAATTTTTTGAAATAAAAAATGCTGAATATTAAAAAACGAAGTATCAAAAAAGTTAAATGGGGAATTGCAGGATGCGGAAGATTCACTGAACTCTCTATATTACCTGCGATAAAACTATTGCCGAGAAGTACCGTAACATCACTCTACAGTGCTGACCTGACTCGTGCAAAATCTCTTTCAGAAAAATTCGGGGTTAATAATTACTTCAATAACTATGATGAATTTCTGAAATCGGATATTGATGCTGTTTATGTTGCAAGTTCAAATCATCTTCATAAAGAACAGGTGATTAAAGCCGCACAGACAGGTAAAAACATTTTATGTGAAAAGCCGATGTCTTTAAATTCTTCCGAAGCTGAAGAAATGATAAAAGCCTGTGAAGAAAATAAAGTACTTTTTTCTGTCGGATATGTACATCGTTTTCATCCTCTTGTTACAAAGGCAAAAGAAATACTTAAAAACCAGATGCTTGGTAAACTTGTGTCAGTTCAGTTGAACTTTAATATTGATTTCCCGCCCGGATCAAATTTCAGATTCAGTATGGCAAAAAGCGGCGGTGGTGTTTTGAGAGATCTCGGCACACATATGATTGATATGTTAAGATATTTCGGCGGCGAGATTGAAAACATAAACGGAGTAATTGACCAGGTCGTTTACAAAAGTGAAGTCGAAGATTTTTCATCCGCTATAGTAAAGTTTGTTAAAGGTGGTTACGGATATTTTAATGTATCTTATAACAACAAAAAATCTTTCAACAGGATTGAAATACTTGGTCATACAGGTTCATTAAGCATTGAAAGTTATATCGGTGTAAAATTATTTCCATCAAAGCTTACAATAATGCTTGATGGTGAAGCGAAAAAGTCTTTCCGTAAACGTGCTAACAAATTATATCACCAGATTAAATCTGTTCAAAATTCATTTCTTAAAAACGAAACACCTCTTGTTACAGGTTATGACGGATTAATAAACCTTAAACTAATGGAAGAGTTAGAAGCAAAATGCCGGACAGAAAAAAGTTAGTTAATGTCTGTCACAGGATTTATGATAAAGGGTTTGTATCTGCGTACGACGGTAATATTTCCGCAGCAACTTCAAACAATACTTTTTATATAACCCGTTCCGGTGTTTGTAAAGGTGATGTTACTGAAAAGGATATCCTTGAGATAGACGCTTCCGGTAATATTATTTCCGGAGAAGGTAAATTATCGACAGAATATAAAATTCATCTTTATGCTTATGCACACAGGAAAGAAGTTAACGCTGTTGTTCATTGTCATCCTGTTTATGCAACTGCATTTGCTGTAAGAGGAGAAAGTTTTGATAAAAATATTTTCCCAGAAGTGATGTTAACCCTTGGTAAAGTACCGCTGTGCAAGTACGCAACTCCATCGACAGATAATCTTCCTCTAAGTATGAAACCTTACATAGATTATGCATGGGGATTTTTATTTCAGAATCACGGTGCGGTCACTCTTGGCAGAAATATTTATGATGCTTACTTTAAAATGGAAAAACTTGAACACGCTGCTAAGACTATATTTATTGCACGTCTTCTTGGCGGAGAAAAAGAACTTGATCCTGAGAACATAAAAGAACTTGTTGCAATTGCAGAAGAATCATACGGAATAAAACCTGATATCAGGAATATTTTATAAAATAATTACACTTCATTTTTTGAAAACAATTTATGTCAGCTAAACCTAAAATCGCTTTGTTCCTTGGTGGAACATCTCCCGAACGTGAAGTATCAAAATCATCAGCCGCATCAATTTATAAAACTTTAACTGGTCTTGGATATGAAACTATTTTAATTGATCCGGCATACGGAAAAAATCAACCGGACAAACCCGAAGACTTTTTCAGCAAAGAAGACTATTCAGTACTGTCAACAAAAAATTATCTTGATGCCTGCAGTCTTCCGCAGCTTAATAATATTGATCTTGTATTTCTTGCGCTTCACGGTAAATACGGCGAAGACGGTACAATACAATCTCTGCTTGAACTTAAAGGATTAAAATATACCGGTTCAAAAGTTTTATCGAGTGCATTGTCGATGGATAAAACTATGTCAAAAGTTTTATTCAAAGAATACAATGTCAACACACCAAAAGGATTTACAATCAGTGATAAAAATTTATCGCCAAAAATTATTGCTGAAAAAATTAATGATGAACTTTCATATCCTTGCGTTATAAAACCAAATGACCAGGGTTCAACCGTTGGGTTAACTGTTTGTAAAAATGATAACGATGTTGAGGCTGCAATGAAACACGCTTTCATTTTTTCCGATAAAGTTTTAATTGAAGAATTCATTGCGGGTCGTGAAATGACTGTCGCTGTAATTGAAGACAAGGCATTTCCTGTACTTGAAATAAAACCTAAACACGGACTATATGATTACGAATGTAAATACACTTCAGGTATGAGTGAATATGAAGTTCCCGCAAAAATCCCTGATGATGTTGCCGCCGAACTTCAATCGCAGGCGTTGTTAGCATTCAAAGCATTGGACTGCAGTTCTTATGCGCGTGTTGATTTCAGGTTAAGTGAAAATAATAAACCTTATTGTCTTGAGGTCAATTCATTACCCGGAATGACTGCAACGAGCCTTGTTCCGAAGATGGCTAAGGCGGTCGGGATTTCATTTGATCAGCTAATAGAACGGATAATTCAAATCAGTTTGTAATGTCAAAAACAAAAAAGAGCAATCTTAAATTTTATTTATTCGGAGTCGCTTTTATCATCGGAGTACTTTTTGTTTTTTTTAATGAACAGGGAGTAGTAAAATATCTTAAGCTAAAAGATGAAGTGAATTCACTTAAAGAAGAAATAAGAATAGTTGAAGAAGAAAATAAAAAGCTTGAAGCAGAAATTGATTCGCTCAAAAGAAAAGTTCCCGCAAAAATTGAAAAGACCGCACGCGAAAAATATGATATGATACGTCCAGGTGAAAAAGTTATTGAAGTGAAAGAAGAATAAAATGTCCTCACAAAATATTCCTCAGATTCCACTCGCTGAAAGAATAAGACCTAAAACTCTTGAAGGATTCTTCGGACAAACTGAACTGCTTGGCAAAGGCAAACCGTTAAGATTGATGATCGAGAATGACACGTTAAGTTCATTCATTCTTTGGGGACCTCCGGGCACCGGCAAAACAACCATTGCAAAAATTATTGCTGAACACACCAATTCGGATTTTCACCAGATAAATGCTGTATCGTCGGGAGTAAAAGATATCCGTGCTATTATCGAAGTGGCAAAACAGAACGTACAATATTTCAAGCGGACAATTTTATTTATAGATGAAATCCATCGTTTTAATAAATCACAACAGGATGCATTACTTCATTCAGTTGAATCCGGATTGATTATTCTTATTGGTGCTACGACAGAAAATCCTTCGTTTGAAGTTATACCGGCTTTAAGATCTCGTACAAGAATATTTTTGCTTGAAGAATTATCCAAAGACGATTTGATAAAAATTTTAGAATCGGCAATTGCGAATGATGATTATTTATCTTCACTTAATATTTCAGATATCGATAAAGACTTTCTGCTTTACCTCTCCGGCGGCGATGCAAGAACTTTACTGAATGTGTTTGAAGCAGCAGTTGTACAGGAATCGGGTAATGAAGAAATAAAAATCACAAAAGAAGTTTTAGAAAATGTTGTTCAGAAAAAAAATATCATTTATGATAAAGCCGGTGAAGAACACTACAATGTAATATCAGCATTTATAAAGAGTGTTAGAGGAAGCGATCCTGACGCTGCATTATACTGGCTCGCAAGAATGATAGAAGGGGGAGAAGATCCTTTATTTATAGCACGACGATTGATTGTTCTTGCATCAGAAGATATCGGTAACGCATCACCAAATGGATTAGTGCTTGCCGAAGCAGCGTTCAGCGCGATTGATAAAATTGGAATGCCGGAAGCGAGGATAATTCTTGCACAGTGTACAACCTATCTCGCATCTCAACCGAAGAGTAATGCTTCTTATATGGGTATTGAAAGTGCACTTGGTGAAGTTAGAGAACAACCTCTTTACAATGTTCCGATTCATTTAAGAAATGCGCCTACTAAATTGATGAAGGATATCGGCTACGGAAAAAATTATAAGTATGCACATAAATTTGATAACCACTTTATTGATGCCCAATTTCTTCCTGATGAGATTAAGAACAAACAGTTTTATCTACCGACCGAAAACGGGCAGGAGAAAAAATTAAAAGAGTGGTTGAAATTTTTGTGGAAGAATAAAAAGAAGTACGATTAAATAAGTATAAAAGTTTTACCGGGCAGTTGTTTTACAATTCCTTTAAACTCAAGTGAAAGAAGATGGACAAGACAATCAGATGTAGTAAGGTTGGAAAGCGTTGCTATTTTATCTATCTGCATTGGTTCATTTGAAAGTGAAGCAACAATTTTTTCTTCAAACATATTGAGTGTCTCCTGTGGTTTTGGGATATTTTTCCCGAGCACAGGTTTAAGTTTCAATTCAAGTTCTACAAGCACATCTTCTGCTGAAGTAATTAATTTTGCTTCACCTTTCTGAATCAAAATATTGGTGCCTTCTGATTGCCTAACTCCAACATATCCCGGTAAAGCAAAAACTTCACGGTTCTGATCAAGTGCGAATGAGGCCGTCTGCATCGCGCCGCCTGTAATTCCTGTTTCAATTACGATACATCCTAATGACATTCCTGAAATTATTCTGTTGCGTTTAGGAAAGTTTGGTGCATCGGGTTTTGAGCCGAGTGAAAATTCAGAAATGATTAATCCTGTATCAGAAATTTCATCAAATAATTTTTTATTCTCTGGTGGATAAATCACATCAAGCCCTGAACCGATTACAGCAATTGTTCGTCCGTTTTTTTTGATACAGGATTTATGTGCGATTGAATCAATACCGCGGGCAAGTCCGCTGATGATAGTGATATTATTCTCGCACAATTCACCGGCAATTTTTTCTGTTTGAACTCTGCCATAATTAGTGGGCATTCTTGTCCCGACTATCGCTAATGAATAATTATCCTGTTCAGAAAAATTTCCTTTAACATATAACAATAAAGGAGGATCGTATATCTTTTTTAATAGTGATGGGAATTCCTTATCCCAAACGGTAATTATTCTGCCGCCGATTTTTTCAAGAGTGTTTAATTCAGTCTCAACAAACCGTTCAGTTTCTTCGCGCCGTGATTTCACACGGACAATTCTCTTCCCAAGATTGGTGCTTATTCCTTCAACTTTGATTAGTGAATTATAATCTGCAGATAAAATTTTTTCTGTGGATTTGAATTGAGCAAGCAGCGAACGGATTTTTCCGGGACCGATACCTTCAACAGATAATAATAGTTGAAGATTTACAAGTTGATCAAAAGATAGTTTGCTCAAATTAAAGAAGTGATTTTTTGGTTTTGACTAATTAACGAATATCTATGTTATCAACATGTGCAACAATTATTGTGTGCACCGGGGCTTTTCTGTGTCCTAATATTTTAACAACAGCTGAACCTTCCTGGACAACAAGAACTGTATCACCTATTCCGCTATCGATTAAGTCCAGGGCTATTATATCATTCTCGCCGATAAAATTTCCGGCAAGATCAACAATTCTTACTAATAAAAGTTTATGCCCTTTAAGATGTTCATTCTTTTGAGTTGATACAACACTGCCTTTAACCTTAGCCAGAAGCAATTATTTTGTTTCCTGTTGTTGCTCGTTTTTTTTCTTAAATAAAATTGATGCAGGAAATATCAACACATAACCGATGAACAGAAGAATCGGGCTGATTACAAGTGATGATGCACTATCCCAGGGACCGATGCTTAAAAAATAAAATCCCAGTATTATAAAAGCGAATCCGGTTATTAATAAACTATAATTTGTTTTAGTCCAGTAAATACTGAAAGGGGAAGAGAAAGATTTTTTTATACCTTGTGAAGTTTTTTTTCTGATTGTTTTAGCCATAAAGTCTCCAAATTATAAAATGAAGCCCAGTGATAGGGATACCACTGGGCCCGACCCATTTGCATCAAAGGGCAGGGGAGAACCCTTTGAAAGAGTCTGATTAAATATATACCTGCCGCTTTACTTTGTCAAGCGGATATTTACTTACTTATCTGGTAAACAATTTTCCTTATAGTGTCGAACTGGAGGTAAGGATATTCTTCTCTAAGAGCATCAATCGCATCTCCTGCACTTACTTTACTGGCACGGAGCTGTTTGAATTTTTTTCTTATCTTATAATCCCTTACAGATTTCTCATCAATCAAACCTTGAGAATTAAGTAGGTCAAAAATATCATCGCTGATGAGATCAGACAAAGGATTTTCGATTTTTGCTTGCAGAGTCTTCATCGCTTCGTTCCTTTCTTTGTTAATGAATGCATTAGCTAACGAATAAGTATCAACTGCTATAACAAGATCCTTTCTCAAAAAGTTTCAATATTAAAAACAAAAAACCGACCAGAGTATATCCTGAATCGGCGTACATTTACTACTCTGTTAATTTAAAACGTTCTTATTATTTTAGACGAACGAAAATTAAAATAGTAGCAAATCAGTAATAAAATTTTTCCTTGAATTTTTCTTGGGTCAAATATTTGGAAATAATCAGTTAAAGTCAAGAAGAAAGTTGGGAGAGGATTTGAACCCGACATCAGAAAAAATAATTAAAAATTATGTTGAGAAGTAAATTTTAATGTTTTACGTTTAGACATAATAATTAAATAAATAGTTATTGTGGGGTTATTTATGAAAAAGTTTGTGTCAGTTTTATATCTCCTCTCAGTTTTAAACACCTCATTATACTCACAACAGAATTTTTGGCGATCGACAAACGGACCATACGCTCCAGGATATGTTACCGCTATCAATGCAAGTTCTAACGGAAAAGTCTATGTTGCTTTAAATCGTGTTGGTTTATATCGTTCAACTGATACAGGACTATCCTTTTCATACGTCAATGGTGAACTCACAAATACTCAGATTGAATCAATCCTAATTAATCAGGCTGGTCATATTTTGGTTGGAATTTTGGAGTGGCCATATAGAGGACTTTCCAGATCTACTGATGATGGTAATACCTGGATTCAAGAACTTCCATCAACATACGTAAAAGTAATGGCCATGGATTCTGATGGATATATTTATGCTGGCACAAATGATTCAGGTATTTTTCGTTCTTCGGATGATGGTGATAATTGGACACAAATAGATGTTGAGTCAACCATCAGAACTACGACATCATTAGAGTTTAGTCCAGCGGGATATGTATTTG
>JAEXTA010000092.1 GCA_023453665.1 Bacteroidota bacterium | reverse complement strand
TCCAACTACAGCGCCTGAAAGAACGGTTGATGGTTTAGGATATTATGATGGTGACCCAACTGCAAGATGGGCGTCAGAGCCAATGCCTGAATGGATCCAATATGATCTGGGAACGTCACGCGAATTAACACTTGCAAGATTTTCATTCTACAATTTTCACTCAGGCAGAATTTATGAATTCACAGTAGAAACATCTGTTGATGGATCAGCCTGGTCACCGTTGTTTAATAATATTTTTTCTGTTGAAGAGGAATGGACAGTAGTTCAATTTGCACAGAGAACAGTAAGGTATCTGAGAGTTATATTTAATGGAAACAATCAAAATACCTGGGCTAATTTGTGGGAGACTGAAATATGGGGACCTGATGGTGTTTTTCCGGTTGAACTTACTTCGTTTAATGCTGTTCTTCAAACAAATAAAGTAGTTCTTGATTGGACAACTTCAACCGAAACCAATAACTATGGATTTGAAATTGAACGAAAAAATAATAGTGATGTTTCTGGAACCTGGTTAAAAATCGGATTCGTTGAAGGTGCAGGAAACAGCAATAGTATGAAGAGCTATTCGTTTACCGATAATCAGATCGTAGCCGGAGTTTCACAATACAGACTAAAACAACTAGATGTTGATGGTCAGTTCAGTTATTCTTCTGTAGTTGAAATTGTTAATGATAAACCTCTCCAGTTCGAATTAAGTCAGAACTATCCTAATCCTTTTAATCCTTCAACTACAATAAAATTTTCAGTACCGAATGATGTTCATGCAAGAATTAATATCTATAATGTTCTGGGTGAAATTATTCAAACCTTAATTGATGAAACTCTTAAAGCGGGTTACTATGAAATAAATTTTGATGCCTCGGGTTTAGCTTCGGGTCATTATTTCTACAGGCTTGAAACGGAAAATTTCATTGATATAAAAAAGATGATCCTGATCAAATAACTAAAACTTACTTATTTTAGTTATCCTATAAAAAAAGCCGGATTGACTTCCGGCTTTTATTTTACATATGCAGAATATTAGCCACAGCAAGATTTACTGAAACGGTAATAATGAGTGTTAAAATGACCTTTTAACCGCTTTTTATAGTGAAATACACAATGGCACATTTCTTATACCTTAATAAGTGAAAGAATTTTATAAACTGGACTAAACTCTCAAGACTTTCTTTCGATAATGAGTATGAAAAAACGTATTCAGCGAGTCATCACAAAAAAAGTATTTTGGTTAACTATCGGGAGTGTGCAAGATGTTAAGTATAAACAAAGTCCAGACAGTACAAAACGGTCATCTGTTCAATTCTTCAGTATTAACTGAAAACCATATTGAAAATAATTCAATTGGATATGAAGATTACCGCTCTGCAAGTCTTAGTAAAAGTAAAATCAGTGGAAAAGTTAAAGCGAATCTTGCTATAGCTTATTTTGTTGTTTTAACAACGATGATTTTTTTGCTGTTCGCTTAAAGAATACTACTGAATGAAAATGAAACTTTAGTTCATTAAAGTTTCTTAATCACTTTAGCAGGAACACCTGCAGCGATGCAATTAGGCGGAACGTTTTTAGTGACGACAGCACCAGCGCCAATTATCGAATTCTCACCCACCGTTACTCCGCATAAAATTGTAGATGATGAACCAATAGAAGCACCTTTCTTTATAAAAGTTTCTTCAACTTTCCAGTCGCTTTCATTTTGCATCGAACCATCTGAATTGGTCGAACGCGGATATTTGTCATTAATAAATGTTACATTATGCCCGACAAAAACGTTGTCTTCAATATGCACACCTTCACAAATAAAGGTGTGAGATGAAATCTTGCAATTCTTTCCTATTGAAGCATTTTTCTGTATCTCTACAAATGTGCCCACTTTTGTATTGTCATCAATAGAACATCCGTAAAGATTAACGAAATCAAATATTTTAACGTCCTTACCAAGTTTAACATTATTAATATTTTTCTTTTCCAATTTATTCTCCTGTAACGATAAGTTGTGATTTGACAGTAATATCCCGAAAAGATTTACCTGTTATAATAGTTTTTAACTGATCTTTAAAGCTCCATTCAAGTATAGGCTCAGATTTAAATCCTTTTGAATTTGTAATTCTAAACCTTCCTAATTTTTTCTGCTCTCCGTTTATAATTTCTGATCCTGGCAGAGAAGCAAACGCAATTACAGGAAGATCACCAGATTTGTCTACGCTAAACGCGGCTTGAGGTAAGATTGTCAGATCTGATGTTCCTTCAATGTATGTAAAGGATAAAGTATCGGACTCTTTTAATCTTTCCCATACAAATAATGCACATTGATATGCGGTAAGTTCAAATTGTTCTTCAGTTCCCTGAATCAAAACATCAAACTCAAATGTCTTAAAGTTAACAAGACTAGAATTAGTAACCGTGATTTGATATTCAGGTTTTGGTTCCTGGCTTTCCGAAATTAGTATTATACCAGAGATCAATCCAATTGCTAAAATTACGCTCAAAACAAATATTAATTTTCTGTTCATTTAAACTCAGCATTTCCCGTAAATCACAAATACTGATTTGGTGACTTATGCAGGAATAAAATCAGAATTTATCTCAACAAGTTCGCCTTTATTTTTGATTGAGATGTTGCTTGCTTCAAGAATTTTAACAACCATTAATCCGTCCAATCCACTCGTTAAAGGCTGACGGTTTTCTTTGATGGATTTGATAAATTCATCAGCTGCAAGCGCTAATGCTTCAGTTTGCGCAACCTTGGGTGAATACATATCACCGATTCTGTATTGAACCAATGCATCATATTTTTTTTCATCAGTGTTTATCTGCACACCTGAATCATACACTTTTATTTTTTCAAAATTTTCCATGTCATCAAAAACAAGCATCTTTTTGTCTCCACCGATCATCATTCGCCTGATTTTTACCGGTGAAGTCCAGTTAACGTGAAAATGTGCAAAACAATTATCATCAAAATAAAGTGAAAGATGAGCAATGTTTTCATGACCATTGTAATTAGCAATTCCGGTTGCACATACTCCGGTTACTTTATGATCGCTGATAACATAATTCATAATTGAGAGGTCATGAGGAGCAAGATCCCACATTACGTTTACATCGTTCTGAAATAAGCCAAGGTTAATTCTTACAGAATCGAAATAAAGTATTTTACCAAGTTCACCCTTTTCAACCACTTCTTTCATTTTTCTAACTGCGCCGGTATAAATGAAAGTGTGATCTACAAATATTTTTAGATTTTTTTTGTCGGCTAGTTCAATAAGTTCTTCAGCCTGACGTGAATTTGAAGTAAATGGTTTTTCTACCCAAATGTGTTTACCTGCTTCGAGCGCTCTTTTAGCAAAATTATAATGTGAATCAACCGGAGTAGCTATGACGATCGCATCAGTATCTCCGTCAAACAGGTTTTTGCAATCATTAGTAAGCTCAGCACTTGGAAATTTATCTTTTATAAACTTTAGCCTTTCTTCTCTTTGATCGCAGGCAATCACTTTTGATACAGTGCTTTGTGCCGAAAAATTTCTTACCAGATTGGGTCCCCAATATCCAAGCCCAAGTACTCCAATTTTCATTTTATATTCTCCTTATATCCAATACGATTTATTATTAAACTTAATTTATTTACCGCCGCGTGAGAAAAACATCGTCGGTATTGTTTGTAATATCAGTTGAAGATCAAACCATGGTGACATATTATTTATATAGTAGAGATCAAGTACAACAGAGTCTTTGAATGATACTGAACTTCTTCCCCAAACCTGCCATACACCTGTACAACCAGGAATTACACTTACTCTGCGTTTCTGCCATTCGTCATAATTTTCATATTCATAAGGAAGGCATGGGCGAGGACCAACGAGACTCATATCACCTTTTATTACGTTAAACAATTGAGGTAATTCATCAAGAGAGGTTTTTCTTATGAACTTACCGATCCATGTTAATCTGTTTGAGTTAATTACTTTACTGCCTTCGGAAGTTTCGCCCTTTTTCATAAACTCGATCATCTTTTTCATTCTCTCTTCGTCTTCACCTTTACAAACAGTCATAGATCGGAATTTATAAAACTTAAACGGAGTACCATTTCTTCCAATACGTGTTTGTGTAAAAAAGACAGGCCCCGGTGATGTAGTCTTTATTATCAGAGTCAAAAGAATAAACAATGGTGAAAGTATGATTAATCCAATAACAGATGCGACAATATCACTGGTTCTTTTTAAAGCAAGTGTAACCGAATTGTTATAGTGAGGTGATACATCAAGAACAGGGATATCAGCATATCTTTCTGTAGATACTTTTCTGGCAACGATATCAAACATTTCTGATGTAAGTCGTACAGTAACATTTAGTGTTTTACAAAGGTCTAATGTTTCAAGTAGTTTTTCATATCCATCATCATCAATTGCAACTAGTATTTCATCAATTTTGTAGTCAGTAATGATATCTCTTATTTCACTGATCTTGCCTAACACTCTTTTGCCGCTTACAATTTCTTCACCTTTAATTTTATCGTCATCAACAAATCCTATTATCTCAAGACCGATTGGATTTTCAAATAGTAATTTTGTTGCAAGCAGTTTACCGGCTTTTCCATCACCGATAATAACTACGTTTCTCTTAAACTGGTTATTTTTCAGCCTTATATACAAACCGCGTAATATTTCTACTCTCACTAAGTATAACATTGGCAGTGCAATTAAAAGAAAAGTAAAGATTATTAATCTTGAATCAATAAGGTTGGTGGATTTTATCAGGAACGACACAAGCACTATGTTCAAAGCACCATAATAAAGTGCTTTTATTATTCCTGTAAAGTGAGATGCTCTTGTAAGTATTATATTAATTCTGTAAAGACTGTTAAACTGGAAGATGAAAATAAAAATGAATGAAAGAAGAAGACATATTAAAAGTATTGGCTGTGATACAATGATAAAATCTATAAAACTCAACTGCTCATCCATTCTTAATACGTAAACTGAAAAGACGAATGAAAGGAAGATGATCAGAACATCTGCAATCCCGAAGAAGTATTTGTATTTAGGCGTTTTTTTCATATTGATGATCTGCATAGTTTTTATCATTCTTTTTAATTAAGTGCAAAAGATGTTGATTTGATTAAGACTAAAACTATGCCACGCCAAAAGCACATTCGCGAGCCATTTAAGTAAAATTTATTAAAGATTCTAAGTTCCATATTGAGATTTATTTATTTAAAGATTCAGAATATGACACGATTTTGAATCATTTTGTCAACTTTTATAATATCAATTTAAAACTTCGGATAGCGGAACTTATAACATCTAATCAGTAGCTAATTATCATTTTCAAATTTATTTTATTTCCGGATCTCACATCCAAAAACATTTTTTCTAAATTTATTCGGGTTCTTCTTAAGTCTTTTTTATTTGCGGAGACTTTTTTCTTGCCCACACAAATTTAATAAACTTTCATGAAATTAAATTGGTACTTATGTGTTAAGCTAAAAAAAAAGTATTATTAAATTATTAAATCAAGCTTCGCTTATTAATTGTGAGTATAAACATTCATGTTATTATTTTTATTTACCACAACTGTTAATAACCCAAACTTGATTATTAAAGCATGATAATTTACGTTTACAATAAATTTTTACAGACATTTTAAGGTTTAAGATGGCACAAAATCATTCATTCGATATCGTCTCTGAGATAGATATGCAGGAAGCTGATAATGCCGTTAATCAGGCACTAAAAGAAATCCAGCAACGCTACGATCTCAAAGATTCGCACACTGAAATAGAACTTAATAAAAAAGACAAACTCATAAACATAAATACGAAAGATGACTATTCTCGAAAAGCTGGTATCGATATTCTTCAGACAAAATTCATACGCCGTGGAATATCGATAAAAGCACTTAAACTAGAAGAACCGGAAACAGCTTCCGGCGGAAGAATCAGACAAAAAATTACTCTTCTTAGTGGCATTTCAAAAGAAAATGCTAAAATAATTACAAAGATGATCAAGGATTCAAAACTAAAAGTCAACGCACAAATACAGGATGAGCAGATCAGAGTTCAGGCTCCTAAAATTGATGACCTGCAATCCGTTATTCAAATGATCAAGGATGCGGATTTGAATTTTCCGACACAATTTGTGAATATGAAATAATTGAATGCACCTTACTTCAGGTATTATACATTCCAATTGACAAAAATATTATAACTCACATGCAACTGATTCATCAGAAAAAAAACATCATAGTGAACATTTGTTCACTGCTATTTATAGCTTTTAAAGATAAAATTCAAGTGTTTCCAAAATTTTATTTAACAATTATTCCTGAAACACAAGCAGTTTGAATTATCCAATTAAGAATGAATAAGCAAAGACAATTCAAATGATTAAATATTTAAGAAATAGTAACGATAATTTAATTGACTTCAATTAATACTATTATAAATTTTAATCAGAAAAAATAACAGTATATGTAATATGAGAACCGATGACGAATTAATCTGGAAGTGCCAGTATTGCGGACGAGAGAACAGCGTTTGGATCGATCTGACAGTAAGCGGAAAACAGGATTTTATTGAGGATTGCAGAATATGCTGCCGACCCAACAGAGTAATTATCACCGTCGATGAAGATGAGAATATTTTTGTCGAATCAAGACTCAGTGACGAATAACTCAATCATATTCTTCTGCAAAAAATACAAAGGCACTTCAAAAAATTATACCAATTGATTTGAAGATACCTCAACATCTTCCTTTGATCCAGATGCGGTTATAACCGCCCAGATACCTATAAGTATGTTAAAAACCACAACAACAATGAACAGTAAACCAAGAAATTCTAAGAAGTTCATATGCACTCCTTTAGATGTTTATATGTATCGTTACTTTTCCTGCACAACATTTTCGGAACAAAAACTATTTTAATTAATCCATAATCATTCTGAGGAATGAAGAACTGTCTTCATCAAAACTTTCTTCTTCGTCTTTCTTTTTGGCTTTTTCTTTAGACCATCCATAACGTGAAGCACCGGGATTAAAACCCGGATTTGGAATTTCTTCTTCTTTATCATTTAAAGTTTGTTTCGGGCTTTTTACTCTAATGATCGTGGGCACATCAAGATCATTTTTATCAATTTCATTTGAATCAGAAAAATCAAATCCCCCGCTGATTAAGTAATTATCGCGGCTTTTATTTGTTTGTGGTTTTGATGTTTTTGATGAATAAGTCTGTTGCGAACCGTCAAATCCAGTAGCAATAACTGTGTATGAAACGTAATCATTCATTTCTTCTTTTCGTACGCAGCCAAATATCACATTAGCTTCTTCACCGGCTGCTTCAAAGATTACATTATTTCCTTCATTAATTTCCTGCATAGTAAGATTATTTGAACCGGTTACATTCAGTAAGACACTTTTTGCACCTTTGATGTTTATTCCTTCCAGTAATGGACTTGAAATTGCTTTTTGTGCAGCTTCAATAGCTCTGTTCTCACCACTTGCAATTCCACATCCCATTAAAGCTTCGCCGCTCTGATTCATAACAGAACGCACATCAGCAAAGTCAACATTGATTAAACCTTCAACAGTGATGATGTCTGCAATACCTCGTGTTGCTTCATACAAAACTTCATTTGGTTTATCGAATGCTGTAAATGCATTTGTGTTTTTGTCAAGTATACTAAGAAGCCTTTCATTTGGAATAACGATTAAGCTGTCTACGTACTGTTTGAATTCCTCTATTCCCTGTTCTGCATTGAGCATTCTTTTTTTACCTTCCCATCTGAATGGTTTGGTGACAATGCCAACAACAAGAGAACCAATACTTTTAGCAATGGATGCCACAACAGGCGCTCCGCCGGTTCCGGTTCCACCACCCATACCTGCAGTTACAAAAACCATGTCGCTGCCTGCAAGTGCATCTGCGATTCTTTCGCGGTCCTCTTCGATTGATTTTTTACCAACATTAGGATCAGCGCCTGCACCTAACCCTCTGGTTATGCCCGCACCGCACTGTATTTTATGATTGGCGCTGCTGCTGTTTAAAACCTGGGCATCTGTATTCACGGCAATGTATTCAACACCTGTGAGTCCGCGGGCTATCATACTTTCAATAGCATTGCATCCGCCGCCACCAACGCCTACAACTTTAAGTACTGCAGAAGATGGTCTCTCACGGTCTATTGTTGCGAATCGCGACATAGGTCCTCCTTGTATGGGTTATTTTATAATTCATCAAAAAATTGTCTTACTTTTTTAAACACCTGCGAAAGTTTGTTTTTACTTTTCGCTTTACTCTTCTTAATTAAGATCTGGTAGTCACTTGATTTTCCACCCGGTATTCCGCGAATCAATCCAGCGACAGTTGCAAACTCAGGGCTTTCAATTTCATTTGATAATCCGGAACCAAGTTCTTGCGGAACACCGATACGTGTTGGTAATCCGAAAACTTCTTCGGCTAATTCGGTACATCCTTTCAGCAATGAACCACCGCCTGTTAAAACTATACCAGCTTTTATTTTATTCTTAAATCCGGCGCTTCTTATTTCATTATCAATCAGGCTAAAAAGTTCTCTCATTCTCAAACTTATTATCTGTGTTAATAAGCTGATTGGAATCTTAGTATTCCCTCTTGCACCAACTCCTCTTATCAATATGTCTTCTTCTTTTATTATTGCACTCTCAGAAGCATAACCATATTCTTTTTTCAACATCTCAGCTTCTTCAGTTACAACACCAAGTGATTCACGTATATCATTTGTTACCTGGTTGCCGGCAACGCCAATTACTTTTGTATGTTTGATTGCTTTGTTATGGAATATTGCAATGTCGGTTGTGCCACCGCCAATATCTATCAAAGCAACACCAAGATCTTTTTCACTTTCTTCAAGAACAGACGAGCTTGATGCAATTGGCTGAAGTATATAATCTTTAACCTGCAGGCCAGCGCGTTCAACAGATTTTTTTATATTTTGAATTGCCGGTATTGAAGCAAGTACTATATGATTGGTCGCTTCAAGTCTTGAACCCGACATTCCAATCGGACTTTCAATTCCTCCCTGGTGATCAACAGAATATTCTTCAGGAATAATGTGAAGTATCTGTCTGTCAGATGGAATGCGTATTGTCCTAACATCCGCTTCAAGTCTGTCAAGATCAGCTTTTGTGATTTCTTTATCTTCACTGCTAATGGTAACATAATTTCTGTGACGGATACTTGTTATATGTTCACCCGCAACACCAACGTTCACAACATTAATTTCAAATCCAGCTCTGTTGCATGCAATGGATACTGCTGACTTAATTGCTTCAGCAGTTTTACCAATGTTAGCAACCAATCCCTTGTGTAAGCCTTCAGAAGGCGCAACTCCAAATCCAAGAATATCAATTCTGTTCGCCTCATCATTTTTTTCTGCAATGACTGCGCATACTTTCGTGGTTCCCAAATCAAGTCCAACCATTATTTCTTTTTTCATTCAACAAGTTCCGTATTGTTTGGTGCACCAACATAAACTGCATTATCAAATCTGAAATCCATGTATTCATTTGAAGATGCAAATTCAGGATTCATTTCATTCATAATAGTTCTAAGTGCCAAAATCTTTTTAGCTTCTTTCCCTCTTCCGAAAATAACCGGCGAGTTTAATCCGCTGAATGTAAGGATTATATCCCCGCCTTTTCTAAGATTTATTTCAGCTAACTTTTTATAAATTTTATCATCTGAAAGTGAAGCAGCATCAATTATTTTAAATGCTTCAATAAGTTCATCAGTTCTTTTTACTGCTAATGATTTTAATCCATCATCAGACTTAAGATTATTTATTACCGGCAGATCAATCGATCTTGTGTTAGCAAAGATTGGTAATAACTGAAATCTGTTTGTTACCAGGAATGGATCACTTCCCCCGATTAATAACGCTTTGATGGACTTTTCAGTTATATAAGCTTTAATTTTTTTTGTTCCCTCAAAAAGTACATCTGCTTGTAAGATGTACGGATGTTTTTCTAACCTGTCCTTAACTATAGCAGGAGAAATATTTTTAAATTTACTAACATCATTCAACCTGGCAAAAGTGAGATAATCATTTTCAGAAAGAAGATTACAACCGGTTAATTCAATCACTTCTGCTTTTCCCTCGTACTCTTTTTTTGCCGGAGATATTATCAAAATTATTAATAGTAAAATTAATACAGAAAAGATAACTCTTCCTAATTTTGATGAATTTCTTTTTTCATTTTTATCTGTCATTAATTTTCACTTAACATTTTTACAAACTGCATTCCGAACTTCCAGATATCACCGGCACCCATTGTAACAAAAATATCGCCATCCTTTTTTATCTCATTTAATATCTGCGGAACTGAGTTTTTATCTTTTACATATATAACATTCTTGTGTCCGAACCTCTTTGCAGCCTCTGAAATAATCTCTCCGGTAACTCCTTCAATCGGCATCTCTCTCGCAGGATAAATATCTGTACAAATGAATATATCTGAGTTAAGAAACGATCTTCCAAACTCCTGGTAAAAATCTTTTGTTCTGCTGTAAAGATGCGGTTGAAATATTGCGACTAATCTTCTGTCCCAGCCGGATCTAATTCCGGCAAGTGTTGCACTTGTTTCAGTCGGGTGATGTGCGTAATCATCGATCACAAGAACTTCTTTGTTGTACTTAACTTCAAATCTTCTGTAAACACCGGTGAATGATTCAAGAGCTTTTTTGATTATCGAAAAATCTATTCCAAGTTCTTTTGCGATACATACAGCTACCAATGCATTTTTTACATTGTGAACTCCGGGAATTTTAAGTGTGATCTTCCCGAGTTCTTTCCCAAGATATTTTACTGTGAATGAACTTGTAAACTCATTATGAACAATATCAACAGCTCTTATATCAGCCTGCGTGGTCAATCCATAAGTAAATATTCTTTTGTTTATCTGCGGGATAATATCCTGCAACGCCGGTTCATCAAGACAAAGAACAACAAAACCATAAAACGGAACTTTATTTGCAAATTCTATGAATGCAGATTTTATATCATCGAGATCTTTATAAGTATCAAGATGTTCACTCTCAAGTGTTGTGATCGCAGCGATTGTCGGAGTAAGTTTTAAAAATGTTCTGTCGAATTCGTCTGCTTCAACAACAATAAACTCTCCGTTGCCGAGTCTTGCATTCGTTCCGCCGAGTCCGCTTAACTTACCGCCAACAATTATTGTAGGATCAATTCCGCTTTCAGTCAATGTTAATCCAACCATCGATGTGGTGGTTGTTTTTCCGTGTGTTCCTGCAATGCCGATTCCGTATTTCATTCTCATTGTTTCAGCAAGCATTTCAGAGCGTTTAATGATCGGGATCTTTTTTTCTATAGCAGCTTTTACTTCCGGGTTATCTGTTGTTACCGCGGATGAATACACAAGCACATCGACATCGTGAAGATTTTCAGGTGAATGACCTTCAAAAATTTCTATACCAAGGTCACTAAGCCTGTCAGTAATTTCAGATAATGATTTATCAGAGCCTGAAATTCTGAATCCCTGGCTTAAAAGAATTTCTGCGATGCCGCTCATTCCTATTCCGCCGATACCAACAAAGTGAACTTTTTTAATATTCTTAAACATGATTTTAGTTTCGTTTTAAATTCTGCATTGTTTCGATTAATGATTCTTCATTTTCGTAATCATAAGGTCTTAGTATTATCGGGCGTCGCCTGTTATTCAATTTTATTCTTATAAGTCTGAATACTCTGTTTCCGTTTTCTTTTTTACCCTTTAGGATTTTAATATCAACAATGTCTTTCAATAAAAATATTTTCGTCCTGAACCTGTTTACAAAAGCTATACCTTCGCTGCTTACTTCAAGATATTTGTTCTTGTACAGATTATATAACAAAGCCAGTATTGATATCAGGACTATAAAAGCAAAAAAGTAAATTATCGGATCTTTGAAAATCAACTTAAAAGAATCTTCGACAAACTCACCTCGAATTATCATGTATATGACAGCAGCAACAAAGTAAATTATTGTCGATTGATAATAGATCGACATGTTATATCTGAATATTTTTTTTTCAGTAACTGTCATACTTAAACTTCTGCCAATTTAATTGCGTTATCTGCTATCACATCAGCGGCATCCGGTCTTCCTAACTGTTTTGCATTTTGTTTTAATGATTCAAGTCTGTTACTATCATTAATAAGCCGCGAAGCAACATTGAACATTTTTTCATTTATTTCAGCATCTTTGATAAGCACTGCTGCGTTTCTTAATTCAAGTGATTTTGCATTGTAGTATTGATGATTCTCTGCAACGTTTGGTGATGGAACAAGTATAGCAGGTAAACCAAGAACGGTTATTTCTGAAATTGTTGTGGCTCCGGCACGTGCAAGCACAAGGTCACAAGCGCTGTATGCTAAATCCATTCGATCAATAAATGCTGAAATGAAGTTCATTCCTGTCGCCAGATTTTTATTCTGTTCAAAATAATTTTTTCCGGTTTGCCAAATAATTTGGATTTCTTCCTTTTCAAAATCTTTAAGCCAAACAGCCATTGCAGAATTGATTGAAGCCGCACCAAGACTTCCGCCTAAAACAAGCAATGTCTTTTTTGTTTCACTTAATCCAAAATACTTTAATGCCTCGGATCTATTGCTAAGTGTGAGTGAATGTCTTACCGGGTTTCCGGTTGATCTTAACTTTTCTTTATTCTTAAAATATTTTTTTGAATCATCGAAAGTAATATGAATATCATTTGCATAACGTTCCAATATCTTTGTTGTAACTCCGGGATAACTGTTCTGTTCAAGTAATATTACTTTTGAACCTGTTACTTTTGCACCGAATACAGCGGGCCCCGCAACATATCCTCCTGAACCAATTGCTACATTTGGTTTAAACTTTAAGCTGATAAATATTGATTGAAACACTGATACAATAACTTTTAACGGGAACAATAAATTTTCAATTGTCATTTTTCTTGAAAATCCTTTTATCCAGATTGATCTAAATTTATAACCGAGTTCCGGTATCACTTTTCCTTCTATCCTGGTTTTTGTTCCGACGAATAAAATTTCTGCTTCTGGTTTTTTTATTCTGATTTTTTCTGCTACTGCAACAGCGGGAAACAAATGTCCGCCGGTTCCGCCGCCTGCAAATAAAAACTTATATGGATTGTTTGACCGGTTCAACATTTAATCCATTTGTTTTATTCTGTTCAATTGAATTTGTTATTGCAATGTTCAATAAAATACCAACACCAATACATTGAAAAATCAGCGATGTTCCGCCATAACTGATAAAAGGTAAGGGTAAACCTGTTGTGGGTACTAACCCGGTCGCAACTGCAATATTAATAAATGCATTAAGTATAATTGAGAATGTTATTCCGAATGCAACAAGCTGACCGAATTTATCTTTAGTTTTCTTCGCTATTAAAACACCGGCGATAAACAATGTCAGATAGCTTAAAATTATAAGTACAGAACCAATAAATCCTGTCTCTTCACCAAGTATTGCAAAAATAAAATCACCATAAGCTTCAGGAAGAAACAGGTTGTTCTGTTTGCTGTGTCCCATTCCAACTCCGAATAAACCGCCACTGCCTAAACCAAGAAGTGCTTGTTTAACCTGTAAGTTTATATCTCCGCCATTGTGCAGACTATTCAAATATGTAAAAATTCTTTTTTGTGAATGAGGATATATCAGTGCTGCAGTTATCCCTGCACCTAATGCACCGAGAGCAGAAAGAACGATATGTTTTAATCTTGCTCCACCGACAAACAGAACAGTCAATCCTGTTGTCATCAGTATTACAGCATTGCTTATGTTTGGTTGAACCAGAACTAATACTGAAATAATAATTATCCAGAAGAATAAATGGATGAATGATTCTTTATAACTTTCAATTAGTTCTTTGCGAGTTTCAATCAGAACAGCGAGATGAATTATTAAAATAAGTTTTGCCATATCCGCTGGCTGAAAAGTTATGAAACCAAGATTGATCCACCTGCCTGCACCTTTGTAAGTTGGTGCAACAAACAATGTCACCAGCAACACCAATGCTATGAGAAATATCGCAGGCTTACTGATATTTTTATAAATCTCATAAGGAATGAATGCAAAAAGCACCATTACTCCGAAACCTATAAACACTTTGCCGAGATGTGAATTGAATAAATGATACAAACTTTCAAACTTGAAAATGCTGTATGAACTGCTTGCGCTCATTACTATGGCAAGCCCAAGCAGCATAAGTAATAACACATCGAAGAAGACAGTTAAGGCTAATTTTTTCATTTATAATTCATTCACTGCTTTTTTGAATACTTCACCACGGTGTTCGTAATTATTGAACATATCGAAGCTGGCACACGCCGGTGAAAGCAATATTATCTCATTTTCACGAGCTTCATTCACTGATGCGACAACAATTTCTTCCAAAGAATTTTTAATTTCAACTTTTACAAAAGTGTGGAAGAAATTAAAAACTTTGTCAGCTGAAGAACCGATAGCGTAAATCTTTTTCACCTTTTCAATAACAAGATCTTTAATCTGGTTGTAATCGTTTCCTTTATCCTGACCGCCGAGTATAAGGAATATTGGTTCATTAAAACTTCTTAATGCATACCAGACTGAATCAACATTCGTCGCTTTAGAGTCATTAATAAATTTAACCCCGTCAATTTCTCTTACTAGTTCAAGCCTGTGTTCAACACCTTTAAATGATCTTAGTCCTTCAATAATTTTTTCATTATCGAAGTCAAAAATTTTAGTAGCGCAAATAACAGCCATTGCATTTGCAATGTTGTGTTCTCCCCTGATAAAAATGTCAGATGTTTTGCAGGAGAATTCTACTTTCCCGTTTTTTCTGAATTCAACAACATTGTTATTTAATGAACAACCGTTGATCTGATTATTCTCAAGTGAGAACATTAAATCATTGCTCTTATGTTGTGTAACTGATTTAAGAAGAACTTCATTGTCTGCATTAATAATTAAATGATCTTTTCCATCCTGGTTTTTGTATATAAGAAGTTTTGATGCAATATAATTTTCAAACTTATTATCATACCTGTTAAGGTGATCAGGAGTAATGTTAAGTATCATTGCTACTTCAGGTTTGAATTTATCAATTAAGTCAAGTTGAAAACTCGATACCTCAAGTGCAACAAATTCATTTTCATTTACATCCGGTGCAATTTCAGAAAATGCCAGTCCGATGTTACCTGCTGAATATGTTTTAGCTCCGCATATATTAAAAAGATATGCGCATAAACTAGTAGTGGTTGTTTTACCGTTTGTTCCGGTTATTGCAACAATTTTTCCTTTGCAGAATGATGCAGCAAATTCAAGTTCACTTATAACTTTAATCTTTATCTGTAATGCTGATTTCAAAACCGGTGCATCAGAAGGAACTCCGGGACTGACAATCATTAAATCACAATCAAATACTTTTTCGGAATGTTGTCCAATCTCAAATGAAATATTTTCATTCTTCAACTGTTCAACGGAACTTTTTACTTTTTCATTATCGGAAGAATCACTTACAAACGGAACAGCGCCAAATCTCTTAGCAAGTTTTGCTGCGCCTATACCGCTTCTGAAAGCGCCTATAAGCGATATTTTCTTTCCCTTAATATCCATTAGCGAATCTTAAATGATGTTAAGCTGACTATTGCAAGAATAATTGCTATTATATAAAACCTTACTACTATTTTGGGTTCGGGCCAGCCAAGCATTTCAAAGTGATGATGAACGGGTGCCATTTTAAAAACTCTTTTTCCTTCTCCGTATTTTTTCTTTGTGTATTTGAAATACAATCTTTGAATGATAACTGAAAGTGTTTCCATAAAGAAAACACCGCCGAGGATCGGAATTAATAATTCTTTCTTTACAAGTACAGCAAGTATTCCAAACGCACCACCAAGAGCTAGTGAACCTGTATCACCCATAAATACTTGCGCGGGATATGAGTTGAACCAGAGAAATCCAAGTGATGCACCAATCAATGCTGCAATAAAAACTGTGAGTTCACCCGAACCCGGCAGAAAAATTATATTCAGATAATTTGAATAAATTGCGTTGCCGCTTACATAAGCGATGACAGCCAGAGCCAGCATCACGATGGTCGTAATGCCTATCGCTAAGCCGTCAAGTCCATCTGTCAGATTAACTGCGTTTGATGTAGCTGTGATTATAAACACAACCGCAGGTATGTACAGATATGAAAAATCAAAATTTACATCTTTAAGAAATGGAACTGTTGTAACTGAATTTATTCCTTCAAACTGAGGAGAAAAATAAATTACAGAACCAACTAACAGACCAATTGCAATCTGACCAAGCAACTTGTAACGGGCAATCAATCCATTGGGAAGTTTCTTCACTACTTTCAGATAGTCATCAAGAAACCCCACTGCGCTAAGCCAGAGTGTTCCGGTGAGGATTAATATTATGTAAGTGCTGTTAACATCAGCCCAAAGCAACACAGGAATGGCAACAGATAACACAACAATTATTCCGCCCATAGTTGGTGTACCTGCTTTTGACCAATGGAATTTAGGACCATCTGCTTTTTTTGCTTCACCAATCTGATGCTTTTGTAAAATCCTTATGATCTTAGGACCAAGATAGAGCGACAGAACAAGCCCTGTAATAGCCGCTAATGCCGATCTGAATGTAAGGAATCTGAATATATCAAACCCGGGTGGATTGAATGTTTTATTAATATATTCGAACAAATAGTAAAGCATTACTTTGAATATCTTTCTTCAATTACTTTTACAAAATCTTCCATTTTCATTCCGCGTGAACCTTTAATAAGGATAACAGAATTTGTTAAATCTGTTTTGTTAAGGAATTCAGTCAGTCTGCTTCTGTTACTAAAATGTTTATGTGTTATCTTTTTGTTTTTAAGTTTAGACGAAATATTTTTCATAAATGTACCTGTCGTGTAAACGCAGGATATTTTATTCTTAATAATTGTATCAGCAATTTTTTTGTGCAGTGAAACACCTTCATTTCCAAGCTCGAACATATCACCAAGCACAGCAATTTTGTTTTTCTGTTTATCCATCAGTGATAGAAGTTCAATAGAATGATTCATTGATTCAGGATTAGCATTGTATGTATCATCAATCAACACCAGGTCATTCAATCTCTTTATCGAAAGACGTCTATCAACATTATTAAATTTCTTTAATGCAGTTGCAATTTGTTTTGGAGTAATGCCAAGTTCCAATGCAACAGCAGCGGCCGATAAAAAGTTTTTAGCTCCCTGCTTGCCTGCTACAGGAATTTCATAAATAAATGATTTATTCTTGTACTTAAGTTCGGTTATTGCACATCCTGTATTATTGAACCCAAGGATATTTCCTTTCACATCAGGTCTGTTTTCAAATCCGTACGTTTTTTTCTTAACGTAAGCTGAACCAAACTTTTTAAGAAGCGGATCATCAGTATTAATGAATATTTTTCCGCCTCGTTTGTATGTAGTTTTAAGTAAAGACGATTTTTCTTTTAACACTCCGTTTTTATTCCGGAAAAATTCAATATGCGAATGACCTATGTTCGTTATTAATGCATAATCAGGATTTGCAATTGGTGCTGTATAAGGAATTTCCCCAAAATGATTTGTACCATGTTCAAGGATAACAACTTCATCTTTATCTGTTGCATTCAGTAATGTCAGCGGTACACCGATATGGTTGTTGTTATTCCCTTCAGTCTTAACAGTGCTGTATTTCTGACTCAACATCACATCAAGCAATTCTTTAGTAGTTGTTTTACCGGCGCTGCCAGTTAATGAAATAATTTTTGCTTTAAGCTTTGATCGCCAGATTTTTGCAACATCACCAAGTGCAATAGTTGTATCCTGAACCGCTATAACAGGGAGATCAATATTCATATACTTATTTTTATTTTGTTCGGCAATCATTATTGCTGATACACCTTTATTAATCGCTTCGTTAATGAAATTGTGTCCGTCAAAATTATTTCCTTTAATTGCAATGAACAGACTGTTCTGTTTTATTTTTCTTGTATCTATCGAAACCGTGCTGACAGGTTCATAAACATCAGGATTAAAAATTGTTGCTGTCGGTATAGCAAACACATCCTGAAGTGTAAGAACAACTTTTTTCATACTGCTAAATATTTTTGAGCCATTTCCTTATCAGAGAAATGACTCCGCATACCTTTTATTTCCTGGTAAGTTTCGTGTCCTTTGCCGGCAATAAGAATTACAGATTCTTTCTCAGTATTTTCAATTGCATGCTTAATTGCTTCTTCACGATTTTCTATCACCAAAAAATTATTTTTGCTTATCCCGGTTTTTATCTCATCGATGATTAAAATCGGATCTTCATCCCTCGGGTTATCAGATGTTATAAAAACTTTATCACTTAATTCAGAGGCGACTTTCCCCATCAATGATCTTTTGCTTTTATCCCTATTTCCGCCGCATCCGAATACTGTATAAACCGGCATTGATACGCCGACAATTTTTCTTATCGCTTCAAGTGCTTTTTTCAAACTGTCTTCTGTGTGTGAATAATCAACTACAACATGTTTATTGTTTTTACTGATTACTTCGAATCTTCCCGGAACCTGGGGAGTATTATTTATTCCTTTTACTGCATCGCTGATGGATATTCCGGATTTTACAGTAACTGCAAAAGCTGCTGCTGCATTATATGCGTTGAATTCACCAACAAGAGACGTTCTGAGATCAACTTCTTTTCCTTCATAATTTATTTTAAAGGAAGTTCCTTTAAGATTGTACGACACATCACTTATTCTGAAATCCGCGTTTTCAGCAAATCCATATGAATACTTATCAGCCGTGCAATCCTTTATTAAAGCATTATAATTCCTGTCATCACTATTATAAATACAGTTTGATGTTGATGATAAAGAATCAAATAATATTTTTTTTGCAGTTAAATAATTTTCAAACGTGTGATGAAAATCCATATGATCGGAAGTAATATTAGTGAACACACCCGATGAAAAATTAAGTTTATGCACTCTCTTAAGTTCAAGTGAGTGAGATGAAACCTCCATAACGGCAGCGGTGCAGCCTTCATTTACCATATCAAAAAAAAGCTTGTTAAGATCATTCGATTCAGGTGTAGTTAATGCTGATGAAATGATTTTATCACCGATTATATTTTGTATTGTTCCGATCAATCCTGTTTTATGTCCGGCAGTTTCAAAAATATTTTTTATAAAATATGAAGTTGTCGTTTTACCGTTTGTTCCTGTTATACCAACAAGGTTTAATTTTGAAGATGGATTCCTGAAAAATGAATTTGAAAATTCAGCCAGCGCAACCCTGCTGTCCCTTACAAGAATTTTAGCAGCTTTAGTATGGCTAAACATTTCATCCGGTACTGAATCATTATCTTCAATTACTACTGCGAGAGCGCCTTTGCTTAATGCATCAAGTACAAATTTGTGACCATCAATCTTAAAACCTTTTATTGCGACAAAGACAGAGTTCTTCACTACTTTTCTTGAATCATAGACAATAGATGATACATCCTGACGTTGTACTTCGCCAACTACCTGGATTGCTTTTACATCGTTTAATAATCTTGTCAATTCCATTTAATAAACTGCTGCCCCTTCAATTGAATATTCTTTGCATGTTAAATAGCAGATCATTCCTTTGGTAATTTTTTCTCCCGGTAGAATTGTCTGAGAAGTTATCATTCCTGAGCCGTTAACTTTGTACTGAATACCAAGTTTTGTCAAAGCTGTTATAGCATCACGCAAAGAAGCACCTACAAGATCAGGCATTTTATTTTTGTCAGTGATTTTTATCGTGTTATATTTTTTTATTGTTTTGTTTGATGATACTTCATTTTTTGTGAAAATCATTTTTACATCTTGGTCATCATTGTACTTTTCTTTATTCTGATATTCTTTAAGGTTAGCTATTACAATCCTGTCAACAATGTTTTTAAATATCGGAGCGGCAACATAACCGCCATACTTACCAACCTTTGGTGAGTTAACTAATACAAGACATACAACTTTAGGATCATCAGCAGGAAAAAAACCAACGAATGAAGAATTGTATTCGCTCTTTGAATATTTTCCGTTAACCAGTTTTTGTGAGGTACCTGTTTTACCGCCAACTTGTATCAATTCCGATTTCGCATTTTTTCCAGTTCCGTTTTCAACAACACTTGCAAGCATTTTTTTCATCTTGTCTGAAGTACCTGCGGAAATAACTCTTCTTACTTCTTTAGGAACACTTTCAAAAATAATCTTTCCTTCAGCGGTTAATTCTCTTTTAACTAACTGAGGCTGGTATAAAATTCCGCCATTAACTATTGCACAATATGCAGCCGCCATTTGAATCGGAGTGACAGAGATTTCATATCCAAAAGAGACAAACGCTTTTGTAATATCATTCCATTCATTTGGTTTTTTAAGCCTGCCCTTTACTTCGCCTGGAAGATCGACAGATGTATAGTTACCAAAGCCAAATCCGCGTATATATTTATAAAAAATTTCTTCATCAAGTTTTTGAGTAAGCTTTGCCATACCAATGTTGCTGGATTGTTCCATTACGCCATAAGGATTTAACCAGCCATTAACATGACTATCAGTTATGTTAACATTCTTAAATCTGTATTTGCCTTTTTCACCATATACAAGTGTTTTATCCTGAATAAGATTCTGATCAATTAAAGCAGCCATAGAAATTGTTTTGAAAGTTGAACCCGGCTCGTAAGTATCGGTAATTACTTTGTTACGTCTTTCATTATCAGAGAAATTCCAATATAAATTAGGATCAAAATCATTTACACTTGAGAGTGCAAGTATTTCGCCTGTGTTAGGATCCATCATAATTCCAACTGCATCACTTCCTTCATACAGTTCAAGTCCGCGTTTTAATTCTTCTTCAAGAATTGCCTGATAAGATTTGCTGATTGTTAGAACTATATTAATTCCGTTAACTGGTTTCCTGGTTTCTTCCTCCTGAATAGTCATCATCTGATCTATCGCATTTTTTTCAACCAGCCTTATACCTTCAATACCTTGAAGTTTTTTTTGCAGTGATTTTTCAATACCGCCAACAGATGTATTCTCAGTATTTAAATAACCAATTATATGCGAAGCAAGATTTGCATAATGATATATTCGTGTCGGGTCTTCTTCGTAAAAGAGCCCTCTTACTTTGTATTGTTTAAGTTGAATAGCTTTTTCACTTGGTGCTTTTTTTTCGATGCAAACATTCTTCCCCGTTCCCGACATTAATTGCATGTAGTGTGATTTGTGTTTCTTAAAAACCTTACTAAAAGTTTCAGCTATTTTTTCCTTATCAATTTTTCGGGCCATTCTCAAATCAACGAAGAACGAAACATCATTCCGGTTGTAAACAAGCAGAGTATTATCTCTGTCATAAATCAATCCGCGTTCAGGCTGAATCTTTTCAACTCTTGTTTGCTGCTTTTGTGCAAAGTAACGTAACTCTTCACCTTTAACGAGTTGTATATCAACCAGTTTTACAACTAATGCTATAAAAAACAGGAAGATAAATGCAATTATTATCAGGGCTCTTGAGTTATTCATATTTTTCGTTTAAAAACTTTTCAAGGTCTTCTACTTTTGATTTTTCAAGTACAATAGTATTAACAGGATTCGTTCTTTTTATCATACCAAGCTCTGTCTGCGCTACTGGTACAATTACTTCTTCAGATGTGAGGTACTGAACTTCGGCAATAAGGCTGACTTGTTTATTATTAACAGCAAGCAGTTCGTCTTCAGTAAGGACGATTCGCTTTGTCAAAACTTCACATTCGAGTTTTATACTTACATAACCAACTACTACAACCGCTCCAACTATTAATACGAAAAGTAGATAAGCAACAATCGGTTTTAAACTCTTTTTCATACAGCTTCAGCAACTCTTAGTTTTGCACTTCTTGCTCTTCTGTTGTTTTGAATTTCAACATCTGACGGCACCAAAGGTTTTTTTGTTATTAACTTAAGTCGTTTTACTTTGCCGCATTTACAAACCGGATATTCTTTGGGGCAGATACAATCAAGTGTTTCATATTTGAATGCTTCTTTTACAATCCTGTCTTCCAGTGAATGATAAGTAAGTACAACTATTCTTCCACCTGATTGTAAAAGGTCAACTGATTTTGAAAGAAACATTTCCAGATTTTCAAGTTCATTATTGAGATATATCCTTAGAGCCTGAAATACACGCGACAAAGTTTTGGTTAAATATTTTTGTGGAGTCAGTTTTTCGATAATTGCGCTAAGGTCAAATGTTGTTTCAATTTTTTTTATTGTTCTGACTTCACAAATCTTTTTTGCGATTTGCCGTGAATTTTTCTCCTCCCCGAATTCAAATAATATCTTTGCAATATTTTCCTCGGAAAATGTATTAAGTAAATCTGAAGCATTTAAAGGTTTTGTTTTATCCATCCTTAAATCAAGTCTTGCTTCACTTCTGTAAGTAAATCCTGAATCAGTATTATCTAGCTGAAAGGATGAAACACCAAGGTCTGCAAATATTCCATCAAATTTTTTTACTGATTCTATTCTTGCCATTATATCTATTTCTGTGAAGTTATAGTTATATAAACGAAATCTTTTATCATCATTAAATTTTTCTGAAGTAAAGCTGAAGGCATCCTTATCAACATCAGTTGCAATTAAAATTCCATCATTAGTTAATTGTTTAAGAATACCTTCACTGTGACTACCGAACCCTACCGTGCCATCGAAATAAATACCATTTTTTTTTGTTACCAGATAGCTAATGCTTTCATCAAATAAAACCGGTATGTGGTGTTCAATCATTTTATAGTCATGACCTTCGCAGCGATCTGTTCATAAGTTTCATTGGTATTACTTATATACTCTTTATAGATCCGCGGATTCCATATTTCAATTTTTTTAAGAACACCAAGTATTAAAACATCATTTTCAATTTGAGCGTATTCAATCAGCGGCTGGGGAATTAGTATTCTTGATTGTGAATCCATCGTATCTTCAGCCGCATTCTGTAACATCATACGAATGAAGAGAGCATCATCGGGAGAAAATGAATTTAGTTTTAATAATCGTTCTTCGATTTGTTGCCATTCATTAAGAGGGTATAGATCTATACATGTTCCTGTGCCTTGAGTCATAACAAAAGCATCGTTCGCTTCAGAAGAAATCTGCTTGCGAAGTTTTGCAGGAATGCTTATTCTTCCTTTTGAATCTATTGAATATGTAAACTGTCCTCTGAACAAAATTTGACCTCTTTGGGTTTATTCTCCACTTTTCCCCACTACAACCCAAAATAATGGATTTTTTTGTCGAATGTCAAGAAAAATCTATAGCAAAGCCCACATTTATTTTTACAATGAATTGATTAAAAATGAAGAGAATAAAGAAAGGCAGTTTAAAAAGGAAAGAGCCAACTGCCGGAATCGAACCGGCGACCTACTCATTACGAATAATTTTCTGACTTCATTTGTTTTGTTTTCTTTTAATATTTTAACATTAAGTGAATTATATTTACTGACTTTTTCATTAGTAGGTCACGTAT
>JAEXTA010000088.1 GCA_023453665.1 Bacteroidota bacterium | reverse complement strand
TGAGAATCAAGAATCTTATCCCCGGTAGTATCACTTGAAATATTATCGGATTGTTTTTTTCGCTTTTCGGTTTTCTCTGCTTTAACATTCACAAGCGGTCGTTTTACAAAGCCCTGATCCACTGACTTAATAATTCTATCACCACTTAATTTCACACCACAGCTATCACAGATAGTATTTGTTTCAGGATTTTCTTCTCCACAATTCTCACACAAAACCATCTTTAGATTAATAATTGCTGAAGTTGGTTTTTCTTCAACAACCTTTTCTTCTTTTGATCTTTCCAAAGAAATACCACAGGAGGGACAAAATTTAAAGAACTTTTCTAGTTTAGTTCCACAGCCTGGACAAAAATTCAACATCTTAACCTTTCTGCTCCTTCATACCTTTATCAACTAACTCTTTGAAATCTTTTGAAAATTTGAAGGTAGGAACGTAATGCTCGGGCACAAATACCTGTGCACCGGTTTTGGGATTACGTGCCTGCCTGGCGTTTTTCTTTTTTACTTTATAGCTTCCAAATCCCCTGATCTCGATTCCATGACCTTCTTTCAATGCTTCAATTACAGTTTTAAAAAATCCTTCAATAATTGCTTCTGTTTCCAATTTTGTTAGGCCTGTTCCCGATGCAACTTTATCGACTATATCCGCTTTAGTCATGTTCCACCTTTATCAATTATTAAAAAATTTTATAACTCTTTGTAAATTAAAGGTTTAAATTATCAAACAAAGCCAGAAAAAACAAACTTTAACTTAAAAAGCTTGGTGGTTTTGTAAAACTTATTAAATTGCTATTCAATAAAAAATCATCTCATATTGATAAAATTCTCGTTAATTTATCGCTTTGCCTGATGAAAATTCAATTTGAAGCGAAATTTCAATGGCATTATTATTGGCATTATTAAAACAATTCTGGGTCATTTGAGGGTTCTATGGAATTAATAGATATAATAGTAACAGCTTTAAGTATTGTATTAATAGTATTGTTGGTAATACTCATTGCTTCATTTATAATTTATAAGTTTAGAAGGAATGATGATAACTCAAACTTAAATAATATTATCAGTGATTCATTTGATGAGAAATTAAATTCATTTCAGAAAGAAGCATCTGAGCAGAAGAACCCGAGGTTTAAAGTTCTAAATGACAATCTGCACTTTCACGGTTCTTCATCACCCTCCAGCCGGTCAAATACTAACCGAAGATTTGTTGTTTATAATTATGTTCCTGTAAAAGATTTTTCAATCGAGCGCAGAAGAAAAAATTAAAACTACCCTGATGATTATTAAATCTTTGGTAATCTCTCCAGGAATGAGCTATTACTAAGAATTGCGTAAGTTTCTGTTTTTCTTAACTCTGCCAGGTTTATACAATTCATATAACTCATTGCGCTTCTAAGCCCATCCGATATTCCATCAATTACATTTTTGACAGCGCCTTTGTAAGCCACCATTGTTTCCTCCCCTTCAATAAATTCATTTCGCATCTTTACGCCAAACGATGCTGAGCCTCTGTATTTTTTCCATAACTGACCATTGTACTTAATAACCTCACCTGGTGTTTCTCTGGTTCC
Organism: Bacteroidota bacterium; assembly: GCA_023453665.1. Classification (GTDB taxonomy): domain Bacteria; phylum Bacteroidota; class Ignavibacteria; order Ignavibacteriales; family Ignavibacteriaceae. The sequence continues at coordinate 4,285 of JAEXTA010000088.1, read as the reverse complement.
TGATAACATCCTGCCTAACATTACTACATCAGCACCAAGTGATATTGCTTTGGCTATATCGCCAGGACTTTTTATTCCTCCATCGGCAATAATACTTATCTTAAGTTTTTTTTCTTTTCGTTCCATCAAAACATTCAACAATGAAGATACCTGTCCGATTCCAATGCCTGTTTGTATTGATGTGCTGCATACACTTCCATTGCCGATCCCTACACGAACAGCATCAGCACCCACATTTTCCAATTGCTGCAGTGTTGCTGAATGTGCAATGTTACCAACTACAATTTTAACGTCATATTTCTTTTTTATTGATTCAGTTTTATTCAGAACCTCTTTGTTATTTGCATTAGCGGTGTCTATGCAAATGACATAATTCCCCTCGACTAATTTTTCAACTTCCTCATCAGTGCTGTTTAAAGCAATAGATACAGCTCTAACCAAATTTCCATTTGATGGTGTGTTCAGAATTGATGAAAGAGATGAGTCAAACCTGTTTAGTATTCCTAAACAACCGAGTCTGGTTAACTCCGCTGCCATGTCAATCCCTGTAACAGTGTCCATCGGACTTGACAATACAGGAAGTGCCAGGTCTTTATTTAAAAACTGACAATTAGTATCAGCTTCTGTTCGTGATTTAATTCTTGATATTTCAGTTGGGATTAAACTTATGTCATCATATGTTAGCGACATGTGATATTCATTCAATTCTCTCTTCGAATAGATTTTCATTTTTTTTCCAGATCAGATTTAGTTTTTTGGTTAGTCAATTTGTAAGGTTTAAAATATTATTGTTCGAGTTCATCTAATAATTGAGTCATTTTTTTTGCAACTGCAACCACCGGTTCATTTGAATTCATGTCAACACCTGCATTTGCCAGAATATTTATTGAATAATCCGAATTACCTGCCTTTAAAAAGTTAAGGTACTTTTGAATTGCCGGTTCACCTTCGACTTTTATTTTTTCAGATAATACTTCGGAGGCTGCAAATCCAGTTGCATATTGAAAGACGTAAAAGTTATAATAGAAATGCGGAATTCTTGCCCAGCTATATGATTCTTCATTATCCACAATCATACTGCTTCCCCAGTATTTTTCAAACAAATTTTTGTATAGTTTACAAAGTTCTTCAGATGTTAATGCTTCACCGGATTCGGTTTTTTCATAAACTGTTTTTTCAAACTCGGCAAACATTACCTGTCTGTAAAACGTTGAAGTAATATTGTTGAGATATTTTTCCGTTAGAAATAGTTTTTCTTGTTTTGATTTTGAATTTGATATAAGGTACTCAAGAAGCAAAGCTTCATTAAAGGTAGAAGCTACTTCCGCCAGGAAAATTGAATAGTTAGCATAAATAAATGGCTGTGATTTACCGGTATAGTATGAGTGCATATTATGGCCCATCTCATGCGCCAGAGTAAAAACATCATTTAATAGATCTGTCCAGTTAAGCAGAACATAAGGGTGAACTCCAAAAGTAGTACCTGATGAATAAGCTCCGCTACGTTTTGAACTTGTTTCATAAACATCTATCCACCGGTTTTTAAATGCATTGTTAATGGATGAGAGATAATCTTCGCCCAGCGGTTTTAATGATTCATATACGATTTTCATCCCGTCTTCAAATGAATATTTTTTTTCATTATCAGATGAAAAAAGTGTTACATACATATCATAAGGATGAAGTTCATCTATTTTTAACGTCTTCTTTTTATACTCTGCCCACCTGTGCAATGGCTGAAGATTTTCATTTACAGTATTAATGAGATTCTCATATACACTAACAGGAATATTATTTCTACTCAAAGAAGCTTCCAGAGCAGAATTATAATTTCGGGCTTTTGCATTAAAAATATTTGTTTTAAGATTTCCATTAAACAGAGCCATAAAAGTATTATCAAACTCCGAATAGGGTTTAAGATAATTTTTAAAAGCTCTCTGTCTGTAAGATCTATCTTTAGAATACATAGCAGCATAATATCTGCCATGAGTTATCTCTATTTCATTTCCACAATCATCCTTAATAACAGGAAACTTCAGGTCGGCATTTGTGAACATTGAAAAAACATTATACGGCGTCATGGTAAGTTCGCCTGCCATAGCAAGCACTTTTTCACTTTCTTCATTCAGTGTATGTAGTTTATGACGTGTAAGATCATCTAGAAAATGTTTATAAACCTGAAGTTCGTTATTCTGGGTTATGAATTGTGATAATAGTTCTGCAGGTATGTTTAATATTTCCGGTTTAACAAACGAAGCAGACGCAGACAATTTAACTGAAAGTGATTTTATTTTTTCATCCATCGCCTGGTAGCGTGATACTTTCATATCGCTGTCTTTGGAAAGCATCGCGTACAGGTATAACCTTTCTACTTTGATTCCAATTGAATCATCAAACTTTAAACAGTTCAGCAGAGATTCGGCGGAAGTACCTACTTTGCCTTCAAAGTTTTTGTAACCACATATATTTTCTTCAACCCATTTGAAATCTTTTTCCCACTCGGCGTCTGATGAATAAATATCTGCCAGGTTCCATTTATACCTGATATCTACCTGGTCCCTGTTTAGAAGTTTACTTGTTCCTTGAGAAAGATCAGACTGGTTTAAAAATTCAGAATACAAGAACATAAAATTCCTTCTGCCCGAATCCGGGATTTAATAATTTTGGTTTTTTAATTGACTAAAAATAATGAAATTTTTCTTTTGAAAAATGTATTTACACTTTAGTTTAAAGAATAAATCACCTGACTAAAATCATCTTCTTTGTCTCAATATAACCTGCCTTGCCGTTAGTCGGGCTGCCTGCGGTTAACCTATAGTAATAAACTCCGCTTGCCAGTTCATAGTTTTTAGTAGTTGAATTGAATTCAACTTCATAAGTGCCGGCTGATTTTTTTTCATTTACAAGAGTGGTTACCTCATTGCCAAGAATGTCATAAACTTTCAACGTTACCCACGCGGGGGATGCATAATATGCATCCCCTACTGTGTATTTAATTTTTGTCGAAGGGTTAAATGGATTCGGGTAATTCTGATACAAGTGATAATCATTTAGTATAGAATAATTCTCTTCAACACTTGTCGGGATAGTCATTATCTCCGAAGAATATCCCGGAATTGTAAACATAGGAAAACCCAGAATAGAAAAATCAATATTTGTCGAAGGAGCAAATTCCTTAACAATCCAGTTTGATGGTGCTATCCATACTGAATCAACAAAGGTTAAAATTGGTACTGCAAGCGGCGGTATCGGCGGCGGAAATGTTACAAGATAACTTATCACATTACTTATCGTAAATTTTTTACAATTAAAATTTCCGATAGCAGTCTGTAAATTTTCATCATCCAGACGTTTACCTCTGAAACTAAATCGTAATGGCAATGTTGTTGAATCATACGTTATTGAAGTGTCATACGAAAAAATTGTATAGTTGGAATTTACATTTGAAGCAAATCTGTACTTTGAATACCAACCTTTAAATGATTGAAATAAATTCACAAAACTGAAACTGCTGTCCAACCCTAATGAATCGAGTAAATTCAATATGCCGGAAAATCCGCCATTCCTGTAATACTCAAATGCTTCTGTTCCTGACAAGCTAACAAAGATAGAATCGGTGTACGGCATAAGAGGAAGTATTTCTTCTGAACCTGATTTTGAGACAATATATTTCGCTTCTCTCCCAAAATAATCAGATGTAGTCGCGAATGAATCAACCTTAAATGTAAAAGCTGAAGGTACAGGCTGATTCATTGAATCAAGCAATGTTAATCTGAACATCCATTTATACCCGATGTCAGCGGGAAAATAATCTGATGCCTGCTGAGTGAAAACCGTATTTGTCAGCACAAGATTCAAAACTAGAAATAAAATCTTTTTCATCCGATAATCTTTCTAAAATATTAAAACCATTTCTTTTTTTTGAAGAGGAAAAACAAACCTGAAGCAATTAAAACCATCAACAGCATCACAAATATATAGCCAAACTTCCAGTTCAATTCAGGCATATTAAACGGACTTTCTGTGTTAAAGTTCATTCCATAAATACCGACTATAAATGTAAGCGGAATAAAAATGGTTGAAATTACCGTTAACACTTTCAACACCTGGTTCAACCGGAAACTCGAGTTTGAAATATAAATTTCGTGCATACCATTAATAATTTCACGGTAGTTTTCGAGTGATTCCATAACCTGCTTAATATGATCGCTCAAATCACGAAGAAATACCTGAGTCGATTTGTGTATCATTTCTTTCGGCTCTTTTTCAAGTGCATATACAATCT
>JAEXTA010000016.1 GCA_023453665.1 Bacteroidota bacterium | reverse complement strand
GCGTAAAGAATTTGAGTTATACGTTAATCAGAGACCAGCCAAAACATTTAAAGGAATTAAATCACTTTATTTCGATCATATTGATCTGATGATATTCAGAGAGAATCTTGAAGAGTTTTATTCCGGTATAGAACATTACATCGACAGCAGCAGATCAGCTGCTGAGACAATCGGGATAATTACCAAAAGAGGATCTGAAAGAATTTTAAGATATGCCTTCAACTATGCTAAAGAACATGGCAGAAAAAAAGTTACAGTAGTTCATAAAGCAAACATATTAAAATACACCGGCGGACTTTTTCTTGATGTGGCAGAACAATTAGCCCCTGAATATCCCGAAGTAATTTTTGATAATAAAATTGTAGATAACATGGCAATGCAGATGGTAATGAATCCTTATCAGTTCGATGTGATTGTTACCACAAATTTGTTTGGCGATATATTATCTGACCTGGCATCTGGATTAGTTGGCGGACTTGGATTAGCTCCAGGTGCTAACATTGGTGATGGTGTTGCATTGTTTGAAGCGGTGCATGGTTCAGCCCCTGATATTGCTGGTCAGAACATTGCAAACCCCGCTGCTTTAATGCTTGCGGCTGTTATGATGCTTGAATATCTCGGTGAAGTAAGAGCTTCGAAACGGATTGAGAAGGCTATAGCAAATGTGATTGAGACCGGAAAAGTCGTGACCAAAGATATTAATAAGAATAACTATGTCAGCACTGATAAATTTGCCGATGCAATAATTGCAGAATTGGACAAACTTGTTGACTAAAAAAACTCCTCTGATTTTAATTTTTCTTACGGTATTTATTGATCTGCTTGGTTTCGGAATATTGATACCAATCCTTCCAACATTTGCAACTAAAGAACTTAAAGTTGATGAAGCGGCTATAGGAATTGTGATTGCTATCTACTCACTAACTCAATTCTTTTTTAATCCAGTATTCGGAAAACTTTCTGATAAACATGGCAGAAGACCAATAATTGTAATATCATTGTTACTGAATGCAATTGGTTATATAATATTTTCATTTACCCATTCTTACCTGATGTTAATTCTCTCACGCGTAATTGCAGGTATAGGCGGAAGCAGTATTGGCGTTGCTCAAGCCTATATTGCTGATGTTACAACAAGAGAAGAACGATCCAAAGGAATGGGATTGATTGGTGCTGCATTCGGATTGGGATTTGTATTCGGTCCGCTAATCGGCGGGTTACTTGCTGAATACGGTTACACAATTACAGGTTACGCTGCTGCCATATTTTCATTCTTAGCTTTTTTGCTCACCCTTTTCTATTTACCAGAATCAAATCTAAACAGGGAAGAAGTTCAACATTCAAAAAGATCGTTGTTTAATGTTGAAGCTGCTAAAAAAATATTTTCAAAGCCTGATCTTGGAATGCTGATTGTACTTTTTTTCATTTTGACTTTTTCGGTTGCTAATATTTACGGAACCTTTGCATTACTCGGATTTAAAGTTTATCACTTCACAGACCTTCAGAATGGTTATATGTATGGGATTGTTGGACTCTCTTCTGCAATCGTGCAGGGAGGACTTTTGAATTATGCTTCAAAGTTTATCAATCAAAAACAAATGATAACAATTGGCGCATTTCTTATGATGATTGGATTAGCTTTAATTCCGTATGGGGGCTCATTTGCTGGACTATCTGTTATAGTAGTTTTGTTGTCACTCGGAACAGGTTCACTTCAGCCAACTCTTTTAAGTCTAATTTCGGAAGTAACCTCTGAAAGCGAACAGGGAATAACACTTGGACTAAACCAATCCTTTTCAGCAATTGCCAGAGTTTTTGGTCCGCTTTGGGGTGGATTTGCCTTTGAGTTTATAGGATATCCATTTCCATTTATAACGGGTGCTGTATTTACCTTTTTAATTTTTGTGATTAGTATATTTTACTTACCGAAAATTCTTCACTTTGAAACGATTAAGACCAAATCAAATAAATGATAGCTACAGAATATGCTTAAGATAGGAAAGATTGAAATAGAAAATGCGCTGCTGCTTGCACCAATGGAAGATATCACCGATGTATCATTCAGGTTGGTTTGTAAGCGATTAGGTGCTGATATTGTTTACACAGAATTTGTTAACTCTGAAGGACTTGTTAGAGCTTCAGCAAAGACGCACAAAAAATTGGAAATTGTTGATGAAGAAAGACCTGTTGGAATACAGATTTATGGATCATCTATTTCTTCAATGGTTGGTGCTGCAAAAATTGCTGAAGAAAAAGATCCGGACTTAATAGACATAAATGCGGGATGTTGGGTAAAGAATGTTGTTGGTTGTGGTGCCGGTGCCGGTCTTTTAAAAAATTCAGATTACCTTCAACAATTAGTCAGTGAAGTTGTTAAATCAGTTTCAAAACCTGTTACAGTAAAAACAAGGATTGGCTGGGATAGTGACACAATACAAATCCTGGATATAGCAAAACGTTTGGAAGATGTTGGAGTTCAGGCACTGACAATACATTGCAGAACCAGATCCCAGGGACATAACGGAGAGGCTGACTGGAGCTGGATTCCTAAAATAAAAGAAGTTGTAAAAATTCCTGTTGCGCTTAACGGAGGAATTTTAACAGCATCCGATGCTAAAAGAGCATTTGATGAAACAGGTGCAGATGCAGTGATGATTGCACGCGGTGCAATTGGTAACCCATGGATATTTGCAGAAGCAAAATCGCTTTTGATGAATAAGAATATTGATATCACAATAGATCATAATCTGAAAATTGATGCAGCAATAGAGCATTTAAGACTTGCGATTGGTATAAAAGGGGAAAAGCGAGCAGTCCTTGAACACAGGAAATTTTATACCGGTTATTTGAAAGGTCTTTTCAACGCATCCAAAATAAGAATGAAGCTGATGTATGTGACCGACTTCAACTCGGTGGAAGAAATCCTGAACACATATAAAACTGATCTTGATATTCATCTTGAGAAAGATTCTGAACCAATTAATCTGGCTTCATAAAGAGAGTATTACTACAACATAATTAATTTGTCATTTGAAAAAAGCAGCACGAATTCTCTCTACATTGTTTGTCCCGCCATCATTTACAATCATATGGTTCACATGGTACGCAATATTTCATGAAAGCGACTTTATAAAACAATCTGTAACAATTGCGACCGCCCTGATATTTGGTTTTGCACTTCACATCGTCTCTTTCTTTTATTTTAGAAAGGAGGGACTGATCGCAGATATCGACGCTTCAATAAAAGAGGAGAGAACTTTCCCATATATCACGTCAACATTGTTTTATATTTGTGGTTTCGCAGTCCTTATTTATTTTGAGGTTGATATTATTTCGAGTGCTTTCTGGTTTTGTTATATAACAAATACCCTGCTGATTACTGTTATCAACAAACACTGGAAGATAAGTGCACACTCTATGGGCGCTGCGGGTCCGTTAGCTGCGTTAAGTTTTATTGCAGGTTTTTATTCACTTTTGTTTTTGCCATTGTTATTTTTGATTGGCACTGCAAGAGTAATATTAAAATGTCATACAATATCGCAGGTGATCGCAGGAATGTTATTCGGATTTATTTCGACTTACCTGCAAATGTGGATTTACATTCTATTTTCATAATTGCATTTAAGGAAAAAATTTATGATAAAATATTTACAACGAGAAAATATCGGCATCATAACTCTGAATAGACCTGATAAGAGGAATTCACTTCACCCTGTATTAATTAACCAGCTTGCAGACAAACTAGTTCAACTTGAACAGGAATCAACTATAGAAACAATAATTTTAACAGGAGAAGGAACAAGTTTTTGTGCAGGCGCTGACCTTGAATATCTTAATACATTAACTAAAAATTCGTTAGTAGATAATGAAAGAGATTCAGAATTGCTTGTGCAAATGTTTTTGTTGCTTTACAATTTCTCTAAGCCGACGATCGCAGCTGTAAATGGGCCAGCAATAGCGGGGGGATGTGGTTTAGCATCAGTCTGTGATTTTATCTTTGCTCATCCATCTATTTCAAAATTCGGATTTTCGGAGGTTAAAATCGGATTTATTCCAGCGATTGTTTCTTCCTTTCTCATAAAAAAATTAGGTGAAGGCAAAGCTACCCAAATGCTGTTGAGTGGTGAAATTATTGATGGGAAAAAAGCTTTTGAAATAGGATTGGTTAATCAGTTATCTGAAAACGTTCTCGAAGACTCAATAATTTTTGCAAAGAAGTTGACTTCCAATTCTGTTAATAGTATGATCCAGACTAAGCGAATGATCAGAAATATTTCAGGTATGAACATTAAGGAGGCAGTCAGGTATTGTCAAAAACTAAATACAATCAGCAGAACAACCGATGATTTTAAGAATGGCATAAATAATTTTCTAAGTAAAACCAAGAGGGAGCAATGAACACAGATCTGAAAAAGTATATTCGTAGCATAAAAGATTTTCCCAAGCCAGGAATCATGTTTAGAGATATAACGACTCTGCTTAAAAATCCTGAAGCATTTAAAATTACTCTTGAACAACTCTCTGAGCAGGTTAAAGACTTAAAGATTACAAAAGTTGCCGGGATTGAATCCAGAGGTTTTATTTTCGGAGCATTATTAGCTGAGAAACATAATGTCGGTTTTATCCCGATAAGAAAGCCTGGTAAATTACCAGCAGAAAAGGTTAGCGAGTCTTATCAATTAGAATATGGGACTGATTCAATTGAAATCCATAAAGATGCTATTTCAAAAGGGGATAGAGTTTTACTTCATGATGATCTTCTTGCAACCGGCGGAACTGCGGAGGCTGCTTGCAACCTTATAGCTAAGTTGGGGGGAAATGTCGTTCAGGTCTCTTTTATTATTGAACTTTCATTTTTAAAGGGAAGGCAAAAACTATCTCAATATAAAGTTGTATCACTTATTGATTACCCTGATGAGAACTGATCCGTTTAGTTAATGTCTGGAAGATGCTTCCAGTTTTTAGGAGCAATGACAACGACAAATTCACCTTTTGAAACACGTTCATCGAATGTATTCAATAAAACTTTTGGAAAACCTCTCCAGGTCTCTTCAAATTTTTTAGTTAGTTCGCGGCACACTACAATAAATCTTTCGGGCATGTATTCGGATAGTTCTTCAAGTAGTTTTTTTATCCGGTAGGTTGACTCATACAAAACAATTGTACGTTCTTCGTCAGATAATTTCATCAATAACTTTTGTCTTCCTTTTTTTTGGGGAAGAAATCCTTCAAACGCAAATGAATCTGTAGGTAAACCACTAATGCTCAATCCTGCTAAAAGAGCGGACGGTCCGGGAACGGAAACAACATTAATCCCTTCAGATATCAGTAGTGAAATCAATCTTACACCAGGATCTGAGATTCCCGGAGTACCTGCATCTGAAACAATTGCAACAATTTTTGAAGCTTTAATTCTATCTGATAAGTAAACAGATTTACTTCTTTCATTATAAGCATTTAGAGAGATTAACTCTTTTTTAATCTCGTAGTGATTTAACAATTGATTTGTTACGCGTGTATCTTCACAAATTATAAAATCTGCATTACGTAAAATCTCCAAAGCTCTTAAAGTAATGTCAGATAGGTTACCAATAGGTGTACTTACTATGTAAAGTGTTGCCATCAATTTATTTAAAATGATTACGGCTCCATTGTGGAGCCGAATCATGCAAGTAGTTTAATATATTTAGTTTTTAGTTCGCTGAAAAATTAAAACTTTTCTAACCAAATTCAAACCTTCATCAATTTCTGAAGGAGTAATATTCAATGCTGGTCTAAACCTGATTGATTTAGAACCACATCCAAGAATTATTAAGTGCTGTTTTAAACATTCTGATTTAAATGAATCACGGAATTCTGAAGAAGGTAAATCAAATGAACACATCAGTCCTAATCCACGAACATTAGAAATAATATCAGGAAATTCTTGTTGAAGCTTATGTAATCCTTTAAGCAAGTG
>JAEXTA010000120.1 GCA_023453665.1 Bacteroidota bacterium | reverse complement strand
ATTAATCATCCAAACAAACACGACGCTAAAATATTCACCCGTAAAGACGGGATTGTCATCGATACATTTAATGTTTCTGATTTCCGCACTCACAAAAAAATTGAACATGAGCGGTATGAAAAAATTGAAAAAGATTTTGTCGCCGTTGTATCAGGTATGCTTCAGTTGTCACAGGAATTCAGCACAATGAAGTCCCGATGGTGGCGTATTGAAAGTAAGTTCTTCAAAAGAACAGGCAAGGTAAAAATAGTTTTTGAAAAACATGAAAAATACACCATCATAGATGTGTTTTCCCCGGATCGACTCGGCTTTCTTTACCAGGTTACAAATAAAATGAACGAACTTGGATTGATCATTTTCTTTGCTAAAATTTCAACTAAAGGGGATGATATAGTTGATTCATTTTATGTACTTGACCGTAAAGGGAAAAAAATCTCGCCCAATGATTACCAGTTTATTATATCCGAACTTACCGAAACTATTTCGCAAATGCTCTGATAATGTATAATGTACAATGTATAATTTACAATTAGCTGTAATTAACTAAGCTATGTAAATTTCTGTTCTGTACATTTTGATTTGAATTTTACAAGATCCGATATTCTAATCTCTGATGTTAAGTAATTAAAATTATTCATAAATATTTAAGCTAAAATAGGTTTTATAATATTTTAAAATTAAAATAATCTATTGTAAGATTAAGTTAATTAAGATTTCATATAGATTAAATTGAAAACAAAAAACATTCTTGCCTAAGTAAGAGTTAACAGTTAAATTGTTTTCAGACTTTTATAAAATCAGGGATATAGATGAGAATGGGGTTCGTTAACATATCTATTGGTTTAATTATTCGTGGTCATAACTTTGTAGCGGAGCAGATGAATTCCCTGATTAAAAATTCACTGACTAAAATAAATTATTTTTGCCACTAACTTAGTGAGGGCAGTCATGTTCAAATTCTTGTTTTTATCCTCCATTTCCGTTTTTATCTTATCCACGTATGTATATTCACAAGAACCGCCGATTAAATGGGGAGAAGTTCCGTTAGAGGATTTGCAGTTGACCTCATTTTCTGCTGACACAAATGCATCAGGTTTAATACTGTGTGATTGGGGTGAGTCGGTATTTAACAATGATTTAAATATTTCCTTTACAAGACATATCCGCATCAAAATTTTTAACCAGTCAGGATATGACCTTGCAACTCATTCTTTTATTCTTCGTACATATGATAGTGATGAATACCTCGATGACCTGGAAGCGGTGACGTATTCCTTAAATGCTGAGGGCGATATTATAGAAAATGAACTTGAAGATGATGATATTTTTGAAGAAGAGGTTGATGATACCAGAACGAGATATCGTTTTACTATGCCTGGATTAATTCCAGGATGTGTAGTTGATATTAAATACAATATTGTGACTAAGAATTTTGGTCTGATACGTGATTGGATATTTCAATATAGTGAACCAGTACTTTGGAGTGAATACAACATTCGTTACCCGGTAAATATTGCTTATACTGCAGTTACAAGCGGCTATGAATTATGGGAAATAAATGACAGAACAGAAACCACCCAGATATTCAGCGGGAGTGCTCAAACTTACCTTGGGACAAGAATTACAAATTGTTATGATCTGAAATGGGCTGTAAAGAACGCACCTGCTATTCGTGAAGAAGAATATATATCCACACTTTCCGATTATGCAAATAAAGTATCTATACAACTTTCCGGTTATTCATTCCCGTCTTATGGTTACAGGCAAGTTCTTCAAGACTGGAAAACTCTTGTCAATGATCTTGCTGAAATGAAATATTTCGGTAAAATGATTGAGATTACTTCTAAAGTTGAGGAGACAACTAAATCAATTACTGAGTCTTTATCTACACCTCTCGAAAAGATGGAGGCTATTTATAACTGGATCATTAATACCATTGTCTGGTCTGGCGGCAACAGACTTTATGCAGATAATGGAATCAATGATATACTTGAAAATAAAAAGGGAAGTAATGCCGAAATAAGTTTCCTGTTAATTTCAATGTTAAGAAATATAGGAATTACAGCCGATCCCCTAATACTCAGCACAAGAAGTAATGGAAGGCTCCAGGATTTATATCCGATCATTTCTCAATTCAATTATACAATTGCAAAAGCAGTTGTAAATGGAAAAACTTATTATTTAGATGCAACAGATTCCAAACGTCCTATGGATGTTATGCCATCAAAAATACTCGGGGTTAAAGCACTTGTAATAAAAAAAGATGCGTTAGAGTGGATTAATATCCCCGCGAACAAAATGAGTTCAGATAAAATAATTATTAACATAAAGCTTAATATTGACGGCTCTATAAATACAGATATCGAAGATTCATTTGGAGAATATTCAGGGTTATCTGTAAGAAAAAACCTTTCTGATAAATCCGAAACCGATCTGGCAAAAGAACAATTTGAAGTTGAAAAAACAGGACTGGAAATTGACTCTGTGAATGTGACAAATAAGGACAGCATTCATATGCCTTTGATTCTAAAAGCTTTCCTGAATGGTTCGGCTTATGCTCAAACTGCCGGAGATATGATCTATTTAAATCCAGTAATAATAAATCGAATGACAGATAACCCTTTTAAATCATCAAAGCGAAAATATCCGATTGATTTTAATTATTTAAACAGTAAAACAATAGTTACAAATATTACCTTGCCGGAAGGCTATGAGCTAAAGGACAAGCAAGAAAACAAGTCGGTTAAAGTTGGTAATGCTTTGACTTATTCCAGACAAATAAATGCGGACGGCAATCTTATACAGATAATTTCAAAATTTGAGATTAAAGAAATGCAGGTCAAGCCGCAACTTTATGAACAGGCAAAATCATTATTTGCAACGATGGTGTCGTCACAATCAGAGTTGTTAGTTATTGGACCTAAGGTTAACTAGCGAAACCATATTTAGAATAAAGGGCTGATATATGAAAAACTTAACGTATATACTGCAATTAATACTAATTCTGATAAGTCAGTTTATTTTCTCCAGTGCGTTATATTCTGTTTCTGATAATGAATATGCCGTAAACAAAATACCACCTTCCTTAAAAGAAAATGCTGATGCAGTCATCCGCAAAAATAAATGTACATTTGAATTTATGGATGAAGAATGGACTGAATACAAAGTCGTTTTTGCTGTAACAATATTTAAGAAAGAAAAACAGCATTATGGAGAATTAAATATTTCCTATGACAGATTTATTACTATAACGGATCTTGAAGGAACAATTTATAATGCAGACGGCGAAAAAGTGAAAGAACTAAACGATGAAGATATTGTGGATTATAGCTCTATTTCCGGTTACTCGCTTTATGACGATGCAAGAACTACCTCAGCTGAAATATACTATGATAAATTTCCTTACACGATCGTTTATGAATATGAATTAAGATATGATAGTTTTTTAAACTGGCCAACCTGGTATTCACGATACTCGACTGATCCGGTTGAATATTCTTCTTTTGAAGTTATTACTCCGCATGATTATGATTTACGTTTCTGGCAAAACAAAAGTGAATATCGACCTGAAGTGAAATTAGATGGGATTTATAAGTCGTATTTATGGGAGGTAACCAACTTACCCAAATTACCTTATGAAGCAGTTGATGAAGAGATAGAGGACGTAGCTTCGATAGTCAGGATTGCACCTTATACTTTTGAGATTGAAAATACAAAAGGAAACTTAACCAGCTGGAAAAAATTTGGAAGTTGGTTTAATGACTTACTAAAAGGAAAAGATAATCTTCCCGAACAGGCGATAAAAGAAATAAATAATTTGATTGGCAATGTATCAGACTCAAGAAGCAAAGTAGAATCAATTTACAGATATATGCAAAACAGAACAAGGTATGTAAGTGTTCAATTGGGTATTGGAGGGTGGCAGCCATTCGACGCGGCTTATGTACACAATAAAGGATACGGTGATTGCAAAGCTTTATCAAATTATATGGTCACACTATTAAAGACAGCAAACATTACGGCATATCCGGTACTTATCAGAAATGGAAATGCACGCTACCCAATGATTACAGAGTTTCCAAGCAACCAGTTCAACCATGTAATCGTGTGTGTACCTCTGGAACCGGATACAATATGGCTGGAGTGTACCAGCCAGTCAATACCGCCTGGAAGCATTGGATGGAGTAATGAAAACAGATCTGCTCTAATGATTACACCTGAAGGCGGGATTATAGTCAGGACACCATCAAGTGAATCATATAAAAATTTAATGTTCAAAAATTTTGTTGTGAACATTACTCCGAAAGGGCTTGCTGAAGTTAAGGGTAGTATTTTATGGGGCGGAAACCAATTCGACTATGTTAATCCGGTCTATAAAGACTATTCACCAAAGGATAAAGAAATTTGGGTAAAAAATCTTTCTAATGTTCCGGATGTTAAACTAAATAATTTTGAATTTAATTCATTAGCAGAAAATGAAAGTTCAATTGAACTAAATCTTGACCTTTCTTATCCTAAGTACGCATCCAGTTCGGGTAATAGAATTTTCTTTCATCCAAACCTGATGGAGAGAAAAATTTCAGCGCCAAAAGTTGTTAAGGAAAGACTCTCACCGGTCAGAATTCAATATCCTTATCTTGATATTGATTCAATTGTATACACTATTCCCGAGGGATTTAATGTTGAAGCTGTTCCAAAGGAAATAGTTTTAAAATCCGACTTTGGCGAGTTTCTTTCCAGCACGCAACAGCTTGATAAGGATAAAATTTTATTTATACGTTCATTAGAACTTAAACAAAATGTTATTCCGGCAGAAAATTATGCTGAATATCAAAAGTTCTTCTCAGATATTGTCAGGGCGGATAAAGCCCAGGTAGTACTGGTGAAAATACCGAAATAATAAATTTCTGTACGATTATATTGTTAGCAGATTTTCAAATCTAATAAACAATTTTTCCATTAGATCTGACAAACGATCTGGAGTATTCGGCGTTTGCGTCAATCCGGAATTTATTAACAACACCCTGAAGTCTTTCAGTTAGTTTACTAAGATCACCGGATGTATGGGCAATTTGCTGAACACCGTTTGCCGATTCCTGTGTAACCGTGCTTATAGCATCAATATTTTTACTGATCTGCTCTGCTGTTGTTGACTGCTGATTGCTTGCTGCTGCAACCTGTTCAACTATATCAACAAGTTCGTTAATACCATTAATGATACTTGCCATTGAATCACCGGCTTTGCCGGCAAGTTGTTTTCCATTTTCAACTTCATCTGTCCCGGCTTGCATTGAATTAACAGCATCATTTGTATCTTTTTGAATTTGTTTTATCATCTGTGCGATTTCTTTGGTCGCTTTTGTTGTACGTTCCGCAAGTTTACGTACTTCATCGGCAACAACAGCAAAACCTCTTCCCTGCTCACCGGCACGCGCAGCTTCTATTGCGGCATTAAGTGCAAGAAGGTTTGTCTGGTCTGCAATGTCATCAATAACCTGGATAATTTCACCAATCTGGTTACTGCTTTTCCCTAATTCTTTTACAGTTCCGGCGGCCTGGTTAACCACTTCAGATATCCTGTTAATTCCGTCTACTGTTTCATCAATTACTTTTCGACCTTTTTCAGCAATTTCTTTATTTGACTTTGCATTGGCTGCAGCTTTGGTTGCATTGCGTGATGTTTCTAATATTGATGCAGTCATCTGTTCAACAGCACCGGCAATCTCAGTAGCCTGTGATGATTGTTCCTGTGAACCGGCCGCCATCTCTTCGGTACTTGCTGAGATCTGGACACTTGCACTTGCTGTTGCCTGCACTGATTCCACAACTTCACTTAACAAAGAACCAAGTGAGTGCCCGAGTTGATTGATGCTGTTTTTGATAATCTGGTGATCGCCCCTGTAATCACCATTTACTCTGACTGTTAAATCTCCGTCAGCCATCTGTTCAAGTATTTCTGAACCTTCTTTTACTGGTTTTATCATTTCATCAAGAGTATTGTTTATTCCTTTTATGATATCCGAATAACCGCCTGAAAATTTTGAAACATTACCTCTTGTATCAAGTCTGCCGTCTAAGGCCGCTTTAATTAAAGAGTCTGTTTCAGTTTTAAGATTTCGTAGTGTTAAAAGAATTTTATTTAATGCAGGAGTTATCTCATCCGCGTCATCAAGTTTTTTTACTTCCGTTGAAAAATCACCGTCAGAAACTTTGTACATTGTTTCTGTAAACGATTGAAGAGTTTCACCAAATGAGTTCATTGAATCAGCAAGTAAACCAATTTCATTTTTATTTGAATAGTCCATCCTGCTTTTGATATAACCCTTTTTAAGATCACCCATCATTTTAACTGCCTGGGAAAGTGGTTTGCTTATTGAATTAGAAATGCTGACGGCTGAAGCAATTGAAAGAATTAATGCAATCACTGTGATTATTATCATAAGCAATTTTGCTGAATCATAAGCTTCCTGGCTTTCATTATATTCTGACTTAATATTGCCCTCAATGATTTCAGTTAGTTTGTCGATCACATCCCTTGCTTTTTCAAATGATTCGGCTCCTTCATTAAACGATAAACTTATTGCTGCATCCCGTCTTGCAGAAACATTGGATCTTAAGTGATCTACAATTCTGAATGAGTGATTAATCCAGGTATCTCTATCTTTTTCGTGTGAAGTCAGCAGGCTCTCTTCAATCCCATACATTTTAATGTCTTTAAATTGCTGCCACCTGTCTTTTGCTTGTTGAATGTTTTCGTCATTATCCTTTACCAAATCATCAAATTCATTTGTGCCGGGCTGGGTAAACATTAGTGTACGTTGTGCAACAAGAGCCTGCTGCATATCCCTGTCTATCTGAAGAAGCAGATCAAGTTTTGGAAGAAATTTTTCATCAAACTCCGTAAGATGATCATTGCCCGATGAAGCATTACGTAACCCAACACCAGCTACAAATACAACAAATAACACTACAATAGAAAATGCGTATAAAAGTTTTTTCTGTACGGGAAGGTTTTGTATCCACGATTTCATTATTAATCCTCTTGGTATCTTAAATAAAATTATATTCTATCGGTATCTGCAGTATTATTCCAACAATTCTGACTTTCTTTTTGACCCAAATGCTGTTAACTCTTTCATAAACAACAACAATATATAGTCTGTCATCTGTTTTAAATATCATTAAACAGCATAATTATTATCGTAATAATTTTATTTTAAATAAGTCTCCCGATTTCGAAAAAAGTGTTCCGGCAAAACAACTTCTTATCCAGCAAAATTTGAAAGTTTAGTTTTAGCCGTTTTTACCTATTTTAGACAAACAATAATTAAACTTTACGAAAGGTTAATTCAGTATTGAACTTCATGGAAAAAGAAAAACCGGTAGGTGTATTTGATTCCGGGATCGGCGGACTAACGGTCGTAAAACGAATAGCATCTTCATTGCCGGAAGAAAATATAGTTTACTTCGGAGATACTGCACGTGTTCCTTACGGATCAAAATCAAATTCAACAGTGATAGAATATTCTTTGCAGGATGCAAAATTTTTAATCAGTAAAAATGTAAAGGCTATTGTTGTAGCATGTAACACCGCTTCGTCAATTGCACTGAATGAATTGAGAAATCATTTTGATGTTCCGGTTATTGGTATGATTGAACCCGGGACACAGCTTGCGGTACGTGAAAGCAAAAATGGTCGTATAGGTGTGATTGGTACAAGGGCTACTATTTCTAACGAGGCATATTCCAAACAAATAAAAAAACTAAATCCAGGCATAGTTGTATTTGAAAAGGCTTGCCCGTTATTTGTTCCATTGGCGGAAGAAGGCTGGATTAATCACAAAGCAACATATGAAATTGCAGAAGAGTATTTGAAAGAATTACGTGAATACAAAATAGATACGCTTGTACTTGGCTGTACTCATTATCCGATCCTTTCTGAGGTAATTCAAAATGTAATTGGTGAAAATGTTAAACTGATTGATTCAGGAGTTGCTGCTGCAGAAGCGATTGAAAAGGAACTTGACAGAACAGACCTTCACACAAACAAATATGCAATGGGTAATCACGATTTTTATGTGAGTGATATACCGACAAAATTCCGTGAAGTTGCTGAATTATTTCTCGGCAAACCTGTAAATGATGTTCACAAAGTAGAACTGGAGGCTTTGATAGATTGAAAGATTATTTAGCACAGGATCTTGAATACTTTCTGGGAAGGCTGCAGCAAGACATCAATTTAATTTCTGCCAAGAAAAAAGAAGAAGAATGGAAACGCGACCATTACAGGTACGCGTTCATACTTTCATCACAAAGAATATTAAATACACTAAATACATCACTTTCAAAAACACCGCCTGCAGGTTTACAGGAACCGACTAGAAAAGAATTAATTGTATTACGCGATATGATAAACGAAATGCTGGGTGATAAACCTGTTTAAAACTCAGTGGTTCTCTGTGACTACTCCGTGTTTCTCCGTGTAAAGTTCATCTCTCAAACATTTTTTTTATTTCTTCTTTATTATCTGTAAGTCCGAGTGCGAGCATCAATTTAATTCTTGCTTTTTGCCCGTTAAGAAAATCTGAAAATATTACCCCGATATTGTGTAGATGTTTTCCCGCGCCCGGATAACTATAAACATCTTCAGTCTCACCCGCAGGGCACCGCGAAACTAACACAACAGCAATTCCTCTATCCACCGCATATTTAATTCCATCAAATGCAGAAGGAGGAACATTGCCAACACCAAGAGCTTCAACAACTATTCCTTTAACGCTGCTGTCAGCAGAAAATTTAAAGAATTTTTCATTCATACCTGCATACGCTGTTAGCATATCAACATTAGTTTCAATTTGATGTGTTCCGATAGTTTCCAGCAAACGAGGCAGACGGTTTAACCATACTTTTCCGTTTTGAACAAAGCCAAGTGCACCAAAATCAAGGGAGTGAAATGTATCAACTTCATCGGTATAGGTTTTTGTCACCTCGCTTGCTGCATTAATTTCACCGTTAAGACAGACAAGCACCCCGATGTTTCTGCAATTTTTTTCAAGACAAATATGAATTGCGTCAAGTAGATTTCTTGGTCCATCCCAGTCAGGCTCTGAACTGTTTTTCATCGAGCCGATTACAACAACAGGAATTTCTGTTTTGATAGTAAGGTCTAGAAGATAAGCTGTCTCTTCAAGAGTATCGGTTCCGTGTGTTACAATTACTCCGTCATATTTTTCATTTGAAATTAATTCTTTAATTTTATTTGAAAGTTCAAACATAAGTTCAGGTGTCATGTGAGGTCCCGGATATTTTCCAAAATCATAACAAACTAATTCGGCAAGATTTTTTGCTTCTGGAATTTTTTCAAGAAGTTCTTCTCCGGAATAACGAGGAACAGCACCGCCTGTCGACTCATCGATCATCATTGAAAAAGTTCCGCCTGTAAATACAATTAATATTTTTTTCATATCGTTTAGAATTAAATTATTTATTTAACATATAGAAAATACAAATACCGAATTACAAATAACTGCAACCGAACACCTGACAACTAGCAAATTTTTAATTGCTGATAATATTTACACAGTAAGATATTGAAACAATTCAAATTCTTATTAAAGAGAACAAATCAATTTATATTCTTAATTATGACAATTAGCCACAACAACATTTTACTATATATCCTCAATTAACCAGAGAGTATGGCATTTTTTTTGGCTGTTCAAATTATTTTTGTTAAACAACTAAAGTTACAATTCTATGACAACTAAAATATTAATATTCCTTTTCACACTCATATCAGTGCTGAATGCTCAGTGGCAAAATACTTTCACTTCCTCACAAATCGATTACAACAAACTTGCTGGCTGGCTGAACTTTGAAAAAAATGGTGAATCATGGATGAAGCGGATGTACACTCTTGACTCTACTCAGTTTGTCATTTACGCTGATCAATCAAATACACCCGAGTATGTTTATACATTTAACCAGGCTGAAATACTTGCAGGACTTCAGCTATACAGCGTTGGTGATGATGTTAACAATGATGGTAAAATGGATTTTTATGTGCTTTCATATTATGGTATTTCTGACTACAGGCAGGGATTTAAAATTTTTGATATTATAACAGGACAGGCAATTTTCGAAAAGAATGAACCCTCTTTCTATTTTTCGTATCCAACAGTTGCAGATATTAATAATGATGGAATACTCGATTGTATTGTAACCAGGTTTAATTATCCGATGTTTGATTCATACTGTTTTGAAATTTACTCTACGGGGACAACTGGAATGGATACACAACCTGTTCCTCTAAAATTCGGGATGTCACAAAATTTTCCCAACCCGTTCAATCCTTCAACTAAAATCAATTTTACAATTGACAGGAATGCATTTATCCAATTGCGGATTTTCAATTTACAAGGCGAAGAGATCCGTTTATTAAAAAATGAATTTTTGACTGCCGGCACATTTGAAGTAACCTGGGATGGCAAGAACAATCAGGGTGTTATGCAGCCAAGCGGTGTTTACTTTTACCAGATGAATTCAGAGAAACTTAGTGAAACAAAAAAAATGATACTGTTAAAGTGAAAGAAAATTATGAGTAAATATATCGTTCCCAAAAATCTTGCGGTCAGTGAATCAGGATTTTTATTCATGGCAAATACAGGGGAAACATTTACCCTGAACGAAACCGGCAAACAAATCCTCTCAATGTTTCAGGCAGGTGAAGATCTTCCGAAAATAATCGGAGAAATCTGTGATTCTTATGACACGGAAAGAAACCAGGTGGAAAAGGATATTTACGATTTTGTAATTCAACTAAAAAAATATTCGATTGTAAAAGAAGAATGAAAATAGCTGTAACCGGATTGAATGCAACAGACAACCCCGGTCCTGGAGTTCCTGTTATCAGAAGTATAAAAAGCTCGCCCGATTTTAGCGGTGAAATAATAGGACTTGCTTACGATTCACTTGATCCCGGTATCTATATGGAAAATCTAACTGATAAGTCATATATGATTCCGTACCCTTCTGCAGGACTTGATGCTTTACTGCAACGATTAATCTCGATACATCAAAAAGAAAAAATTGATTTAATTATTCCTACACTGGATTCAGAATTATCCGGTTTTATAAAACTCAGCGAAAAGTTAAACACATTAGGAATCAAAACATACCTGCCCGAAATTGAACAACTTAAAATCCGTTCGAAAGAAAATATTGCAGGCTTTTGTAAGGCCAATGGAATATTGGTCCCTTCTGATTTTTCCATTTCATCAGTACGTGATCTTCACCTTGTTCGTGAAAAATTAAATTATCCTGTTGTCGTCAAAGGAATTTATTATGATGCTTATGTAGCAAACTCTTTCGACGAAACACTTTCTGCATTTAATAAACTTAGCAGTAAGTGGGGTTACCCCATCATAATTCAGGAGTTTATTAAAGGCGATGAATTTAATGTTGTCGCTTTAGGAGATGGAACAGGTAAAACTGTTGGCGCGGTATCAATGCGCAAATTATACATTACTGAAAAAGGTAAAGGCTGGGCTGGAGTAACCATCGATGATGAAGTTCTGCTTAATATTTCAAAACGGGTTATTGAACTTTCAAAATGGCGGAGCGGACTTGAACTTGAATTCATAAAATCCTCTTCAACCGGAGAATATTATCTGCTGGAAATAAATCCACGCTTCCCTGCGTGGGTTTATCTGGCCCCTGCTGCAGGTCAAAATCTGCCCTACGCATTAGTTCAATTAGCCTTCGATAAAAAAGTTGAACCATTCAAAACTTTCACTGTAGGAACAATTTTCGTTCGGAGTTCATGGGATCTTATCACATCAATAAAAGAATTTGA
Source organism: Bacteroidota bacterium (assembly GCA_023453665.1). GTDB lineage: Bacteria > Bacteroidota > Ignavibacteria > Ignavibacteriales > Ignavibacteriaceae. The sequence continues at coordinate 47,038 of JAEXTA010000120.1, read as the reverse complement.
AAAAGCAGCAGCATTGGGAGAAATTTCTGTATGAGCGAAAAGAAAAAATATGAAAGACCAATTATAACCAAACATGTTTCCGGCTTGATGAATAAGTTCGGAAGCGGACCTTCAACAAAAGTTATTTCTGAAATTGAAGGAATACAGGTGAAGGAACTTATTGAAAAATTTGGGTCGCCTTTGTTTGTAATCTCTGAAAAAAAAATCCGGCAGAACCAAAGAAACGCATACAGAATATTTAAAACACGATATCCAAAAGTTCAATATGCCTGGTCGTATAAAACTAACTACCTGGACGCAGTCTGCTCAGTTTTTCACAGCGAAAATTCATGGGCAGAAGTTGTATCTGAATTTGAATATGACAAAGCAAGAAGTCTTGGTGTTGAAGGTGAAAAAATAATTTTTAACGGACCTGATAAATCAAGAGCTGCATTGCATAAAGCAATCACCAATAAATCCAAAATTCATATCGATAACTTCGATGAGCTATATGAAATAATCGATCTGTGCAATGAAAAAAAATTAAAAGCAAAAGTTGCTATCCGGGTAAACATGGATGTAAATATCTATCCCTTGTGGGACAGGTTTGGTTTTAATTTTGAAAATGGTGAAGCACTTCAGGCAGTAAAAAGAATTTTGCACGAAGATAATCTTGAATTGATTGGTCTGCACACACATATCGGTACATATATAATGACGCCGGATGCGTACCGCATTGCCGCTTCAAGATTAGCTTCCCTTGCCAACATTATTAATAGCGAATATGGTATTCCCCTTGAATATATTGACCTGGGGGGAGGGTTTGCCTCAAACAATACATTAATTGGTCAGTACCTTCCTGCCGACCAGGTGGTTCCGTCTATTGAACAATTTGCTGATGCGATTGTCTCCGGGTTATATGAAGTAAATTATGACAGGGATAAACTACCAACGTTAATTCTTGAAACAGGAAGAGCTTTAATTGATGATGCCGGATTTCTGCTATCAACTGTAATAGCAAATAAAAGATTATCTTCAGGCAAACGTGCTTTAATCATTGATGCAGGTGTCAATATTTTATTTACAAGCTTCTGGTATAAGCATAAAATTTCTCCGGCGCAGGATAATGGCATGCATACCGAAGATACTTCTGTATTTGGTCCGCTTTGTATGAATATAGATTGTATACGCGACAGCATTTTACTACCTCCGCTTCAAAAAGATGATAACGTTGTTATTGAATATGCGGGCGCGTATAATGTAACCCAGTGGATGCAGTTCATTTCATTGAGACCTTCAGTTGTAATGATAATGGAAAATTCGACAGTTGAAATAATCAGACAGAAAGAAGAACTGCCGGATATACAAAACAAAGAACTGCTGCCGGTTAAATTTAAATCTAAAATTATGTCAGTTTAAAGTGAAAGAACGTGAAGACGAAATAACGTTTTTACTTGATTCAACTCTTTTTGCTTATGCACAAATATTCTTCAGCAACAGGCGTTGGTTTGGACTTGCCGTTATGCTTGCAACATTTATCACTCCCCTGTTTGGCGTTGCATCATTACTTGGGGTTTTAATCTGCAATTTATTGGCAGTAGTTCTGAAATTTGATAAGGAAAAAATTCAATCCGGATTTTACGGGTTCAATGGAATTTTATTCGGGTCAGCTACTGTCTATTATTTTAATGTTACAAACCAATTACTATATCTTGTCCCGGTTTTTATTGTCATAACATTTTTTATCTCTGTTATACTTGAACATCATCTCGCTGAAACATTCAATCTGCCCGGACTTAGTCTTCCATTTATTCTGACCGTTTACGTTTTCATAATTTTTCTCAGTAATTATAATAATGTACAATCTGCCGATGTCACTTTAATGCAGGATGATTTGAAGGGTTATTTCCCGGAGTTTTTGTCTTTGTTTTTTAAAGCAATGGCATTAATAATTTTTCAGCCTAAGATCATCGTCGGTATTATTATTCTAATAACGATTCTATTCTTCTCAAGAGTAATGTTTTTGCTGAGTATAATTGCATTCGCTGCAAATTATTTTCTGTTCGGTCTCATATTTCCCGAGATTAATGAATCATTGTTAATACTAACAGGATTCAACTCAATACTTACTGCGTTTGCACTTGGAGGAAGTATAATTATTCCTTCACGAAAAAGTTTATTGTTGGTTATACTTTCGGTATTGATGGTGATTGTCATGTCAGGATTCTTTCTAAAAATACTTGCGCCACTGAATTTGCCTATCCTGGTTTTTCCGTTTAACATTATTGTACTGTCTGTAGTATATAGTTTGAAGTTCAGGAAAGAACATTCTGATTTTGTGTTGTTATACTTTAAGCCCGGTTCACCTGAAGAAAATTACTATTACCACCACAAACAGAAAGCAAGGTTTGAAAACTTTAAATATATTTTTCCTGAGTTGCCTTTCTACGGTGAGTGGTATGTTTCGCAGGGAACAAATGGAAATATCACTCATAAAAGTGACTGGCAATTTGCTTTTGATTTTATAATCAGAGATGAAAATGGTTTAGATCATTCCGGCGAAGGTGAAGCTGCCGGTGATTATTATTGTTACAACCTTCCTGTTGTAGCACCATTGGACGGCACTGTTGTAAAAATAATAAGTAATGTAAAAGATAATCTGCCCGGCGAAGTGAATCTGAATAAAAACTGGGGAAATACAGTTGTGATGTCTCATGATTACAACGTCTTTAGTTCCGTTTCGCATCTTAAATTCGATTCCATAAAAGTTAAGGAAGGCGATAAAGTAAGAAAAGGTGATCTGATTGGTAACTGTGGTAACAGCGGGCGATCACCAATTCCCCATCTTCATTTTCAATTTCAATACTCTGACAGAATAGGTGATAAAACTTTAAAGTTCCCTTTCGCATATTACCTGCTGAACAAAGGTGGCAAACAGCATCTTAAAACTTTTGATTACCCTGAAGAGGGTTCAGTAATAAGTAATATTGAAAGCAGTAAAACTTTAACAAATGCTTTTAAATTCAGACTTGGAGATAAATATAAAATCAAGTACTACTTAAATGGGGTTGAACATACTGATGAATGGGAAGTTAAAGTTGATATACAAAATCAGATGTACATTCAGTCCGGCAATTCCCGTGGTGATATTTATGTTACCGAAAAAGTATTTTACTTTTTCTCTTATATGGGGAACAAGAAGAATGCTTTATACTATTTTTATCTTTTAAGTATGCGAGTACCTCTATGCTTTAATGAAAACGTTTACTGGGATGATGTTTATTCGGTTGCGCAACTGCCGGTTGGATTTGCAAGATATCTGGCAGAGTTTCTGCTCCTATACAAGCCTCAAATAGCTGCTAAGGGTGAATTCAGTTTTAGCAGTGATGATGAAAATAAATTTTCCATAGTACATTCTGAAATTGAAATCAAAGGCAAATCCATATTTGCATTCATTAATAAACTTCTTAAAGGCAATGTCTATATCGATTCTGAGGGAAGACTTGATTCATTTGATATCACATTCGATAACAAAAAGTTGGAATTTAAATTTGAAAATTCAGGAGAATCATCATTATGAAAAAATACGTTGTTATAAATCTCGTGATAATCACAGGGCTTGTTGCCTACCTGGCGATAAACGCAAGTATAAAACCTGTCGATGAAAGAATAACAGTTTTCAATTCTTCCATTTCATTTGAAAGTAATGGAAATCTGGACAGCGCAATTTCTGTAATTCAAAATAGTTATTCAAAATTCGAAAATGATTACTTGTACAATCTGCGGCTTGGATGGCTTTATTATAGTTCGGGACAGTTGGAAAAATCATTGGGATATTATGAGAAGGCCAAAATTTTAGCTCCCGGAAATATTGAAAGTCAGTTTGGAGCCACACTTCCCCTTTCAAAGCTTGATAAGAAAAATGAGCTGATAAAAATTTACAGCGATATTATAAAAACAGACTCAATGAATTATACTGCCAACCTGTACATAGGACAGCTTTACCTTAGCGGCGGTGATTACAACAAGGCTAAATATCACCTTGAAATATCCTTCAGTCAGTATCCCGGATACTTTGATCCGAATCTCTACCTGGGCTGGACATATTATTATCTTGGGAATAAAAAGAAAGCAAAGGAACATTTCATTTATTCACTGATGTTAGTTGCGGATAACAAATCAGCTAAGGAAGGATTAGCATTAGTTGAATAAAAATATTTTCTTCATAATATTTTCATTGATCATCTCTGTTGCATTAAAATTGAATGCTCAGTCTGACTCACTGTTTCTTAGTCCGTCAGCATATTATACGCATGGATTTTATTCAGATAATACAAACTCTGATGCTGTATCGATATACAATACAATAGAACTTGCAAAAAATTACTACCTGATAAACCATTTTGATCAGCTCTTGATCAATCAGTATGAATGGGATTATAAACAAAATACTTTTCTGACTGGAGGACTTGTCTACCTGTTTCCGTTTTTTATTAAGATGAACTACGCTCATTATAAAGGCGATTATTCGGCAAAAGGATTTGATTATTCATACAGTGATTTCACTAATGTGTACAATGTCGATATCTCATTTAACACGGACTCCTGGTATCTTGGTTCTTCGTATATGCATTCCAACCGGATTGGTTTTTATGCGTTGCAAACAAATCAATTAACATTTCGTATTGAAAAAATAATTTCACTTTTAACATTTCTCTCAATTAAGCCAACTTACATCAAGACTAATGATAATCGTGATTTCTTTTCTGTATATGCAAAATTTCATTACCAGGTTTCAGATGAAATCTTACTTAAGTTCGGAGGGTTTGTCGGTAACAGAATAAATTATTTTGATTCTGATTTACTTACTTTCTTCAACCAGGAGGCAGTTCAAAAGTACCAGGTCTTTACTCAGGGTGAATATGATATCCTCAAATGGCTTCGATTGATAGCGTCATATCAGTTAACTGAATTTGAAAATTTCAGGATAAACTACATTGTACTCGGTATAAAAAGCATGTTATTCTTTTAAAGATTATGACAATTAACGGTCAGAATATCAGTACACGTTCCTCCTTACCGGACTTTATGAAGGGTGCGGCAGTCATATTGATGATACAGGTTCATTTAGTTGAGTTGTTTGCTGAGGAAGCGATTTATAATTCTGGACTAGGAAAGTTTTTGCTGTTTCTGGGCGGACCGCCAGCTGCTCCGCTCTTTATGGTTGTGATGGGTTATTTTCTTGCCGAATCAAAAAAAACAACTTCACAAAATATTCTTCGTGGATTAAAATTATTTCTTGTCGGTATATTGCTCAATGCCGGAATAAACCTTCACCTGTTTGTGAAAATTATTTTTGGTGAAATACAAGTTGATCCGCTTCCATATTTATTAGGAGTTGATATACTACCGCTCGCCGGGTTAAGCATTATTATCATTTCTGTCATTAAAAAAATTTTTCGTGATAAAATCTTTTTGTATCTGATATTTTTATTAGTTGTAATTTTGTCATCAGATTTTCTTTACCAGTCTACAGATGCGGAAAAGCCAATTGCTTATATCCAGGCTTTCTTTTGGGGTCAGTTTAATTGGTCTTATTTCCCGGTCTTTCCCTGGCTGGTTTATCCTTTGGTTGGATTTATAATCAGTGTGGTAATGAGCAAATCAACCATTGATGAAAGAAATTTATTTCATTTTTCTGTACCGGCCTCAATTGTCTCAGTTGCCACTATAAGTTATGGAATCAATACTGCTGCAAATTTAAAAGTGTATTATCATCACAACTGGATTTATATCTTTTGGACATTGCAGTTCCTGATTGTTATTACATACCTATCTTATCAGCTTGTCCTGCAGTGTGATGAGAATAAAATCGTAAGGTATCTCAAATGGCTCGGAAGGAATGTAACTTTAGCGTATATAATGCAGTGGTTGATTATTGGTTATTTTGCCACATCATTATTTAGATCACAAAACGAAATAATGCTGTTATTTTGGTTTGTACTGATAGTTGCATCAGTATCCTTATTAACTTCACTTTTTAAAAGTAAAAAAATCTTTTAGATAGATTATTTCATTCAAAGTTCTTTTCATGTTCCCAAATCGTATTAGGAGAAACTAACAGTCCTTTGCAAACAAAAATTTTCCTGTTGTTTTCGTAAGGCATAGCGTATTTGGTCATATGAATTTTTGCAAGGTAAACTTCCTTGCACGAATTTTTATGATCATTTTCGTCTCCGCCAACAACAATAATCGTATTAGCTATTTTATCTCCGTAACCCCATATCCAGAAATTATTATGCGGCGAGATAACTTTTGGCAATGAATATTTTTTACTGAAATGTTCTACCGCACCGGCAACACCATAATTAGGAGCGAATACTACCACATCATTTTTATCTTCTTCAGGTAAGGATTCATAAACCTCTGAAATACTTTTAGCAAGATCTTTCCAGCCGAACATATCAGCGTAAAACTGTGGTAGCTCAGCTAGTTGTTTACTTTCCGGTGATGAAGGTGACATCCCGATTGCATCAGCATATTTAATATATGTTTCAACCGGCAAGATAGGAAGCGCAAGCGGCAATGTTAACACTCCTGATAGTATAAGCGGGATTAGTAATGCGTATCGTATCCAAATAATATTTTTTTTGATTTCAAACTTTTCCCAAAACACTCCTCCCGCTGCAAACAGAACCGGGTACGCAGCAGAAAGGTATTCTGCTTTACTGTGCCAGTTAATCACAAGTATGATGAATGCAGTGAGATAAATAATTCCGGCGGCTTTATATTTTTTACCGGCTGGATGAAAGAACAGGTAATATAATCCGGGCAGCCAGATTAAAATTGAATATGGATTTTGAAGTAAGATTTGTCCAAATATAAAATCAAAAGGAGTTAATCCTGAATATTTATTTAACGAAGCGTTACGGATAAATTCTATATGGGCAAAATCGTTCAGGAAATTCCAGATTATAAAAGGTGAAAAAATTATCAGTGCGATAATAGCAGCAAGCCACGGCGAAAATGTTTTTAGTTTAACCCGATCTTTAGTCAGCAATATCGAAATAAATAACCCGGCAGCAAACCAGAGGAACCCGATCTTGTTGAGAAGAGCTGTCCCCATTATTAATCCAAGAATGATCCAATCTTTTTGTTTATTCTCATCAACTAATTTCAACACAAAATAAAAACCCAATGCCCAGAACAGGTGATCGAAAGTGTTCATTGAATAAATAGTATTCATACCAAGTACGATTGGGGATATTATTATTGCTGAACAAGCAATTGATATTGCAACGGCTTGTCCCCCAAGTCTCTTTGTGATTAATCCGGTGATGAAAACAAGTATTGATGAAATCAATGCGGGGATTAATCTTATCGCAAAAACAGAATCACCAATTACAGATTTTGTTAGTGTTAATTCCCAGATTGAAAATGGGGGCTGATCGACATATCCTATATCAGGTCTTGATGCACAGGACAGATAATAAAGTTCATCTCTGAAAATTCCGTAACCCGCAAATGCATTTGTGTAAAGATGGATTAACAGTTTAACAAGTGCAAAAACAGAAATAAGAATGATGAGATTATTTTTTTTGTTCATACAATAAATAGTTTTTCTGATGGGTGAAATTTAGTAAAAAGAATGGAGTGATTGGCTGGACATTATTAACTAAAAATAAAACTGTCAGACTGTGACGAACGCAGTCTGACAGATTCACATAGAACCAAAAAAAATTATTTTAGCAGAATCATTTTCCGGATTTGTGTAAAACTTCCTGACTTCAATTGATAGTAATAAACTCCGCTTGATAAGTTACTTGCATCAAACTCTATCTCATATCTTCCAGATTCTTTGTATTCATCAACAAGAGTTGCAACCTCATTTCCCAATACATCATACACTTTTAATGTTACCCTCGTGTCACTCTGAGCCTGTCGAAGAGTGACTGATGGTATTGTAAATCCAATCTTCGTTGTCGGGTTAAACGGATTCGGATAATTCTGGTCAAGTACAAACTCTGTTATAAGATTTACTTCAACTTCTACTGTATTTGAATATTCATAGCTTCCATCAAAGTCTATCTGTTTTAATCTGTATTGATACCTTCCTGTCATTACTTCTTCATCAGCAAACGAATATGATTGTGCTTCTGTTGTTGTTCCTTTTCCCTCAACGAATCCTATCGAACGCCAAGCATCATTGCCTAATGCATATTGCTTACTGCCTATTATTCTCTTCTCTACATCAAATCCCCTGTTATTAGTTTCAGTTGCAGTTACCCATTTAAGTTGTACATCATTAAAGTTTACCATTGCTGTGAATGAAACAAGTTCAACCGGAACAAACTGGTATATTCCATTTCTTGCAAGCAGTTCTGAATCACCCGTTGAATAATCATACCAGACAACAGTTTGTCTTAAATACGGAGCTGGTATTGGACCATCCCATCCATAACAAATTCGCGGGCGTGATGAAGTTTCAGAATTGTTTGAGAGATTCATTGAATCAGTCCATGTAACACCGCCATCATAAGATAATTTGTAAAAGATATCAGAGTTATCATAAGCCGGGGCCGAGTGTGAATTATCTGACCAGGTGAAAAAAATGTGGTCACCAAGTGTTTCAATACAAGGAGTATTTGAATTACCGGAATTGTTTGTGATGTTAATTGGAGTAGACCACGTATCTCCGCCATCTGAAGTTTTTAACAAAAATACTTCATCAAAATTAAATGTTATAATATCATCAGAAGCAAGATACAGTGTATTACCATAAGCATGTTTCATAAAGATCCGGTTTTGTGGACGGTCATCATTTGTGATGTTAACGGGCAAGCTCCAGTTATCACCTCTATTCGTAGATTTGATAAAATAAATATCACTGAGAGGATAAGTTGAAGTTTCTATCCACGCACAATAAAGATTTTGTCCATCACCCTGAAGCTGCACCCATCTTGATGATGTTGAAGTATTTGAAATATTCTGCGGAGTTGACCATGTGTTATTTGAATACTTTGAAAAATAAATTTCATAATTATTATTCGGTCTTTCCTCCCATACTGCATATAAAGTAGCTCCAATTAAACCCAGCTGCGGTGTAATTGCTGAAGCAGTTCCGGATATCTTTTGCATCGCGGACCAGCTTGCGCCGCCATTTGTGGTCTGTTGAAATATTATTTCATAATTCCCGCCTGCAGCGATAGTATGATAAAGGACATAAATGTTATACTGACCTTCACCTACAACAACCGGATATCCGCAGATATTTTCTGTATTTGAAATAGTAACATTGTTGCTCCAGTTTAATCCAAAGTTTTGAGAACTTTTAAACTTTATTTCTCCGTTATCACCCCACACAACATAGAAAAACATATCAAAGGTATAAACCGAATGGTAATCCGATGTTGCGCTTGGAGTGTTTGATAGGTTATAAGTTGGCTCAAAAGTTATCTGTGCATTACCAATTAACGTGGTGCAAATAAGAATAAGTAAAATTTTTTTCATTTGATTTCCCCGATCATAGTTTGGTTACTCTTCTTCAGATTAGTAAGATGATTATAAAATAAAAATCCAAAATCGTTAATTAGTTTATGGTACATCATCACTTAAGTATTATCATTCTCCTTGTTTCAACAAAACTACCGGCTCTAAGTTGATAGTAATAAACACCACTGGATAAATTAGAAGCTTCAAACTCGATCTCATATTTTCCCGCTTCTCTATATTCATCAACAAGTGTGGCTACTTCATTTCCCAATACATCATACACTTTTATTGTTTGATGACTGCCCACTGGTGACTGCCAACTTATCTTCGTTGTCGGGTTAAATGGATTTGGATAGTTCTGTTCAAGTACAAATTCTTTTATGAGATTTACATCAACTTCAACTGTACTTGAGTATTCATAACTTCCGTCAAAGTCTATCTGCTTTAATCTGTATTGATACCTTCCAGATGTCACTTCTTCATCAACAAATGAATAAGATTGTGTTTGTGTTGTTGTTCCTCTCCCTTCAACGAATCCGATTATTTTCCATTCCGTATTGCCTATTGCCAATTGCCTACCGCCTACTTCCCTCTTCTCCACTTCAAATCCTCTGTTATTAATTTCAGTTGCAGTTATCCAATTCAAACTTACTCCTGCTTCAAAAACATTTGCATTAAAACTGACTAACTCAACTGGTACAATTTCAGGAACGTATGCGGTTGCTTCATTACCATAGCTGCTTGCCCCGGGTATTGAATAAGTTCTAACCCTATATGTATATGTTTGATTTAATTCAACATCAAAGTCATCATAAGTTAAAATGCTTGGACCAACAGTAGCGATAGTAGTAAAAGAATCCTGACTTGACGGAGTGCCGTTTTTTCGTTGAACAATATAACTTGTAACACCTCCACCAGCGCCCATACCCTCATCCCAATTTAGATTAACTTTTTTTATTGAATCGTTAGCTGTTGCAGTTAGAAATTTTGGAGCTATGGGTGGAGATAATACTGAACTAACTATTACATTATCAACATACAGGAAATCGATATTATCAGAGTTACCTTTATAAAAGAAGCCTAATCTGAAATCACCGGGAACTTCAAATCCGGCAAAACCATTATCAGGTCCAACATTTCCGGTAGCATATAAGTCCCATATGGTATTCCACGTTGCTCCATTATCAGTTGTGATTGCACAACCGACAATAACAGTATCAGCCCACCAATCTTCGTAATAACGGAAATCGATTACGGAATAGACACCAGCCGCTGAACTTATTTCGGGCGACATGATATAGGAATCACCGATAAAAACCGGATCCCAGCGGAAAACTATTTCTCCTGGTGTACTTCCTGTATGAGTTGCATTTGTCCAGTACCAATTCGTTAGTCCCAAAGGACCGATTATTTGCCAGCCTTCAAGTCCGCTATCAAAATTCCAGAAACCTCCAGCATGGATAGGTCCCTGAGATTTAAATGACCATATGGTTGAAATAGAATTTCCGAATGAATTATACTCAACCACACGCCAAAAATATTTTTTATTTATATCAAGATTTCCAAAATCACTTAAGGGATACGATGAATATACTGTTGACGGATAACCATTTCTTACCCCGACTGAAGAATCCATATTTGCAACCAGTACTGAGTCATCACTGAAATAAACTTCGTTAAAAATAGTGCCTGAAGAATTTTGCCAATACAAAGTATGGCTATTCCAGTGAATACCTTTTGCACCCGGCGCGGTCATTGGGTTGTATGCGGGTTCAGGTACTTGTGCTTTTGAATCTGATGTGAAGGATAAAAAGAATAATGTGATAACAACGAACAATGTCAGCACCCAGGTTTTCATGTTTGCCTCGTTTGTTTAGTAATAAAAAAGTGAACCGGCATTTAACATTTGCATCAACAAGAATTACGCTCAAGGTTTATCATCCTATTAACCGGAATTTTCATTAACACATCCTGCCGGTTCACATTTTAATTTTTGTTGACGAGTATTTTTTTACAGAACAGAATAAATTTTGAATGAATTTAGTTATCGCTTCATCTTAATTCAATACCCGCTTGGTAAAGAATTCGATGTTTTAATAAAAGCCGGAGGCAGATTAAACCTCCGGCTAAATTTAAGTTGTTATTTAAGCACAATTAACTTTCTTGTTGAAACAAAATCACCAGCCTGTAGTTTGTAGAAGTAAACACCGCTTGAAATTACTGATGCATCAAATGATAAAGTATATCTTCCCGGTTCTTTTACTTCATTAATAAGTGTTGCAACTTCTTCGCCAATGCTGTTATATATTGTTAAAAGCACTTTTGATTGTGATGCAATTGTGTAATTGATATTCGTAACAGGATTAAAAGGATTAGGATAATTCTGTTCGAGAGCATACTCATATATTGTGTTAACATCAACCAAAACTTCATTTGAATATTCTGATGTACCGTCGAAATCAATCTGCTTCAATCTGTAAATGATAATTCCGTCAACAGTTTTATCATCAACATATGAATAATTAGTTAGTTCAGAAGTTGTACCTCTTCCCTGAACGAACCCGATTTTTTCAAATTGTTGTCCTGAAATTTTTCTTTCAACATCAAAACCCGAATTATTTGTTTCTGTTGATGTCTGCCAGTTTAACTGAACTGTATTGCCTTTAACATTTGCATTAAATGAAATCAGTTCTACAGGAACAGTTGCATCTGCATATCCTCTGAGAATATTTCCAGCTTCTCCGCAAGTCCACAACAAACCATTGGCAATTGTCATATACTGAACATCACCAATAGAATTAAATCTGGCAGCATCGGTCCAGGAATTTCCACCATCCGTTGTATATAACATTGTTCCTGTCCAGCCGCCCATCCAGCCTTTATCATTATTTAAAAATTTAAAATCGATAATCGCCTGTGTTGTTCCGGTAGTAAGCGGTGTCCAGCTAAATCCGCCGTCAGTTGTTTTCCATGCCCGCCCCGAAGCTCCGCCGACAAAACCGACGTTATGGTCTAGAAAATAAACTGTGTATAAGGTAGTAGAAGGTGATGGTGCTGTAAGCGGTGTAAATGTAGTTCCGCCATCAGTTGATCTGTAAACAAGACTTGAACCGCCTGCGATAATAAGGTTCTGTGCGTCGAAAACGTGCATTCCATAAATGATTGATGTTCCCATTCCATCAGGCTGATCTGTCCAGACCGTTCCGCCATTCGTGGTTTTTACAAGACTTCCGCTGCTTCCTGATGCAAAACCAGTATTGGCATCAACGAATTCCAACTCATACCAGATGCTTGTCGCTGTTCCAATACCGGGAGTTTGATTTACAAATGATGCGCCGCCATCAGTAGTTTTCCATATTCCATTCGGGCCGCGCACACCGATGTAACCTATGTTTTCATCAACCCACCAGTGTGAATATATTCTGAACTGCGGATTGAAAGGAAGGACATTCCAGTTGACACCGCCATTTGTAGTTTTTAAAATCACACCAAGACTGTCAGCTACGGTTGCGGAACCTCCTACAGCATAACCAACATTTTCGTTTAAGAATGTTATCTCACGAAGTTCCTGCACAGTTGCTGTTTTTGAAACCGGTAACCACGTTGCACCAAGATCAGTGCTTTTAGTTATTACACCTGCTACACCTGCTGCAAAAATAGTGTTGGAACCAGCGCCGTCTAAATTCTGTACGCTTCTTGAACCAAGAAATCCTTCAAGTCCTAACCCGAATTGATTTGATTTTTGTCCTATGTTAGATACCGTCCAGTTTGCACCGTGATTTGTTGTCACAAATATTTCACCATTCGCCCCCGATGCAACACCGGTTGAAGCATTAAAAAATTTGACTTCGTATATGGTGCCTGTACCGAAATCACCAAGTTCAGTAAAACTTGTTCCGCCGTTTGTTGTTTTTAGAATTGCATAGTTTGAGTTCGATACATAACCTGTATCAGCATCAATAAAATAAATTCCACGTGTTGTACCTGTTGCGGTGTAACCTGTAACGTTTGTCCAGGTGGCGCCGTAGTCTGTTGTCTTTAACAATCTGCCAACAGTTGCAGATGATGTGCCAATAAAACCAGTTGATGCATTTACAAAATGTACTTTATAAAGCAGTGTTGATGTGCCTGTAACTGTTATATGATTCCAGTTTGCACCTCCGTTTGTAGTTTTAAATAAGGCTGAAGATGTCCCGCATACATAACCGGTGTCGGTATTTATAAATTCGATATACCAAAAATCTTCAACGGAACCGGTTGATAATTGTGTCCATGTAATACCTCCATCAACTGTTTTCATTACAAGTCCATCAAGTCCTGCAGCATATCCGATGTTCGCATCTAAAAATGTTGCTTCATAAATGCTTCTGTTGCCGTTTAATGAATCGGGATATGAAACCGTCCATGTGGTTCCTCCATCAGTTGAGCGAACGACAACACCGCCATCTGTAACGCCTACAATAGCGCCGCCTGGCAATAGTGTTATGTCATTGTAATTGTTTCCAATGGGATAGGAATTCTGCCATAACCAGTCAAAATTTTGTGCGAATAATGGCGTTGACATGTAAACAAAAAGAAACAAAACGGAAAGTAGATAATGAACACTAATTTTCATTTTTAGTTCTCCTTAATTTGATGTGATTTGAATTTCGCGCGTGCAGTACAGAGTGAATTTAGCCCGATGAGAATAAAGATGCAATCAATTAATAATTTTTTAACACTTAGAAAAAACGATTGAAGTGATTGTTAAATTCTGACAAAAAAAATTATTTCTTAAATACCAATTAAATGATTTACAAAATGTTGTTATAGTAATTCAACCGATTACATCTACACTTCATACTAATTATTTGAATTCATCCTTTGTAGAAATACTTAACATTTTTTGACACACAATTATTCATTTTACGCCATTCCCGAAAGTAAAAAAAACCTTCAAAGCCGCTTCTTAATAATGAAAATCCAGTCTGAATAAACTCAACTTTAAACGCTTTAACATTCATTAAACGCAATTTCCGTTTACTGGCATATATATTGTCATTTTCGGGTATAATAGAATGAATTAACCACTTTTAAACAGGCTAATAAAATGGTCAAAGGAACAGTAGTCATTAACGGAGTAATTTGCAAAGGATGTGAACTTTGTATAATTGCATGTCCGCAGGAAAGCCTTGGCTTATCAAATCATATCAACGCTAACGGTTACCGTTATGTTGAACTGATAAATGATGCTTGCACCGGTTGTGTTAATTGTGCGCTTGTATGTCCTGACGCAGCAATAACTGTTTACAGGCAGCCGAAAGCAAAAAAAGAAGCAAAGACAATTACAATCGGTTAAAAAAATTTTTAAAGGTTTATAATGGAAACAAAAGTTAACAAAGATAATGTCCGTTTAATGAAAGGCAACGAAGCTCTTGCTGAAGCTGCTATTCGTGCGGATATGGATGCTTATTTCGGATATCCAATTACACCTCAATCCGAAATTCTCGAATACTTCGAAGTTGAAATTCCAAAACGAAAAGGAATTGTACTTCAGGCAGAAAGTGAAGTTGCATCGATAAACATGATTTACGGTGCTGCCGGTGCTGGCGCAAGAGTAATGACTTCATCATCCAGCCCTGGAATAAGTTTAATGCAGGAAGGTTTATCATACATCGCCTGTGCACAGTTACCTTGTCTGGTTGTTAACGTAGTTCGCGGCGGTCCGGGACTCGGAACTATTCAACCTTCACAGGGAGATTACTTCCAGGCTGTTAAAGGCGGTGGACATGGCGATTATCATCTTATAGTTTTAGCCCCCTCATCAGTCCAGGAAATGGCTGATTTTGTTTTTGAAGGATTTCGTCTTGCAGAAAAATACCGCAACCCTGCAATGATTTTAGCTGATGGTGCTCTTGGTCAGATGATGGAAAAAGTTGTTCTTCCTGAAGAAGGCTCTTTACCAAAAGTTGCAACACCATGGGCTACAACAGGAAAAACTCCTGACAGAAAAAGTAATTATATAACATCACTTTTCATTCAGCCTGAAAAAATGGAACAGGTTAACCTTGAACTTCAGGCAAAATATGAAGCCATTCAAAAAGAAGTTCGCTTTGAAGAATTTGCAACTGAAGATGCAGAAGTATTGTTAGTCGCGTTTGGACTGTCAGCAAGAGTTTGCCAGAAAGCCGTTGACCTTGCAAGAGAAAAAGGAATAAAAGCAGGCTTGCTAAGACCAATTACACTTTATCCATACCCTTATAAAGCAATTGCCAATCTTGCAGAAAAAGTAAACTTTATGTTGGTAGTTGAAATGAATGCCGGACAAATGGTTGAAGATGTTCGTCTTGCTGTTAACGGAAAAGTTCCCGTTCACTTTAAAGGAAGAATGGGCGGAATGATAACATCACCCGAAGATGTTTTAGCAGAGATAGAATCAATTATTGAAAAACAAAGTATTAGCCAGGATTAATAAAATGGAAAAACAAACTGAAAATATTTTAGACGGTCTTGAAGTTGTTTATGAAAGACCTTCAACATTAACAGATGTTCCCTTCCACTATTGTCCCGGCTGCGGACATAGTGTTGTTCACAGAGTTTTAATGGAAGTAATCCAGGAACTCGGGATAGAGGACAAAACAATCGGCGTTGCGCCTGTTGGATGTTCGGTGTTTGCATATCATTATATGGGAATTGACATGCAGGAAGCCGCACACGGAAGAGCAAGCGCAGTTGCAACCGGAGTTAAAAGAGTTCTGCCTGACAAATTCGTTTTCTCATATCAAGGTGATGGTGATCTTGCAGCAATCGGCACAGCGGAAACTATTCACACAGTTAACCGCGGTGAAAATATTTTAATGATATTCATCAACAACGGAATTTACGGAATGACCGGCGGACAAATGGCGCCGACCACATTGCTTGGTCAGGTTACATCAACATCACCTTACGGAAGAAACAGTGATTTGATTGGTCATCCTTTAAAGATCTCTGATTTACTTGTTCAGCTTCCCGGTGCTTATTATATAACACGACAAGCTGTTCATACTCCGAATGCTGTTCGTAAATTGAAAAAAGCATTAATAAATTCTTTCGAATACCAGAAACAAAAAAAGGGTACATGCTTTATTGAAGTTGTATCAAACTGTCCATCAGGATGGAAGATGACACCTAAAGAATGTATTACCTGGCTCGATGAAAAAATGTTTGCAGCTTATCCGCTTGGAGATTTAAAAGTTCCCGGCGTAGAAAAAGCATAACAAAAAGTTTAAAGAGGAAATAGAAATGCAAAAAGCTCATGAAATAATTTTTGCCGGATTCGGAGGACAGGGTGTTCTGTCTATGGGACAAATAATTGCTTACTCAGCAATGATGGAAAACAAAGAAGTAAGCTGGATGCCTTCATACGGACCTGAAATGCGCGGCGGTACTGCTAACTGCACAGTTATTGTTTCTGATACAAGAATAAGCTCACCAATGGTTTCAGTATTTGATTCAGGTATTATTCTTAACCAGCCTTCACTTGAAAAATTTGAACCGTTTATAAAACCAAACGGATTATTGATGTATGAGAAATCGACAATCATTACTCCGCCGTCAAGAACAGATATCGAAGTAATCAGCATACCTGCGATTGAAGAAGCTCAGAAGCTTAACAAAAAACAAGTTGCTAATATGATTATGGTTGGTGCCTTCCTTGAGAAAAGACCTTTGGTAAAAATTGAAACGATACTTACAGCACTTAAAAAAGTACTTCCTGAAAGGCATCATCATTTGATTCCTGTAAATGAAAAGGCTTTGGTGCGTGGTCAGGAGTTGGCAAGAACATCGGAACACATAACAGTTTAATAATAAATAGTAACTTCACGAATGAGGTTTAATATGGAAAAGAAAGAATCAATATGTATGCACGCCTGCAGAAACACCTGTGCAATGCTTAATGAAGCATTAAGAAAAGAAACTGCAATGGTTAGATTTTATGAAGGGGTACTGGACCAGTGCAATATGCCTGAAGTAAGCGGTTTTATGACCGAGCTTGTTGAAGAAAAAAGAAAAGGTATATTAAGACTCATTCAAAAGCTGAATGAAATACACGTGCGTTCACAAGCTCTGGATGGAATAGCATCAAGTTTTAATAACATTGATGGTTAAGTTATTTTCTCCTTTGCGTTGAATTATTTGACATGCGGAGTGAGATTAACTATATTTGCCAACCCAAAATCAAAAAATGATTTGGGCTTGAAATTGAAAACAATAAGTTCTTTTTAAATAGATATTACAACGAGATTTTAATTTTGCTGGAAGATTCCGAAACAATCCGCCAGGGCGGACGGAATGACATTTTATAAACTAATAATCTCAATATAAAGTTACATCGCGGGGTGGAGTCCCTATGGGAGTAGCCGTCGGACTCATAACCCGGATAAAAAATATTACATCGCGGGGTGGAGCAATTGGTAGCTCGTCGGGCTCATAACCCGAAGGTTGTAGGTTCAAGTCCTGCCCCCGCTACTAAAACAAAAGACCAGTCATCAGACTGGTTTTTTGTTTTAAATAGTATTAGAACAGGATTGACAGTCAAGTTGAGGAACGCAGTGACGAAATCCCGCTTTACGAGATCCTGCCCCAACTACTAAGAAAATCCTTCTTAATAAGAAGGGTTTTTTATTTTAAACTAATTGGAAACTGATCTACAAAGCAGAATTTGAAAACAAACTGGATGCACTGATAAGAGAGAAATGATTGAAGACTGGAGTAGGCAGAAAATATCTTAAAAATGTTTTGAATGGATGAGGTTGTAGGTTCAATCCGCCGTGGCGGACTGCCCCCGCTACTATAACAAAAGATCAGTCATCAGACTGGTTTTTTGTTTTAAATAGTATAAGAACAGGATTGACAGTCAAGTTGAGGAGCGCAGTGACGAAATCCCGCACAGAAAAATATCTATTTTTTTTAACTTAAGAGAAAGTATAAACGGCAGGAAGCTCAACCGTAAACACACTTCCCTCACCCTCAACACTTTGCACAGAAATTTTTCCATTCAGTTTTTTCAGAATATCCATACAGAGAATTAAACCCATACCGGAACCTGTTTCACCTTCAGTACCTTTGGTTGTTATTATTTCATCAATCTTAAATAGCCTTGAAAGTGTTTTTTCTGTTATACCTATTCCTTTGTCGGCAACTGATAAAACCAAAGTATCTTTTTTTTCTTTTGCTTCAATTGTGATTGTTTTTCCGCTTAAAGAAAATTTAATGGCATTTGAAAGAAGGTTGCGTATTACTACTGATAAAAGTTCCCTGTCAACGTTAGCAATGAGTTCTTTACTGCAATTCAGATTTATTTGCAGCCCCTTCTTTGAAATTGCCTGTTCGTGAACGCTTATAACCTGTTCAAGTATTGAATAAATATTTTCGACTGCATATTTAGGTTTAACTACTCCGCGCTGCAATCTTCCCCAAAGCAAAACCTCTTCAAGAAAGGCATACATTTTTTCAATAGACTGATTCAACTGGTGAATAATATATTTTCGTTCAATTTCGGGGAATGAATCATACTCTTCTTTTAGTACGCGCGAAAGTCCAAGAAGCCCATGAAAAGGACTTCGAAGGTCGTGTGATAATAATGTAATGAACCTGTCTTTAGAAGCATTTAATTCTTCAATACTTTTTACTGATTCTTCGAGTTTAGTATTCGATTCAGTCAGTTGCAGATTCAAATCATTCAGTTGAATGTTTTGGGTATTACCTTTATTTCGTTCTTCATCATAGTTTTTAAGTATCGTGTTCTGAATTATAAAAGCCAGAATGAGATACAGGAAATAACCCAATGCCAGATCAATATATCTTTGTTCTTCAGTTTCGTAGTGTGTTATAAAATCAGGATACAAAAATTGAATAGTGACCAATCCAACTATCATTACTGAATAAACAATGAAAGATACTATCCTTAATCTGACAGGCAGTATAGTAACAACCACAATGAAATAAACAAATATTAAAACAGTTGTATTACCATCATATCCGCCATTTAAAAACCATAAATAGCTGAAGGTAAAAACGGATATCAGGAAAAATATAATTGAAAACTTTGTATCAAGCTGATTGCGCCTGACGTAAGTATGCATGTAGAGAACCAGTAAAAAAGCGGCGATCGTAACAATTGTAAGAGATGCTGCAAGTCCGAGGATAATGTTTGTGGTGATTCCGGCAAAAGCAATAATAAGTGTAGTGTGCGTGATTAATAAAAAAATTCTTTTCTGCACATCAAACGAATCATCTGTGCCAAAAACAAAATTCTTATATCTTTGCAAAAATTTTTCGGGCTTCATATCAGCTTAATGTTTTCATAAAGTTGGCATAATGTGTAAGTCCCCATATTCATTATCGCATATAATGAAAGATTGTTTAGAAAGTATGAAATAAAAAAGGCGATTCGTATTGAATCGCCTTAGAAGCCGGTTATTTAGTTTAACTGGAATTTATTTCATCAATATCATTTTTCTACTGCTGATAAAATCACCAGCCTGAAGTTTATAAACATATACACCGCTTGAAACTGCTTCACCATTAAAGTTAATCTCGTGAATTCCGGCATTCATTTCTGAATTAATGAGTGTAGCAACTTCACGTCCGAGCAGATCATAAACTTTTAATGAAACAAATTCATTTGTTGACAAAGCAAACTGAATTTTTGTAGATGGGTTAAATGGGTTTGGGTAGTTTTGATAAAGTTCAAATTTTTCTGGAATGATATTGTTATCGACTACATCCGTCAGATTTTCATTGTATCGTGCAATATTAAATGATGGCTTTCCTCCTGCCTGGAAAAATCCTCCGCCGACAAAAAGGTCATCGCCGTTCCACAACATTTTCCATCCATATACACCCCATAGACCCTGTCCGCCAACTGCCGCCCAGGAAGAACCATTCCACTTTGCAATCATTCCGGCATTCAGTATTCCAACAGCATTAAAAACACCAGATATGTAGATATCTGATCCTCGTTTTGCTATATCCAGCACAATTCCTCCGGAATTAATTCCACTTCCCAATGCAAACCAGCTTGAACCATTCCATCTGGCAATACCGTTGACTGTAACGCCGCCTGCTGTTGTAAATATTCCTCCAATGTAAAGGTTAGTTCCATCAACAAACAAACAGTAGGCATAGTTATTTAAACCTGTACCAAGAGCTGACCAGGTTGAGCCATTCCATTCGGCAACACCATTTACGGCTACACCTCCGGCTGTAGCGAAAGAACCGCAAGCATATAAGTCAGAACCTATGATCTCTAAGTCCGTTACTGTTGAGTTTGTTCCTGTACCAAGAGCTGACCAGGCTGTACCATTCCATCTTGCAATATTTGAAGCAGCAACGGTTCCGGCAGAATCAAACTGACCTGCAACAAATAGATTTGAACCTGCAATTGCAATAGCCTGAACTGTACCGTTGACACCGTTACCAAAAGCGTTCCATGATGTACCGTTCCATCGTGCAATATTACGGGCGTTAATTCCACCTATAGACGTAAATGCGCCGCCAACATATAGGTTGGTGCCATCTACAAAAAGTCTATAAATAATTGTACCTGTTGATAAATTTCCGAATGCCGACCAGGAAGTCCCGTTCCATTTTGCTAATCCGTATGACGCGACATTTCCGACACGGGAAAATATTCCGCCAACATAAAGTTCACTATTGTAGTAAGCAAGTGATGTGACTACTGAATTCACACCATTGGATGTTCCTCCTGCTACAGCATTCCAGGTCGATGAAGCCCAGTAAGCAATACCATTAGCTGAAGTATTACCAACTGATGAGAATGAACCGCCGATGTATGTGCTTGACCCGGCAATTGCGATTGCCCGCACTGTACCTGAAGCGCCTTCATCAAGAGCTGACCAAACAGAACCATTCCATCTTGCAATTCTATTAATTGTAAGAATACCGGAACTAGTAAAAGTACCACCGGCATAAATATCCGAGCCTACTGAATTAACTGCATAAACAGCACCTGATCCAAAACCATTACCAAGAGCAAACCACGAAGAGCCATTCCACCTTGCGATTTTGTTTACTGTTACACCTCCAGCGTTATTAAAATCTCCGCCAACGTAAAGGTTAGTCGAAACAACATGTAATGCATAAACATAACTGTCAGCACCTGTGCCAAGAGGGCTCCAGGTAGTTCCATTCCATCTTGCAATGTAATTGGCAGAATTGCCACCGGCTGTTGTAAATTCACCGCCTGCAAACAGATCTGATCCTATCACCGCTAACGCATAGACGTAATCATTCATTCCTGTTCCTAATGAAAACCAGGCAGATCCACTCCACCTTGCAATATAATTTCTCGTTGCGCCGCCGGCTTCAGTAAATAATCCGCCAACAAATAAGTTTGTTCCAACCATTTGTAAGGCCCGCACTGTCCCATTTGTTCCGGCACCAAGCACAGACCAGGTAGTTCCATTCCACATAGCAATATTTGAAGCAGCAACACCACCGGCATCAGTAAATGTACCGCCAGCATAAACATTAGAACCATCAACAATTATTGTAAATACAGTTCCATTTATACCTGTTCCTAAACCAGACCATGATGATCCGTTCCACATAGCAATGTTATTGGCAGCCAAAGTCCCGATATTCCTGAAACTGCCGCCTATATATAAGTTTGAACCGCTATAGACAATAGTATAAACAGTACCTGTAACACCCGGAATTCCGAATTGGTTATCCCAGTATTCATCCCCGGGATCTAACATTGGGTTATTGGGATTCGAGTTTTGATTGGGCAGAAACCTCGGGTTTCCATTTTGATCTGTGGTAAAATCAAACCCTGTTAAATCAAGATTCCCTGAAAAATTCAGACCTGTTTGTAGATATCCGTTTTCATCTATTACATCTGCAATGCTCTTTTTCTCTTCCTTAAATGAATTATCCTGCGCATTTACAGAGATAAGTGAAGTGAGAGAAAAAAGAATTATGAATTGCCAAACACTGAACTTAGTGAACCTTTTATACATAACTGACTCCTGTTTGTGATACGTATTGATTATTTAATAGCATAACAAATCACCTCAGAAAGATGATTAACGATCCTGCATTTCCAGATATTCCCCGTGACAATAGATATGAGAAAAGATTTACCGAACAGAAAGTGCTTATACTTTTATTCATGATGACGGGAATTAAAGAAAGGAAATTTGATTTCCCGCCGTTTTTTGCTGTACGAACCTACGGTTTTATGCGTTAATATTCAAGTTAAACTATTGGTTTAGCCATATATCATACAACATACCACAATCTTATTGTTACGTAAATCATTAATGTCACTTTGAAGTTATTACCCTAAGTAGTTCTTACAGGTATCAGCACAAATTACCTTTAATCAGGTATTATTCTGTCTTATCAGAATTTCAGTTCAATCTTAAAATATCATAAACAGCATAACTTATTATTGATTAGTTTTTAACTGATGAATCCTAAAAATTAATTATAGGTGTAAGATGAAAAAATTTTCTTTGTTCGCTGCAATTGTTTTTTTATTCGCTTCACTATCCTTTGCACAAGAAGGCATGTGGCTGCTTAATCAAATCGAACAACTCGATTTAAAAAGTAAAGGGTTGAAAATCGAAGTAAATGAAATATACGACACTCATAAACCGTCATTGTACAATGCAATAATTCAGATTGGAGGCGGGTCGGGTTCATTTGTTTCGCAAGATGGTTTGGTGCTTACCAATCATCATGTTGCTTACGATGCAATTCAAAAAGCTTCAACACCTGAACAAGATTACCTTAAAAATGGTTTTCTTGCGATGAAAAAATCAGATGAGATTGAAGCTAAAGGTTATGTAGCAAGTCTTCTGCTTGAAATGGTTGAAGTTACAAATGAGATCACATCCGGAGTATCGGGTATTTCTGACCCAATGGTGAAACAGAGAAATATACAGGAAAACACTCAGCAGATGATTGATAAAGTAAAAGCCGGAAGGGATGATATACGTGTTCAGATATCCGAAATGTTTAACGGGAAAATGTATTATAGATCAGTGTATCAGATATTTAAAGACGTAAGAATTGTTTATGCACCGCACGAATCGATTGGAAAGTTCGGAGGTGACGAAGACAACTGGATGTGGCCAAGACATACAGGTGACTTTACTTATCTAAGAGTTTACTGCGCTCCTGACGGATCAGGACGAGAATTCCATAAAGAAAATATTCCATACAATCCTAAAATATGGTTGAAGATTGCACAGGGTGATCTTGATGATGGTGATTTAACTTTTATTCTTGGCTTCCCCGGATTCACAACTCGGTATCGTTCAACAAACTCTATCAGTTGGAACCTTTATAATAATTATCCAAACACGATAAAAAATTTCAAAGAGATCATACAAATAATGGATGATCTTACCAAAGATTCTCCCGAAGGTAAAATAAAAGTCGCAAGCCTGCGTTACGGGCTTTCAAATACTCTTAAAAATTTTGAGGGTAAAGTTGCCGGGATGAAAAAAACTAATTACTTAGGTAAGCGGGAACAATTTGAAAAAGAGTATATGGACTGGCTGAATAAAAACCCATCACTCAAAGAAAAGTATGGAAAAGTTTTCAGTGATGAAAAAGTTTTTTACGATGAACTTGCAAAGACAAAACTTAAAGATGATCTTCTCGGGAATTTAGGCGGATTATCCGGCGCACCCTTAAGCGTTGCAATGCAGATATATAATATCACAAAGGAAATTGAAAAGCCTGAAAGCGAAAGACAACCGGGACTAACAAGCGAAGTATTTGAAGAGCTCAAAGAAAATATTCCTTTCTTTTATTCAAATTATTTTGAACCTGTTGATAAAGCAATGTTTGTTCGTTCAATAAAAATTGCAGCACAACTACCGGCTGATCAAAGAATAACGGGATTGAAGTATATAACCGACATTAAAATGATGCCTGAACAAATTGTTGAGCAGATGTGGAGAGAATCAAAAATAACAGATGAAGAATACCTTAAATCTATAATTGGCAAATCTTCAAAAGAACTTGAATCACTTAATGATCCTTTTATAAAAATGGCAGCGGCACTTTATTCCGAAATTCAAAAACTGCAGGAAGACGGTGAACGATTTAATGCTGGTGTAATACCAATTAGAAAAATCTATATCGACGCATTGTATGAATGGAAAGGCAGCAGTATGTATCCCGATGCAAACAGTACAATGCGGTTCACATCAGGACCGGTCAGAGGTTACGCCCCTCAGGATGCGGTCTGGTATTACCCGTTCACATCACTTAAAGGTGTTTTACAGAAAGAAAGAGATGAAGATCCATTCGATGTTCATGATAAACTTTTTGAATTATATGAGAAAAAAGATTTAGGTAAATGGGTTGATCCTGAATTAGAAGATGTACCTGTTGCATTTACTTCCATGTGTGATATAACGGGCGGCAACAGCGGAAGCCCTGTACTAAATGCTAAAGGCGAATTAATCGGATTAGCTTTCGACGGGAACTATGAAGCTATGATAAGCGACTGGCAGTATGATTATGATCTTCAGCGAATGATTGCTGTTGATATCCGTTACGTGTTATTCATAACCGAAAAATTTGCAAACGCCGGCTACCTGCTTGATGAGATGGGAGTGAAAAGATAGAAGAATCAATTTTTAATAACAGGATAATTTTAAAATAAAAAATCCCGCCTGTAAAGGCGGGATTACACCCTCAAGATATTTGTCCGTTTTTTTAGCCCCTCAAAACTCTATTGTGATTTTCATTGCCATCATTAAACCGGTAAACAATAATGTTCCCAGTAAACCGATGATTAGTGGAATTATAATTTTCTTTTTCATTCAATGTCCGGTCATTTTGGATAGTGTTTATTTACAACTCTGATGCCGATTAGAATTCCTCCATATCTCCAACAATTTTTACCTATTCGTCTCATTATTATATAGTAGCGCCAGGCTATCGTATAATTGTGATACACCAATGCCTCTTCACTCAAAAATTTTTTTTCTAAATAAAAAAATTTTTAACACTATTTTTTCAAATAAATAATTAACTTTGCCACCGCAAAATGTAAAACTGGAGTTATCATTTTGTTTAAAAAATTGTGTCTTATCATTTTAATATTAAAGATTATCATTTTTGTTATAGAATAGAACAAGATCAAAAATATTTGCTGTGATTTCTCGCAATAATAAATGATTAATACAGGCACAGATTTTGGCTTATGTAATTATTGTTAAACTAATTGAGGGCTTCAATTATGCCAATACATTTTACAGGACTTGATGGATTTTATGAAATTTATAACCGATCCAGCATAATCCAGAAAAAATATAATTCTCATGGTGAACTGATATTTCAAAAAAATCTTGAAGATCTTCAGTCAGTTACAAATCAGGTTGACAGGGAAAAGATCATCGAACTTCTAACCGGCAGTTTAGTAAATGAAATAACCCGCTAAAAAATTTTCACAGGATGCGGATATAATTAATGTCCGCAACTCTTCTCATCACCAATTCAAACCCAAAGCATATTACTCGCTGAATATTATTAAATTAGGGTTGCAGTTTAATCACATACATAAGAAATTTGGCTCAACAAATTCTTATATCGTTGCGGTAGTTAGAATTATTAAGAATTACTGCCGTAATAGTCTGACAAAAAATTATTCCTAAGGAAATTTATGTCTTCAGTAACTCCGCCAAGAGGATACAAAAAGTCCGATACTGAAAGAAGAAAAAAATGGCTTGAAGAAAAAACAGGTATCCATTTAAACGATATCGAACCTAATGATCCTGAAGATCTGAAAGGCATAATTGAAAACCACACAGGCTACATAAATATTCCAATGGCTGTAGCAGGACCCTTGCAGATCTCCGGTACTTATGCTTCGGGAGTATTTTATATCCCTTTATGCACTCTTGAAGGTTCGCTGTCACTTTCAATGACACGCGGACTCTACCTGACTCATCTTAGCGGAGGAATTAAAACCGTTCACATCAAACAGGAAATTTCACGCAGCCCGATTTTTATTTTTGAAGATATAGATGAAACGGATTCTTTTCTTCAATGGATAAAACTAAATTTTGAAAAAATAAAATCTGAAGCCGAAGCTTCAACAAAATTTGGAAAGCTATTACGAATCGATCAATACCCGACTCAAAACAGCGTAATACTTGATTTTATTTTTTACACAGCCGAAGCTGCCGGACAGAACATGGTTACAATCGCAACGTATGAAGCCTGCCGTTTCATTAAAGAAAAATTTAAAAGTAAAAATCCATACAGGTATTTTATTGAAAGTAATTTCAACGGCGATAAAAATCCCGCTGCAAAAACTTTATTGTTAGGCAGAAGCCATTATGTTGTTGCAAGCTCGTTGATAAAAGGTGAATATTTAAAAAGAGTACTAAGAACTTCTGCAAAAGAATATGTTGAAGGATGGACCAAATGTACGCACGGTGCTCAAATGGCTGGTGTTGTTGGTATGAATATGCACGTAGCAAACGCACTTGCGGCAATTTATCTTGCAACCGGTCAGGATGTTGCTTGCGTAGCTGAAAATTCGGTTGCCGTTATGACTTATGAAGTTAGAAACGAAACTGATCTTTACGCAACTCTCACAATGCCTTCAATAAGTGTAGGAACAGTTGGCGGCGGAACAAGATTAAAGCAACAAAATAAAAATCTTCAGATGCTTGGATGCACCGGCAAAAATTCTTCAAAAAAATTAGCAGAAATTGTTTGTGCTTCTGCTCTTGCACTTGAATTATCACTTGGCGGCGCTATAGTAACCGACGAATTTGCGCAGGCTCATGCTAAATACGGGAGAAAGTGATTGAAGACCATTCGTCAGGAACTTGAAGAGATAAATCTCGGACCTGAATACTCCTATCTTTCAAAGCCGCCATCACTGCTAAGCCGCTCAATTAAAAAAGTATTTGAGATTTACTGTAAACTTTTATTCAGGTTTTATTGTCCTTTAAAAGTTTATGGGCAGGAAAACATTCCTTCGCAATCATTTATTTTTTGCAGCAACCATAACAGCCATATGGATAGCGGAATACTGATGCTTGCATCGGGTAAACCATTCATAAAATTTGCTATGATGGCTGCAAAGGATTATTTCTTTGATAATAAAAACAGAAAATATTTTTTAAGTCTTTTAATGAATCTTATTCCTATTGACCGTGATGCCGACAAACAATCAATGATCGAATATCTTGCAGCCTGTAAAGAATTTCTTAAAGACAACAACAGCGGATTAATAATTTATCCGGAAGGTACACGTTCTAAAACAGGAATGATGCAAAAATTCAAAAAAGGTCCGGCAATGATTTCAGCAGAACTCGGTGTACCGGTTGTACCTGCATACATCAGCGGATCATTTCATTCCTGGCCCAAAGGAAAAAAATTTATGAAACCAGGGTCAATTGAAGTATGGATTGGTAAACCAATTTATCCTGACAATTATATTAAAAATTCAGACCTGACAAATGGTCAGCATTTTTCTGCTTACAGAAAAATAACAACTGAGCTTGAACAGAAAGTTCATGAACTTATGGAGCATAAAAAATAATGGAGACTGAAATTAAACAAATGAAGTGGTGGGGTTGGGGGGATGAAAAAATCGACTTTGATATCGAAAGCAAACCTGACCTTTGGCCTTATATAAAAAAAGTTGTAGGCATTGAAGATGACAGCAAAGTTTTGTTTACGCCGCCTGTTCCTTTTGAAAAAATAATGTTACCTGAACAAATTATTGAAAATGAATTTCTTAATTCAATAAAAAAACTTTTACGCGAAGACCAGGTTACTTTAGATAAGCTGGATAGACTTGTTCACTGTTATGGAAAAAGTTTCAGGGATCTTTGGAGAATAAGACACGGAATTATTAAAGGCGCACCCGATATTATTCTATATCCTGAAAATGAAGATGAAATTTGCGAAATCATAAAACTCGCAAATAAAACGGGTGTAAAAATAATCCCTTTCGGCGGCGGCAGTAATATTGCCGGCTCACTTGAAGTTTTTAAACAGCAAAATGTTTGTGTTGTCTCACTCGATCTTAAAAGAATGAATAAAGTATTAGGCATTGATAAAGAATCTTCAGTTGCAAGAATCCAGGCTGGAACAATGGGTCCTTACATGGAACAGCAGTTACAGAAAGAAGGATTTACACTTGGGCATTTTCCTGATTCATTTGAATATTCTGCTTTAGGCGGATGGATTGCAACCCGATCTGCAGGGATGCAAAGCGACATCTATGGAAAAATTGAAGATATGGTTATATCTCTCAGAATGGTAACACCAAACGGAACAATTGTTACAAGAACAGTTCCTAAATCTTCAAACGGAATTGATATTAAACATATTTGTATCGGCAGTGAAGGAATACTTGGTGTTATTACAGAAGCGGTAATGCAGGTTCACAAACTTCCCGAGTGCAGAGCAGCTTATGGATTTTTATTTCCCAATTTTGAAAGCGGTATCAAAGCTATTTACGAATGTGTTGAAAAAGATTGTATGCCTGTTGTTACAAGATTAAACGATCCGGACAAAACTGGGTTGTCACTTGCCTACAAAAGCAAATCAACTCCAATTAAACATCATCTTGGTAATCTTGTAAAATCATACTTAAAGAATGTTAAAGGGTTTGATTTTGAAAAATGCTGCCTTATGCTTAATGTTTTTGAAGGTGATAAAGCTCAGTTCGCTTCAATAAAAAGTAAAGTTAAATCAATTTATAAAAAACATGGAGCAGTAAATCTTGGAACTGATCCGGGTAAAGCATTTGAAAAGGGTAAATATGATTTTCCTTATTTACGTGATTTTGTTATGGACAGAAATATAATGGCAGATGTAAGTGAAACTGCAACAGTTTGGAGTAACCTGCTACCACTATATTATTCAACATACAATGCACTCAAAACAGCAATTGAAAAAACAGGAAAGAAACCTTTCCTGGGATGCCACATAAGTCATACTTACCACTCAGGCGCCAGTTTATATTTCACTTTCGGATGTCAGCAAATACCTGGTAAAGAGATAGAACAGTATCTGTACATAAAAAAATCTGCTGAAGATTCATTCATTAAAGGCGGCGCTACTTTATCACATCATCACGCAGTCGGTTTTGAACATTTGCCCTGGCTTGAAGATGATATTTCAAAAACTGGTGTTGATGCACTTAAAGCTTTAAAGAATGGACTCGATCCGAATGGTATAATGAATCCGGGTAAAGTAATCCCAACTGATCAAAGTGTTACTGAATGGGGATTAAAAACTGAAGACATAAATTATTTTGACAAGGGATTAGTTTGAGATTCGAAAAAAAGGTAGTTGTAATAACGGGAGCTTCTTCGGGTTTAGGAAGACAACTTTCAATCGACTTTGCGAGAGAAGGTGCATCAGTAATTCTCTTTTCACGAAATGAAGAGAAATTGCTTGAAACTTTTAATATGCTGGATTCACAATCTTCTTCTCTTGTTATTGGTGATGTAACGGATATTGAAAAATGTTATCAGCTTGCCGAATATACTTTTAATAAGTACGGGAGGATTGATTACCTGGTGATGAATGCCGGACTAAGTATGTGGGCTGAATTTGATAAGATAGATAACATTGGTGCATTCAAAAACTTATTCGAAGTTAATTTTTGGGGCGTTGTTAATTCTTTCAAAGCGTTCTCAAAACACTTACACAGTTCAAAAGGAATGGCAATTTTTATTTCTTCGGCACAGGGTAAATTTGGTGTGCCTTATCACACAATTTATTCGGCATCCAAACATGCTGTGCAGGGATTTATAAATTCACTCCGTTTTGAATTTAAAGATATTCACCTTCTATCAGTCCTACCTCATTGGGTTAGCGGAACAGAGTTACGGGAAAATGCACTTAACTCAGCAGGTGAAAAAATTCATGATCAAAAAAAATCTCATACATCAGAATCTGTTACAGTTCAGGAATGCAGTAAAAGAATTCTGTCTGCAGCATTTAAGAAGAAACATGAACTTATAATGCCATTTAAATTAAAAATGCTGATGTGGCTTTATAGTTTAAACCAAAGGCTTGCTGAAAAAATCATCAGATCAAAAGTACACTCACAGTAAAGAAACCATCAGGCAAAATTTTGGCGGTTGTTGCATCTGCAAGTGATATTCTTTAGTTTATACGCGGAGATGAAAAGTTAATTCGTGCTGCGTTGAAATCGTGAGTCAAATTCAGAATTTAATGCAGCACAATTCTTTAGTTTTCTCAAAAATATTCCGATTCATTCCCGGATTGAAGAATGAAAGAATTTTTCAGTGTAATTGAAGTATCAAAACTCTTAAAGCTTAGCCGTTCAACTGTTCTTTATTACATTAAATCGGGCAAACTTAAAGCTGAACAGGTTGGAAAAATTTATATTATTTCGCAGGAAGCTTTTGGAGATTTTTTGAAAGATCATAAGTCTAAAAAACCGATAAAAAAAATAAATCAGACTCGGCTGGATTTTTAGTTTCATTCTTTCTTTTTACAAAATCATTAAGGTAATAAATTGTCAAACATTAAACATAGACATCTTGTAAAGTTTATTCTGTTTATCGCGGTGGTTTTTGTTTTAATAATTCCGACCGGTTGTTCAAAAGAACAAGACCCATTACCAGCAGAATTTGAATCTCTTACCCTTGATAAAAAATTAACCGGCAAAGAAGCAAAAGATTTTTTACTTCGAATGCACCAGGGCGTGGTCGGCTCTGACAAAAATGAAATAGGTTTTTATTCCGGAAGTGAAGGCGGGGCGACAATCTATATTTCTTATTTTGATGATAAATTCATTGCACAGGATGAGTTTAAAAGAATGACTGATAAAATTGCAAGCGGAAGCACTGAATTTACCAATGGTGATATTTTTTATATCGATGGTTTGAAAATCTATAAATGCCTTGGTTACAGTCAATCACATTTTATATTCTCACTAGAAAATAAATTATTCTGGCTTACATCTGAAACTTCAATTATCAGGAAGTTGATTTCAGATTATCTTCACTATCTGAAAAAATAATCCGGGATGGTTTCATCACTCTCTCAAATGAAATCAATACTAGACGAAAAAATAATCCTTCCGTCTGTCATTGTCTCTTTATTGATTCTGTTACATTCTTGTTCTACTGTACAAAAGGATTATTTTACTGAAGGAATGGATTTTTTTTCACAGGGCAATTATTACAAGGCCATTGAATTATTTGATATAGCTCTTACCAAATCACCTGAATCAAAAATATATTTTAATAAAGCAAAAGCCTTGAGCAAAACCGGGCAGTTGCGCGAAGCTCTTATAACATATTCCAAAGCAATCGAACTTCAACCAAATTTTGCTGAAGCATATCTTAACAGGGCATTATGTCATTTTGATTTGCAAAACATTAATGAATCTTTTAAAGATTTAAATATCTGTATTGGATTAAACGAAAATTTTTCTGAAGCATACTTTGCCCGGGCATATCTGAATAGTTTTAACAATAATTATAGCGCCGCTATAGAAGACTATGGAAAATATATAAACCTTGAACCGAATGATGCACGCGGTTATGTTAACAGAGGGAATGTAAAAGGAATGATTGAAGACCCGCTCGGCGCCATTGATGACTTTACAACTGCAATAGAAATAGATCCCCGAAACATAAACGCATATATTTCCAGAGGTACCGATAAAGGAATATTAGGTGATTATGAAGGTGCTATAGAAGATTTTACAGAAGCAATAAAACTTGATAACAAGACACCGCAGTATTTTTACATGCGCGGCGAAGCAAAATTTATGATTGATGATTTTAAAGGCGCTGTAAAAGACTATGAGATGATGATTAAATTAGATCCTAAAGACGGACGTGCCTACTATGTTAAAGGATTAGCAGAACTGAATCTTAAGAATAAAACAAAAGGCTGTTCAGATCTCAAAAAGGCTGCAGAACTTGGGTTTGTTGAAGCTTTCTCAGCTATTGCAGAAAATTGTACCGAAACACAAAAGAAGAAATCAAAATAATTTTATCGTACAAAATTAAATTCTATTCATCCGTATCTTCATAACAACCGCAGGCAGATTCGGGAACCGGAACGGTGATCACATTTTTATCAATCAGTACGTCCCATATTTTATTGGCAATTGCTGATGGTTCCAGCAAACCTTTATTTAGTGCCTGTTTGTATTCAAGCTCAATAATCTTTTTGATTAGCTGGTGAATCTCATCCATTTTTTCTGTCAGATGTTTGTTCATATTTACCTTGCGAACTTTAGTTAATGAATGGCGGACTAAATGATTTTGGGCTGATGTTTCATGAATTATGCCACTGATTTTCATTTATCCGACATCTTATATCATCTGATTTATTATCGGAAAAATGTCTCAAATAGTTTATCCGTTGCTATTTGAACCATTAATTTAATCGAAGAGAACTGCCCGGTACGGCTTTTTTATTTTGTCAGTTAACCAGTTTTGGTGTTATCCTGTCCAATAGTTGTTTAGCGGGCTGATATTCAGGGTTTAGCAAGAGACATTTATTCACATAATAATTTGCTTCTTCAATCTTATTTTGATTAAACGAAGTCTGTCCTAAACCGTAGTAAGCTTCTGTATATTCAGGGAACAATTCCAATGCTTTACTAAAACTTTTTTCCGCCTTCGTATAATCTCGCATAGCTTCGTACACAGCTCCAAGTAAAAAATATGTCTGTGAAGATTTTGGATCCAGCGACAATGACTGATTAAGATATTGCAAAGCATTCGCGGCAGCCCCGCTTTGAAGCATTTGAATTGCTGCCTGGTTTATTTGTGTGACTTCTTTCGGCTGTATGTGCGTTCTTCCGTATTCGTATTTGTATACTTCCATAAATTCAAACTCATTTACTGGAATGTAAACCGGTTTATCGTTAACCACTTCAAACCAGTTCTTAAGGGTAATGAGAAAATCAACATCGTGTTCAGCGAGATATTTGTTTATGTATTCTGAATACAAGCGGTTATTCAGATGATCAATTAATTCAGGCGTAACAAGACCCGCCATATCAATTAATTTTCTTTCACCATAAAAGGCAATTGCCCCTACATCATGCGTTGCTATTAAAGCATTTTCATTTGTGTTTTCTTTTATCCATTTACCTGCAGCAACATGTCGTTCATTATGATAACGGCACAGTACGGTGTATTCATCCAGATTTTTGGAATTCTGATTTATGATAATTGTTAAAGAAGCAATTATGTAAAGAATGAAAACCATATTAGGAAGCTGGCTCTTTCCTTTACCGAATTTCTCATGTATAAAATCAATAATGATCTTAACGCCGCTTAAGGCAATAAGAATATAAAACGGAATAACTGGAATAAGATATCTGCCAAACCTATGTGCAAAAGGAAGCTTGATGTAATAAACTGCTATCAACCCAACTATGAAAAATAAGTATAGATATAAAGGATCATACTTCCGTTTGAAAAATGATCTTGCCATCACAACGACAGCTATGAAAAAAGGGATCCAGATAAGAATAAACTCAACGTTTGAAAAATAATTGATCACATCATTCTGTAAAAAATTCGCTCTTTCATTATTCTGGTAGTATTCAAGTTTTGCTCTGTATGTATTTGGAAGCAATGAACCGGAGAGTAAGTAGTTGAAAAGGAAATAACCTGCAATTAATACAAATGCGACAGAAAAGGCTTTCGAAATTTCCGCAATTGAAAAATGCGTTTCACTGTCTGATTTTTTATCAAAATAATTCCGCCTTAAAAAGAAGTCGAGAGCAATTGCAAGCCAGAGGACAAAACCATCGGGGCGGCACCATATAGTTAGTCCAAGAAAAATTCCGAGTAAAATTATTTTTTTGTTGTGATAAGCATAGAAACTACCCGCGATAAAGAAAATAAACATTGATGTTTCCATTCCGGAAACATTAATAAGATTCAGTTTGGGTTGTAATGAAACAACCAGAGCAGTAAAAACGGCAAGCATATATGAGCTGCCAAACTGAATTTTAGAAAGTTTTATAAAAATATATACAAACAATGCTCCGAAGATTATTCCTGTCAGATAACTAATAATAAATTCATTTTTTATAAAGAGGTAAAACAATGAAACTAAAAGTGTGTATATGGGCGAAGTGGATCCTGAAGTGACTATTTCATTTTTGAAATATGAAAAACTACCGTACTCAACAAAATTTTTTGCAAAAGTAAGATGTATCCAGGGATCATCAAGTGGGAATCCAAAGAAACCATTTTTATCATATGATGAATAAACAAAATAAATTCCGCCAATCACAACTAAGAGTACAGGAAGATAGATTAAGTAGTTAAAATACTTACCCGGTGATTGAGAATAAATTAAGCTAACTGTTTTACTTTGCTGATCTTTTACTTTTGCCCCGGATAGTTTTTTCTTTGATTCTTTTTTGCTCACGTTATATAAATTTTAAGTGATTTAATTTTTACTCGGTTAATTATCATCTTGATTTCAATAAAAACAACGTTGCAAAATAATATCATTTTAGATAGAGTGAAAGAATCTTTTAGAGACTTCTCGTGAGATCTGTATTAAACTGATGTATTGTTCTAAAAATAAAAAGGGCGCATTGCTGCGCCCTTCCTCTTCTTCTTGCTTCTTACCAAACTTCTCTATTTGGCAAGAATCATTTTCATTACTGAACTAAATTCACTTCCATCAATACCGGCTGCATCTAATCTGTAGAAATAAACACCGCTATTAATTGAGCTGCCGTCGAATGTAATTGTATGTAAACCGGCAGTATAGTTCTGGTTTAGTGATGAGTATACTTCCTGACCAAGAATATCAAATACTTTAAAGCTTACTCTTGAATCAACTGTGAGATTAAAATTAATCTTTGTTGATGGGTTGAAAGGATTTGGATAGTTCTGGCT
The DNA here is from genome assembly GCA_023453665.1 of Bacteroidota bacterium. Lineage (GTDB taxonomy): Bacteria > Bacteroidota > Ignavibacteria > Ignavibacteriales > Ignavibacteriaceae. Next base: position 11,660 of record JAEXTA010000120.1, on the reverse strand, counting down.
TAAATTAAATTCTGCAGGAACATTAACACCAACATTAACTTCAGGACTGTAGCTGAATGTTCCGTCAAAATCAATTTGTTTCAATCTGTATGTATAATTACCGCTAACAGCTTCACGATCTGTGAATGAATAACTTTGTGCCTGTGATGTTGTTCCAAAGCCTTCAACAAAACCAATAGCTGCAAAATTTTCATTGCCTGATCTTCTCTGAACTTCGAATCCGCTGTTATTAAGTTCACTTGCGGTTAACCAGTTAAGTACAACGTTTCCGTTGATATTCTTAGCTGTGAATGATGCAAGTTCTACTGGAACTACATAAGAATTATCAACAAAAACTTCTGTTAACAATGAAGCTGCTGTACCATTGTACCCTGTAGCAACTGCATATTTCCACACGTTAGTAGCTGTCTGGATACTGCCAACTGCTGCACCAAGAATTGCGGTTGGTTTATTTAATTGAGGAACCCATGTATCTGTCGCAACCTTATAAACATAACAATCTGTTGTTCCTGTCCATGATGTTGTCGGGCTTCCACCTGCAACGATGATACCGTCCTGCCATCTTGCTGCATCCCAACGGAACTTAACACCTAATGGATATGCTGTACCTGTTGTCCAGGTAATAACTGATCTGTCACTTGCATCGATTGTACCAACATAAGTTGTACCTACAATGCCCGCAGCGGTAGCGCCGCCTACGTAAACTATTTTATTGTTATAGATAGCCATAGCACCACCGAAGATACCAATTGGTAATGATGTTGCCGGTCTCCAGGTATTTGTATTTACATTATATAATAAAACAGATGTTAAATAGTTTGTTCCGTCATATCCGCCTACTAAATAAATCAAGCTATCCTGGTAAGGATATGCATCGCCCCAACCAACATTTCCAGGTAAAGTTGCAGCTGTTGACCACGTGTTTGCTGCGATATCATATTTGAAGGTAGTGTTAACATAAGCCGGTGTAGTTGCACCGTCACTTCCACCAATTACAAAATAATAACCCATAGTAGCTGCTGACGTTGTAACAACTCTTGGCTGCGGCAATGGAGCTACAGCAACCCATGTGTTTGTTGCAAAATCATATTTGTTAACTTCGGTTTTATTTGTTGAGTTACCGCCTGCTGAGAATAAAAGTTCAGTTGCGCCGTTTTTGTAAGTAGCTCCTGTACCCATATAAGTTGCAACGTTTATATTTGCTGCTGTCATCCATGTAGCATCTGTTACACTGACAACTTTTTGAAGTGTATCATTCAATGCATTAACATCACCAGCGAGCTGTGTATAAGCTTTAACCGTATAAGTACCAACTACAGCATTAATGTTATCAAAAGAAACTTGCTGGGTTGTATTTGGAGCGAGTCCGGTTACGGTTTTTGTAGAAGTATAACCAGCCGGTACAATTGTCATTGTAACGTTGAATGTTTGTGCTGCACTTCCAAAATTTTTAACTGTTGCTTGTGGTGTTATTGAACCAGGTAAAATATTTCCGGCAATATCAAGTGAGAACATACCAACGTCACTTGCTGGTGCTGTACCAATTTTAATATTGTCTACATATAAATTATTTCCAAAAGCACTGATGGCTTTGAATTTAACCATATTCGTTCCAACAGGAAGATCAAAAGTTTTTGTAGCCCATTGAGCTGCCGTTGGTGTAAATGTACCACTTTGACCAGGTGCAGTTACCAGTTCACCTGAATTTCCGCCATGTAATAAAATTAAAGTTGTAAATGTTGTTCCGCCATCGGTTGATGTTTCAAGTTGAAGCTGATCATCTTCGCCGCCTGTATAGGTTGCATAAGCATGATCAAACACAAGTTGATCACCGGCTACTGTAGGAGCCATAACACTGGTAATCAATGATTGAGTTGTTCCAGTCGAAGCGCTGTAAAAATTAAATTTAGCTGAAGCCACACCTGTTCCGTAGCCACTGCAAGTGGTGACTAAAGTCCAATAAGCTGTGCCTGAAAATTCTAATGTCCAACCTGTAGGTGGAAATACCTGGTCTTCAAAATCTGTAAAGATGTAGTTTAACTCAGTATTTCCTCTGGTGCCAAGAACAATAGGATTGTTGTTCTGGACATAAGTTCTGTCTTCAGTAGAAACCTGGTAAGGGGCCAGGTTTCCGGAAGAATTCTTCTGGTTTTGAGCCAGAGTGAATGAAAAAGCAAGGAGCAGAGAAAGAACAAAATAGAACTTCTTCATATTTTACCTCTATTAGATTGATGATATATTATTACAGCAGTTCAGTTTGCTATAATGTTTTATAATTTATTTTAGGATTGACCGAACAAACATTTCAATACGGTTTACTTTGAGTTGAATATTTTCACTAAAAATATCCCTGGTAAATAAACAGGAGTCCGGACAAATTAGTCTAAATATTTACAAAGGTAGAATGAACAAAATCTTTAAAGATTTATTATCCACCCGAATGAAGCGGCTGAAAAATATTTTTGAGTGACCGCTTCCGTTTGCACTTCTCCATTGTTAGTTAATACAATAATTTTTTCAGATGTACTATCATTGGTGTTGTACAATGACGGAATTTCAGGTGTAAAGATTCTGATTGAATTGAACAAGGATTTAGTTCCCCGAAAGGTTTGGTGCAGTATGTTATGAATAGCAGATGCATCATTAAAAGAAAATTGCATCCCGTTCTCCCTGAAATTAATTAATTCTAACACTGTTCAAACTTATATAAAATTGAAAAACTAAAAAACATTTTTCTTAAATATTTTTTTAACAATAGTTAACAAAAGGCAACTACTGCCCTGTAAAGTTGATTCAACCTCAAAGCAAATAGAAATGACGTTTGAATTGTTAGAAGTGATTCACTCTTGTCATAAATAAAAAATGTTTCTGAAATGCCCGCTTAAATTCCCTTTGTATCTCCTTTGAGCATCTGCCAGACTGTAAGAATAATAATCTGAAAGTCCAGCCACAACGACCAGTTCTCGATATACCACAGATCATAATCAATTCTTTTTTTCATTCGTTTTTTATTTTCTTCAAAATCCGGTACATCGCCGCGAAGCCCATGAATCTGTGCCCAACCCGTTATACCCGGTTTTACCCAGCTTCGTATTTTTATTTCTTCTACCATCTGCTCATAAATTTTCTGGAATGAAATCATATGCGGACGCGGACCGACAACCGACATCTCACCTTTGAGTACATTAATAAATTGTGGAAGTTCATCAATGTTGGTCCTTCTTAAAAACCTGCCGAGCTTTGTTATTCGCTCATCTCCTTCAACAACAGGAATAAAATTACCGGTTTCTTTTTGCTCATACATCGTTCTGAATTTATAACATCTGAATGTTTTGTTGTTTGCGCCTGTCCGCTCCTGAACAAAAAGTAAACTGCCGCGTGAGTTAAAAAGATTTAGAAAAAAGATTAACGGAAATAACCACCAGAAGATTGTAAGAAACACAATCAACGAGAATAAAACATCAAAACTTCTTTTCATTATTCTCCAGTGGACTTCAGACAGGGGTTCGGTTCTTACAGTAATAACAGGAAAATCACCGATCATGTTTACCTGGTATTTTTTAGATAAGAACTTAAAATAGTCCGGTATGATGTGAACGCGTACGGCATCCCGGTTGCAGGTCTTCATAATTTTTTCTAACTGATCTGCATCAAACAATGACAATGCCACAACAGCTACGTCAATATTCTCTTGCTGTAAAACATCACGCAAAGATTCAATATTTCCCAGATATTCGTCTTCCCTTGCAAACCCCCTATCCGTATCTATAAAACCCCTGAAATTAAATCCGAATGTTTTATGTCTTTCAACTAACTCTTTAAAGTTGAACCCTATTTCACCGGTTCCTATCACCAGAAGGTTCTTTAATTTTTTTTCCTGGCTCATTACACTACGAAGTAAAAGCCGAAGCATAATTATTCTTAGACTTATAAGAACAATTATTATTAATGAATAATACAGCAGAAAATTTCTTGTAAATAAAAGTTCCTTTGCTGCAAAAATAAAAATTATAGAAATGAATATTTGAACGACAACCTGTTTAATCAGATTTATAAACTGGTAAGAGTAATGCCTGATATTAAAATCATCATAAAAATTTATTACATCGGAAACGAAATACCATAAAAAATTTAAACCAGCCATGAGAATGAACATGTAATTTCTTTCAAGAAGAATTTCCCAGGACTGAGCCAGTACTGCAGATAATAGAAATGTAATATTAATGATCAGAAGATCAATAAATAAACGCAGGTAGTATAATGATTTTTTGTTGCCAAACATTTTAGCGAAACTTTAATTCATGGTTTTTTCTTATTAAAGAATATTTCACTTTTTTGCTGAACATATTCGGTTATGTTTTTTTCGAATACACTCCTGTCGAATTTTTTTGCGTATTGATTAAGAGTAACAGGATCAAATTTATTTTCACTTTTTTCAAATCGTAATATAGCTTCCCGCAAAGAGTTTATTTTTTGTTCGTTAAAATGTATCCCTGATTCACCATCAATAATTGTTTCAGATGCTCCACCTTTATTGAATGCTATCACGGGTGTTCCGCAGGAAAGCGCTTCAACAGGAATTATACCGAAGTCTTCTTCAGCAGCAAAGATAAATGCTTTCGCGTTCTGCATATATTCTTTAAGTTTTTCATCCGGTTGATAGCCGATATACTCAACATTAGCTGAAAGCAATGGTACAATTTTTTTCTTGTCCGGACCATCACCTATCAGAACTAATTTCCTGCCGCCAAAATCTTTAAATGTTTCGACTATCAAATCAATTTTTTTATAAGGTACGAACCGTGATGCTGCAAGGTAGTAATTATCTTTCCCGTTACCGCAGGTAAATTTATCTGTATCAACCGGAGGATAAATTACATCAGCTTTCCTTCCATAAATTTTTTCTATTCTATTCGCGATGTACTTTGATATTCCTACAAAATAATTAACTCTGTTTGCTGTTGTTGAATCCCACATCCTGATATAATGAAGAATTGATTTTGCAATTAATCCTTTCAATCCTTTTGTAAGCTTAGCTTCTGTGAGGTACTGCTGATAGAGGTCCCAGGCATACCTGATGGGAGTATAACAGTAACATATATTCAATTGATCAGGATTTGTTATCACCCCTTTTGCCACAGCATGTGAACTTGTTAAAATGAAATCATAACCGCTGACATCAAACTGTTCTATTGCAAAAGGGAAAAGCGGAAGATAGTTCCTGTGTTTTGTTTTAATGAATGGTGCTTTTTGCAGAAATGAAGTGTTAAGATTTTTATTCTTAAAAACTTTCTGAGATTCATCATAGTTCAATAGATTGAACAGCGTAAAAACATCAGCATCCTGCCATATGTTGGTAAATGATTCAACACATTTTTCAGAGCCGGCATAACTTGCAAACCAATCGTGCACAATTGCAGTTTTCAATTGTTTCCATAAATTTGGTTCAACATTTAAATTAAATTCATACTTAAGATAAATATTTTCGCTCAATAATTGCGGTTTCGGATTAACTAAATGATTTCCATAATAACTATTACATATAACAATTTAGATGAACTGAAACGCACACTTAACTCACTCCCTGCGAGATCAGAAATTGAATCAATAATTATAAACGGCGGTGATGACCCCCATGTGGTTGAATACCTGCGTAACTATGATGGTCTGGTAGTAAATGAGAAGGACGCGGGAATAGCAAATGCTTTTAATAAAGGGCTGAAACTTGCTTCTGGTGATTCAATAATGTTCCTCAACAGCGGCGATGTTTTAATAAATAGAGCTTATCTGAATAATGCCAAAAAAATATTGATGGACAACAACGTACAATTTGTACATTCAAATCTTTTATTTGTTGATGATCATGGAGGAAAAATTGTTATGAAACCTCCAATGAAAAATCCCGGGCGGGGTATGCCGTTTCTTCATCCTACAATGATTGTAAAAAAAAATGTATTTGAAGAAGTAGGCGGATTTAATGAGTCGTACAAAATATCTATGGATTTTGAGTTTGTGCTCAGGCTTTTGAAACTAAATTATAAAAGCTTTTATGTGGATTCTGTTCCTGTTGTAGAAATGGATGGTAAAGGAAGTTCCGTTGTAAATGAATATGCCGCTATCAAAGAGTGCAGAAGAGCTTTGATCGAGAATGATAATTATTCCTTACAAACAAAAGTTAATTTGCTTGTAAGATTAGTTTTATATTTTTTCAGAATATTATTAATCAAAACGGGTGGGTCAAAACTATTGGGAATTTTAAAACGACTGAAGCATAACAATTAAAACCTGCCAGCAAAAAAGGCTTTCAATAAACCAAACAACCTGCCTGATATTGTAGCGAAACTGTTCGGAATCAGTTGAAACTTTAAAACAATAATACCACGCAGCATTTGTATGAAAGGAACTATCATCATTTCCAATAATTCATACATCACAATAATTTTTTTCTTTTTGAAAAGCCATTTATATACAAGAGCCCCTTTTCCGATTCCGTATTTGAAAGCTTTTAAAAAACCTTTTTTAACAGATTCCTGGAAAGGAGGAACATGATAAACCGCTAATTGAGGGAAGTATTCCATATTCACATTTGCAAAAAAAGCTTTCCAGCATAAATCTGTTTCTTCACTGCTGCCCCAGTATGATCCCGCACCAAAATTTTCATCGAATCTTCCAAGTTTATTGAAGACATCAGCTTTTATGACAAAGTTGGAGCCCATAAGGTTTTTTGTATATCTGAATTTTTTTAGTGAATTAAATTTATTCTGTCTGATTGTGTATGCTGTATTGGTATCTTCTCTGATTATCTTACCAGCAATCATTTCTATCGATGGATTGTCTTCAATAATTTTTTGAAGTTCTTCAGAATATCCCGGCGATGGATAACCATCATCATCACAAAAGAAAATCCATTCAACTCCAGTAGGAATTATTAGAGAATTGCGTGCAGCAGAAACTGCTTTTGCTGTAGTTTTTGAATGAAGAAAAACAGGGTTTGTCTTAATTTCATTTTTTAATACGAGTAATTTTTCGTTTTGATCGATCAAAACAACCTGAACAGGTTTTACCTTTTGCAAGAGACATGAATCAAGACAACGTTCAACAAGGTTTATTGAACGGTTTATCGTATTAACTACAATCATGTATTTCATTTGTCTTGTATCCGCAATAAAAGGTTTAAGGAAACACCGGACAAATATAAAAAAGAAATCAGAGTGATTGTGCTTCCCTCTTGCCATATTCTTTTTTCTTATAAAAGGTTTTTTTATTGTTGTATTGATACTATGGACTTTTATTCATCAACCTGATAACTACATAAATGCCGAAAGTTTCAATTATAATTCTGAACTATAACGGGAAACATTTTCTTGGCGATTGCATATCATCCGTATTAAAACAGAGTTTTAAGGATTATGAAATTTTAGTTGTTGATAATAATTCCATCGATGGCAGTGTTGATTATCTTGATCAATACTTTCCCGGTGTGAGAATTATAAAATCGGATAAAAACCTGGGGTTTGCCGGCGGTAATAACCTTGGTGTAAAGCATACAAATTCTGATTTGGTTGTATTATTGAACAATGATACTATCGTAAAAGAAAACTGGCTGGAAGAATTGATTAATGCAGTTGACAAAGAAAATGTTGCTATAGCGTCTCCTCTCATATTAAATGAACATACTCCAATGAAGTACTGGGACAAAAAAGGCTCGGTCAACTTTCTCGGTCATAATATTATGCTCATCTTTAATAAGGAAGAAGAAATCTTTTCATCAAGCGGAGCCTGTCTTATATTCAAAAAAGATATTCTCGGACTCCCTTTTGACGATGATTATTTTGCCTATAGTGAAGATGTATATCTTGGACTAAGAGCAAGATTTTTAGGTTATCAGGTTCATCATACCAACAGATCAGAGATTTATCATCTTGAAGGCGGAACATTTATTACAACTCCAAACCAGTTTAAAACTTTTTTGCAGGAACGAAACAGGCTGCTGAATATGTTCCTGTTTTTCTCTGTTAAAACAAATATAAAACTTATTCCTGTTTATGGATTTAATGTACTTAGTAAACTTGGCGCCGCTGTATTACTTGGCTGGAGTAATAGGTATAAAAAATTTTCTTTAACCGGATTGTTAAAAGCTTATTCCTGGTTTTTTAAAAACTTTGGTTTAATTAAAAAAAAGCGGCAAACTTTAAAAACACAAAAACTTGTGGACGAAGCGGAAGTAATAAAGTATATGACATACAATCTGGATACCGGGGAGAATTCCATAGGGAAATTCTTAAATGTATTCGCGTATATATATTTTAAGCTTGTCGGAATAAAAACCTACGAATTTTTTAATAAAGACTGATGATCAATTCTGAATGTTTCTGGGAAAATAAACAGCTACATTTGTCAAACAAATTTTATAACACTTTGCATTGCAGTTAATGTCCGTAATCCCTGCTGAAATCAAAAAGCTTTTTAATTTTCAACACGATTCCCGTGGCAAAAAAGCAAAGAAAAATATCATCCTTATTTTTCTGCTGCACGGCTTCAATTTTCTTTCACTTCTATTGCTTGTTCCCTTATCGATAGATTATCTCGGTGAAGTAAAGTATGGAATATGGGTGACATTAAGTTCGGTTGTTATGTGGATAGGCAATTTTGATTTTGGAATCGGGAACGGTTTAAGGAACAAACTGGCAGAAGCATTTGCCGAAAATGATTACGACAAAGCTAAAAAATTCACCAGTACGGCTTATTTTGTTTTCGGGAAAATTATCATACTTATAATAATTATTTTTATCTGCACTGTATGGTTTATTGATTGGACTGCCGTGTTTAATGCTCCATTCCAATTAAATAATGAACTTCAAACTGCGGTTATTTATGTATTTGTTCTTTATGCAGTTTTATTTTTTTCAAGACTTATTTCATCCGTAATTAATGCTGATCAAAAACCGGCGTTAAGTAGTTTCCTCGGTGTACTGGGTAATATACTAACATTGATCGCTGTTTATTTTCTTTTCAAAACCACTACCGGCAGTTTAACTTTGATTGGTATAATGTCCTTCACTGCCCCGCTGTTAGTTTTCATAGCAGCATCATTATATTTATTCAGAGGTGTTTATAAAAAGGTATCCCCGTCAGTAAAACACATTGATAATAATTACTCTAAAGATCTTGTCAGTCTAGGTTTTAAGTTTTTCATAATTCAGCTATCAGGACTTATACTATTTGCAACAGGCAATATCATTATCAGCCAGCTGCTTGGTCCGGAACAGGTTACAGTTTACAATGTTGCTTACCGGTATTTTTATTTCATTCCTCTTGTTTTCAATGTTGTTCTTGCGCCTTTCTGGTCAGCATATACAGAAGCTTATGCAAAAAATGAAATTGATTGGATTAAAAAATCCGTAAAAAAAATTCTATTGATCTGGGGAATTCTTTCAACTGTAGTATTGCTTATGATATTTGTTTCCGGAACGGTATACCGGATATGGGTTGGACAGAATATTGAAGTGCCTTTTTTACTTTCTGTATTGATGGGATTATTTGTTATAATTTCCAACTGGAATAATATTTTCACATACTTTCTTAATGGAGTCGGAAAGATTCAACTTCAGTTTTATAGTTCAATTTTTACAGCAATAATTAATATTCCGCTCTCCATCTTTTTAGTAAAAAATTTAGAGTTGGGATTAAGTGGTGTTATACTATCAACTTGTATATGCTTATTTATTGGTTCAGTCTGGGCTCCGCTTCAATATCAGAAAATTATTTCTAAAACAGCAATAGGAATCTGGGATAAATAATGACCTGCCCGGTTTGTGATACAGTCAGTGAAGCTTTATTCGTAAGTAAGATTATGAACAAGTATGATGTCCAGTATTATTGCTGCAGTAACTGCAAATATGTCTTTACTGAACAGCCTTACTGGTTAAATGAAGCATACAACAGTGCTATTAATTTATCAGACACGGGTATTATTGACAGGAATATTCATTTTTCCAAAATTATTACAACACTGATTTATTTTCTTTTTGATAAGAATAAAAGTTTTCTCGACTATGCCGGCGGTTACGGGATTTTTACCCGATTAATGCGGGACATTGGGTTCGATTTCTACTGGCTTGATCAATATTGTGAAAATCTTGTTGCAAGAGGTTTCGAATATCAGAACAAAATTAACAAGGACATTGAACTGCTCTCAGCATTCGAAGTATTTGAACATCTTTATAATCCACTAGGAGAAATCAAAAAGATGATTGATATTTCTGAAAACATTATTTTTTCGACTCAGCTTATTCCTGATCCAGTTCCAAAGCCCAATGACTGGTGGTATTATGGGTTTGATCATGGTCAGCATATCTCATTTTATTCTAAAAAGACTTTGAGTTTCATCGCACAGAAGTACGGCTTAAACTTTTATTCTTATAAAGATGTTCATCTTTTCACAAGAAAAAAAATCAATCCAAGTATCTTTTTGCTTTTAATTTCACTTTCAAAACGTGGTTTGTTTTCAATTATTAAAACCCGGTTGAAAAGTAAAACGTGGGATGATCATTTACTTATGAAAAATCAAACTCATTTCTAATTTAAATCCATGTTCCAATGTTGAGTACCCGAATTAAAAAAATTAAAAACGCAATAATTTATTTTATAACCGGTATAATAATTTTTATCATAAAATTAAAACCGGTCAGCAAAAAAGAAAACACATTATTATTAATCCGGCTTGATGCTATAGGGGATTATATTCTTTTCAGAAATTTTTTGGAAAGTGTCCGCAAATCAAAAAAATACAGTGGATATAAAATTACACTTTGCGGAAATATCATCTGGAAAAGTTTATCTGAAAGTTTTGATGCTCAGTTTGTCGATGATTTTATCTGGGTTGACAGAAAAAAGTTTTACTTTAATTTCATACATAAATACAAATTCTTAAAAGCTATTTACAAAAGGGGTTTTGAAACAGTAGTTGAAACAACACATTCACGCGAAATATTATTCGGAGATACTATAGTTAATGCCGCACATGCTGTAAATAGTATTGGCAGCATTGGATCAGGTGAGGAGTTTACAGCCTGGAAAAGAAAGTTACTTACCAATAAGTTATATACTGAGCTAATCGAAATTTCTAATCAAAACTTATTTGAGTTTGAAATCAATAAAGAGTTGTTTAGAAAACTGCTAAGCGAAAAATTAGAAATAACTAAACAAAGCTTAGATGCATCTTCAATAAATAGAACAGGCTTGGTTAAAAAAAATTATGTGTTACTTTTCCCTGGTTCAAGTGACCCGGCTCGAATGTGGGCTGCAAATAACTTTAAGGATGTCGCCGAATATATAATTTCCAATTACGATTATGACATCATAATTACGGGCTCCAAAAGTGAGTCGCATTTATTCGAAAAAATAATTTGTAAAGACTCGGAAAAACGTTTTATAAATTTGTTCGGTAATTCGTTACCAGAACTTGCAAAATCGGTTTCTGAAGCTAAATTGTTGATTTCAAATGATACCAGTGCAGTACATTTTGCCGCCGCTACAGGTACTCCGTTTATTTGTATCTCTAATGGAAGTTATTTTGGCAGGTTTAATCCATATCCGGCTGGGACAGTTTCTAACTCAATCCATCTTTATCCGGAAAGTTTTTTGGTTAAGATGAATGA